>JAPLOE010000263.1 GCA_026692705.1 Planctomycetota bacterium
TCGAGGGCCTGTGGGACCTGAACTCGATGGTGCTGCAGGTGCCCACCGACCTCGCGCTCGACCCCGCGGGCAACATCTACCTCTGCGGCGACGTGAGCGACCCGACCTTCGGCTCGGCTCCGGCCGTGGCGAAGTTCTCGAGCACGGGCGCGTTCCTGTGGAGCACGACCCTCGACGCCGGCTCGCAGCTCACGACCGCCCGCGGCATGTGCGCCGACGCGGCGGGCAACGTGTACGTCGCAGGCTCGCTCATCAACGGTTTCAGTTACGACTTCACGGTGGCGAAGCTCGACGCGAGCGGCGCCTTCCAGTGGACGCGCAGCCACGGCTCGCTCGATCCCAGCGGCAACGATTTCGGGCTCGACGTCCACGTCGATGCAGCCGGGCGCGTGCTCGCGGGCGGCTACGTCTCGAACGACCTGATGACGAGCATGGACGTGTCGACGATCGCCTATTCGTCGAGTGGCCAGCTCCTGTGGCGCAGCGACTGGGACGGCCCGAACGGTGCGTCGGAGTTCGTCAACGTGGTGGCCTTCGACGACTACGGCCGCATCCTGCTCGGCGGCTGGCGCTTCAGCATCGCCTTCGATCGCGAGGCCTTCGTCGTCGCGTTCGCCCCGGGTGGCGCGCTGGCGTGGAGCCGCGTGCTGGCGCAGCCGGGGACCGACGAGGAAGTGCTCGCGCTCGCCACCGATGGCGGCGGAGCGGCGCTCGCGGCCGGCATCTCGCTGGGCTCCAGCGGACGCACGGCCTTTGCGACTTCGTTGCGTCCCGACGGAACCCTCGCGGCCTCGTTCTTCTACGGGAACACGAGCGGCGACTCGTACTTCCTCGGCGCCTGCGCTGGCAACGTCGGACGCTGGTTCGCCGTCGGCCAGCTCGCCGCGCCGGCCACGGCTCCCGACGGACTCGCGATCGCGATCGACGCGGGCCCGATCGAGAGCTTCTGCCAGTCGGGCACGAGCGCGCAGGGCTGCGTCGCGACGCTCGTCGCCACGGGCGTGCCGAGCGCGAGCGCGACCGCCGGCTTCACGCTCTCCGCGAGCGGCGTCGACGGCGTGCGGCAGGGACTGGTGTTCTACGGCCTCAACGGACGCGCGGCGCTGCCGTGGGGCACGGGCACGAGCTTCCTGTGCGTGAAGTCGCCGACGCAGCGCACCGGCGTGCAGCTCTCCGGCGGCACGTCGGGTTCGTGCAACGGCCTGCTCTCGCTCGATTTCCTGCAGTTCGTCGCGGCAAACCCCGCAGCGCTCGGCGCTCCGCTGCAAGCCGGCGCCAGCGTGCAGGCGCAGGCCTGGTACCGCGACCCGCCGGCGCCGAAGAGCACATCGCTTTCCAACGCGCTCGAGTTCCTCGTGCAGCCCTGAACGCCGCTACGGCTTCGAGAGCTCGAGCCCGCACACGCGCAGCGTGAAGTCGAACACACCGTTCGACTTGAGGTGCAGGTTGCCGGACGAGTGAGCGTCGACCGGCGCGGCGAGGATCATCACGAACAGCGACTTGCCCTGCGCGGGCAGGCTGCCGGTCGGGAACACGTCGCCGTCGAGGCGGCCTTCGACGAGGAACTCGCCCTCACGCTCGCGCACGAGCGCCTCGGCGAGCCGCGCCGAACCGATCGAGCCCGTGGCCGAGCCGTCGGCCGCGATCTCGACCTCGACCGGAAAGGCGCCGTATTCCGCGGCGAGCTCGCGATCGAGGAACGTCGACTCGCCCTTCCACGCACCGACGAGGCCGGCTGCGGGCGGCGCGGGCTTGGGCGACACGAGGCAGCAGCCGAGGGCGGTGGCGACGAGGACGAGCGCGACAAGCAGGATCAGGTTCTTCATGGGGTTCGCTTCCGGATCGGGACGCGAGCATCGTCGTCGCGCGCGCGCGGCCGGACGAGGCAAGCTTCCGAAGGCCAGCGCTTAGCGGCGCGAATCGAACGGGGCCGCGGCTTGAATCCTGTCGCGGCGCTGCTGCGTAATCGAGGCGCCATGCAGAAGCTCCTCCTCCCCACCGTGCTCGTCGCCTCGTTGTCGCTCGCCGCCTGGAGCCTCGCCGCCCAGGGCCCCGGCTCGCGCAAGGCTCCCCCCGCTCCGCAGGCCCTGATCCTCGCCCCCGAAGTCGGCGAGTGGACCGCCACCGTGAAGGCCGGCGGCAAGGAGTACCCCGGCACGCTCGTGGTCGAGGCCGGTCCGGGTGGCAACGGCATCGTGTCGCACCTGAAGGCGAGCTTCGGCTCCGTGCCGTTCGAAGGGCGCGGCCTCGAGGCCTGGGACCCCGCGCGCGGCAAGTACACGGGCCTGTGGATCTACAGCCTGTCGCCGCAGCCGCTGCTCGCCGAGGGCACGTGGGACGAAGCGACGAAGACGCGCACGATGCGCATGGAAGTGCCGGCGGCCGAGGGCAAGCCCGGCAAGACCGAATGGCACGTCACCAAGGTCGTCGGGGACGACGAGCGCGCGTTCCAGATCCTCGGCGAGGGTCCGGGCGGCGAGCGGACGGAGATGCTCTCGATCCGCTACGTCCGGAAGAAGTGACCGGACGGAGGGGCGAGCACCCCCTCGAGCGGACGGGGAAGGGGCTCGCAGCGGTCGGTGCGGCCTCCTGCGCATCCACGCGGGGGTAGGTTTTTCGCAACGATTGGGCAGGACGGAACCTTCAGGCCAGTCCGAGCGTCCACCGCTGCGAACGGGTGATTCCGGCTTCGGAGGCCCGTCCGCTCCCCCACCTCCGCTCCTTTCATGACCAAGATCCCCACCGCCGTCGCCGCGGCCCTGGCGTTGCTCGCCGGCAGCGCCGTCGCCCGTCCGACCCCCGTCCAGCTCACCCCAACCACGCAGGCGATCCCCGGTCGCGCCCCGGCGACGGGAGCCGCGGCCTTCACCGGCCGCAAGCACCTGCACTTCCGCAACAGCTTCGAGGCCTACGCGACCCGCGCGAACCTCGACGGCCTCGTGGCTCGGGATCTCGACGGCGACGGCTGGGTCGACCTCGTGGTGCTGAAGACGCACGAGCTGATGGTCCTGAAGAACCTCGGCAACGGCGTGTTCGAGCGTGCCTGGCGCGCGCCGACGCTCGAGCAGGGCTCGGACCTCGTCCTCGGCGACATCGACGGCGACGGCTTCGAGGACCTCGTCTTCTCCACGTGGTCGACGAGCCAGTTCTACTTCGCGCCGGGCAACGGCGACGGCACGTTCGGTGCGGAGCAGGCGATCGCGACGAGCTCCGTCCTCTACGGCCTCAAGCTGCTCGACATCGACGGCGACGGGCGCCTCGACGTGCTGAGCGTGCGTGCCGACACGAACCAGCTCGTGCTGCAGCGCTCGCTCGGCGGCGGCCAGTTCGCGCCCGAGGTGGCGTGGAGCACCGGCGCCTCGCCCTACGGCCTCGACACGGGCGACTTCGACAACGACGGGCGTCTCGACGTCGCGACGGCGGACCTGAGCGGCGGCACCGTGAGCGTGTTCTACGGCGCTCCGGGCGGCACGTTCGTCGCCGGGCCGACGCTCCTCACTCCGGGCACCCCGTTCGACGTGACGGTCGCCGACTTCGACCACGACGGACGCGCGGACCTCGCCACGGCCGACGTCGCCAACGACGAGACGCAGGTCTACCTCGCCGGCCCCAACCGCACGTTCGCCGCGCCGACCGCGCGCAACCTCGCGCGGCAGCCGATCAAGCTCGTCAACGCCGACTTCAACAACGACACGTTCGCGGACCTGCTGTGCGCGGGCTACAGCGCCGACCGCGTCTCGTGCCTCACCAACCGCGGCGACGGCACGTTCAATGGCAAGAACGACGCGCTCGCCGGAGTCGGGCCGTATCGCCTCGCGGTGGCCGACTTCAACAACGACGGCCGGCTCGACTACGCGAGCGCCGACACGTTCGCGGCCGTAGTTTCGGTGCATTTTGGGCTGGGAAACGGCAACTTCGGCACGCTGCTCGACCGCCCGGTCGGAACGGCGCCGGTCGGGCTCGCGAGCGCGGACCTCAACAACGACGGCCGCCCCGACCTCGTCAGCGCGAACTCGGGCTCGAACTCGGTCAGCGTGCTGCGCGCGACGGGGCCCGCGACCTTTGCGAACGCGACGACCTTCGCGACCGGCCCCGGGCCGCGGCACGTGGTCGTGGCGAAGCTCGACGGCGATGCCTTCCCCGAGATCATCGTGAGCAACTCCGGCGCCGCGACGATCAGCGTGCTGCGCGGGCTCGGCGGGGCCAACTTCGCGGCCGCGGTGAACTACACGACCGGCAACGCTCCGCAGGGCCTGACGGTCGCCGACTACGACGGCGACGGCCTGAACGACGTGATCGTCGCCAACTCGGGCTCGAACACGACGAGCTTCCTGCGCGGGCTGGGCAACGGCACGCTCGCGCCGAAGGTCGACCGCGCCGCGGGCGCCGGTCCGAACGACGTGCTCGTGGGCGACGTGAGCGGCGACGGCATCGCTGACCTCGTGGTCGCGGAAGGCACACACAACTCGGTCTCGGTGTCGCTCGGCCTCGGTGGCGGAAGCTACGCGCCGCGCACGACGCTCGCGACCTGGCTCAATCCGATGCAGCTCGCGCTCGGCGACGTCACCGCCGATGGCAAGCTCGACCTCGTCGTCACGGAGTTCGGGCACATCGTCGGATACACGTACTGCGTGCTGCCCGGTCTCGGTCAAGGCGCCTTCGGGCCGCGCATCGCGTTCCCCAGCGGCTACGACCCGTTCGACGTCGCGCTCGCCGACTTCGACGGCGACGGCCAGCTCGACGTGGCGGTGAGCTGCAACTACTCGCCCTACGTCGACCTGCGCCGCGGCGGCAGCGAGCGCCATCTCGAGGCGCGCGACCTGTTCGGAGCGGGCGACCACTGCGCGGGCCTCGTGGTCGCCGACTTCAACGCCGACGGCCGGCTCGACCTCGCCGTAGCCAACACGAACGGCAACAGCGTGTCAGTGATGCTGCAGTAGGGACTCTTCGGAGCACCCACGGACGCTGCGGCCCGCACCGGAGTCTCGGTGCCGGCCGCAGCTTCGTTCGCGGACCCGTGGACAGTCGCAGGAGCCTCTTGCGAGCGGAGTGCGGAAGGCTCGGCGCAAGCGTTCGCGGCGACGATCCTCGCGCGGGTCGTTGACGAGCAGGGCAGGGAGGCCGACGATTCGAGCCGCGCCACGGCCTCCCGGCCCCCCCCATGAGCGCACTTCCCCCGTCATCGACCGGCGAGAGAACCGCGAGTCCGTCGCGGCCCGCGCACGCGCAGTCGTGGCGCCGTTGGAGCGAGCGACTCGTCTTCCTCGCGCTCCTGCTCGCGGCCCAGCTCCTGAGGGAGATGCAGGGCAGCGGACTGCGCGAAGCGGTGATCTGGCTGCCCTCCGGCGTCGCGGTGGCGGGGCTGTGGCGGCTCGGCGCCGGCAGCGTGTGGATCGTCGCGTTGTCGGCCGTGCTCGTGCGCCTGCAGGTGGGCTATCCGAGCGTGATCATCATCTTCGGCTGCGTCGGGGCCTGCGCGGAAGCGTTGCTGGGCGCGTGGCTCGTGCGAAGCCTGCGCATCGACAGCGCCTTCGCGCGTCTCAAGGACGTATCGCGCCTGTTCCTCGTCGCCGCCGTGACGCCGCTCGCGAGCATGCTGTTCTCCTGGATCGGCCGACTCCTGCCGGGGAACGGACAATACGTGCCGTTCTACACGGGCTGGGATGGCTGGTGGCGCATGAATGCCCTGGGCATCCTGTGCGTGACCCCGGTGTTCGCGATTCTCTTCCGCGGCAAGCTGGAGTCCTGGACTGTCCGGATGCGCGCCGAGGCGGCCGCAGTGTTCGCGACGCTGCTCGCGGTGATCGCCCTTGTCCTCAACACGAGCACCATCGGCTCGACCTCGGTGCTGCTCCTGTACGCGGTGCTGCCGATCGCGGCCTTCGCGGCGTTCCGGCTCGGACCGCTGGGTGCCGCGAGCACCGCCGCCGTCGCCGCGATCTCGATCTTCGCCGCGACGCTCAGCGAGCATGGCCCGTTCATCGCGCTCCCCATCGACCAGCGCCACGGTGCGCTGCAGATCTTCACGTTCGCGATCCTCACGGGGCCGCTCCTGCTCGGCGCGATCATCGCGGAACGCAAGCGCGACCACGAAGGGATCCACTGGCACTCGCGCGTGCTCGAGCTGATCGCAACCGGTCAGGCTTCGAAGGCCGCGCTGGGCGAGCTGGTGAGCGGCATCGAGCGCCTGATCGCCGGCTCGCGCGCGTCGCTGCTGCTGCTCGAAGGGGAGAAGCTGCGCCATTCGCTCGCGCCCTCGCTCCCGCAGTCCTACTGCGAGAGTGTCGACGGGCTCGAGATCGGTCCGCGCTCCGGCTCCTGTGGCACGGCGGCGCATTCCGGCGAGCCCTGCATCGCGAGCGACATCCACAGCGATCCGAACTGGGCGCGCTTCCGCGAGCTCGTGGGCCCGTACGGCCTGCGCTCGTGCTGGTCGATGCCCGTGCGCGACTCGAAGGGCACCGTGCTCGGCACGTTCGCGGTCTATTTCGACGAGCCGCGCTCGCCGACCGACGACGAGCTCGCGCTGCTCGAACGCGCGGCGGCGCTGGCCGGCATCGCGCTGGAACGCGAGCGCAGCGAAGACCTGCTCAAGACCATCAACCGCAACGTCAACGAAGGCCTGTTCCGCAGCTCGAGCGACCGGGGCTTCCACTACGTCAACGACGCGTTCGCGCGCATGCTCGGCTACGACTCCGCGCGGCAGCTGATGGCGTTGCGGCCCGAGATCCTGCATGTGGAGCCGGAGCGCATGCACGAATTCCGCAGGCGCCTCGCGAACGCGCCCAGCGCGGCGAGCGAGGAGTTCCTGCTGCGCCGCCGCGACGGCTCGACGTTCTGGGCGCTGGTGAACGCGGCGGCCACACGCGACGCGGAAGGTCGCGTGCTGCATTTCGACGGCGCGGTCGTCGACATCTCGCAGCGGCGTGCTCTCGAGGAGCGGCTGCGCCAGGCGCAGAAGATGGAAGCGGTCGGGCGCCTCGCCGGCGGCGTCGCCCACGACTTCAACAACCTGATCACGGCCATCGACGGTTACGCCGAGTCGCTGGAGCGCAGCACGAAGGACGAGGCGACGCGGCGTGCAGCGCGGCAGATTCTCGAGGCTTCCGAGCGCGCGGCCGGGCTCACGCGGCAACTGCTCGCCTACAGCCGCCAGCAGGTGCTCTCGCCGCAGCTGCAGGACCTGACGCAGGTGGTCGACGACATGGGCGCGCTCCTGCGGCGCGTGATCGGCGAGCACATCCGCTTCTCGATCCAGCACGCGCAGAGCGGCGTGTTCGCCAACTGCGACCGCGTGCAGGTCGAGCAGGTCGTGCTCAACCTCGCGATCAACGCGCGCGATGCGCTGCCGCAGGGCGGCTCGCTCACGATCGACACGACGCCGCTGGAGCTGGACGAGAAGGCCACGCACGGCCACGAGCACGTGCGCGCGGGCCCGTTCGTGCGGCTGCGCGTGCGCGACGACGGTGCGGGCATGGACGAGCTCACGCGCCAGCGCGCGTTCGACCCGTTCTTCACGACGAAAGAGCAGGGCAAGGGCACGGGCCTGGGCCTCTCGACCGTGTACGGCATCGTCCACCAGAGCGGCGGATTCGTCGCGCTCGACAGCGCGCCCGGGCGCGGCACGACCGTGTCGGTGTACCTGCCGCGCGCGCAGGCTCCGCAGCAGACGGCGCCGGCTCCGGAACGGCCGGCGGCCAAGGGGAACGAGCGCGGAACCGGTCTCGTGCTCGTCGTCGAGGACGAGCCGATGGTGCGCGAGATCGTCACGGTCAACCTGCGCAGCGCGGGCTACCAGGTGCTCGAGGCGAGCAACGGTGAGGAAGCGCTGGCGCTGGGCGAGCCGCGCCTCGCCGAGCTCGACCTCGTCATCACCGACCGCATCATGCCGCGACTTGGAGGCGACGGACTCGCCGCGCAGCTGCGCCGCGTGCGCGCGGACCTGCCGGTCCTGTTCATGTCGGGCTACGCCGAGACGCCCGCGCCCGCCAGCGTCGTCGGTCCGGTCGCGCACCTCGCCAAGCCCTTCGCGCGCGCGGAGCTGCTCGGCAAGGTCGCGACGCTGCTCGCCGCCGCGCGCGCGCCGCAGACGGCCTGAAACGCCCGGGACGAGAAGGCCCCCACGACTTCGCGAGCGAAGCCGCAGGGGCCGGAAGTCAGACCCGCGCGAGATGCGCGCGGCTCACTTCATCGACGCGATGTCGATCACGAAGCGGTACTTGACGTCGCCCTTGACCATGCGCGCGTAGGCCTCGTCGAGCTTGACGGCCGGGATCAGCTCGATGTCGGCGGCGAGGCCGTGTTTCGCGCAGAAATCGAGCATTTCCTGCGTCTCCTTGATGCCGCCGATGGCGGAACCCGCGAGGCGGCGGCGCTTGAAGATCAGGCTGAAGACGCCCAGCGGCACGGGCTCCGCCGGGGCGCCGACGAGCACCATCGAACCGTCGAGCTTGAGCTGCTCGAGGTAGGCGTTGAGGTCGTGCGGAGCGGACACGGTGTCGAGGATGAAGTCGAACGTGCCGAGCTGCGACTGCATCGCCTGCGGATCGGTCGACAGGATCACCTCGTGGGCGCCGAGCTTGAGCGCGTCGGCGCGCTTGCGCTCGGACGTCGTGAACACGACCACGTGCGCACCCATCGCGCGCGCGAGCTTGACCGCCATGTGGCCGAGGCCGCCGAGGCCGACGACGCCGACCTTGTGACCGGGGCCAACCTTCCACGTGCGCAGCGGCGAGTAGGTCGTGATGCCGGCGCACAGGAGCGGCGCCGCGCGCGCGGGATCGATGCCCGCGGGCACCTTCACCACGAAGGCCTCGTCGACGACGATCGCGTCCGAGTAGCCGCCGTACGTGACGCCGCCGACGTGCTTGTCGGGGAAGTTGTAGGTGAACGTCGGCATCGAGGCGCAGTACTGCTCCTCGCCGCTCTTGCACTGCGGGCACGTGCGGCAGGAATCGACCATGCAGCCGACGCCGGCGATGTCGCCGACCTTGAACTTCTTCACGTCGCTGCCGACGCGCTTGACGCGGCCGACGATCTCGTGGCCGGGCACGCACGGGTAGGCGGTCGGCATCACGCTCTTCCACTCGTCGCGCACCTGATGCAGGTCCGAGTGGCACACGCCGCAGAAGAGGATCTCGATGTGGACGTCGCTCGGGCCGGGCTCGCGGCGCTGGATCGAGAGCGGGGCAAGCTTGGCGGTCGGGCTCGCGGCGCCGAAGGCCTTGGAGGCGAAAGTCTTGGTCATGAAGGGCTCGTGAGGAAAGTTGGGCGGATGGAACGCGGATTGTCGGGCCTGCCGCGGGAGCTCTCAAGCGGAGAAGTGGCGTAGACTTCGCGCCAGCAGGATGGCGACGCGCAGGAAGGCAGCCACGAAGGCGAAGAGCGGACGCACGAAGCCTCCGGGCGACGCGGACGCGCTCATCGACGCGCTCGCGCCGGCGCAGGCCGCACTCGTGCGCGCGTTCCGCACTTTGCTCCTCGCGCTCGACGAGCGCGTGCAGCAGGACGTGAAGTGGAATTCGCCGAGCTTCCGCACGAGCGACCACTTCGCGACGCTGCACCTGCGCGACCCCGGCAAGGTGCTCGTGATCCTGCACTTCGGTGTCGCCGGGAAGGCGCCGGCCGGCCTGCGCGAGCGCATCCCCGATCCCGACGCGCTGCTCGAGTGGCGCAGCGCCGAGCGCGCGATCCTCACGCTCGAGAGCGAAGCGCAACTCAAGTCCCGCGCTGCCACGCTGCGGAAAATCCTGCGTGCCTGGATCGCTGAGCTCGATCGAACCGTCGGATGAAGAAGTGAATCGCACAGGGAGCTGAAGGTCGCTCTCCGTTCCTCCTTCATCTCCCTGTTCTCCCGATCGCGCCGAATCGAGACCGAGGCCGCCCACTGCTTCGAGTGGACGGCCTCGGGAGTTGTCTCGCCGGCGACCTACGGCAGAACGGTCAGCTCGACGGCGTTCGACAGGTTCGTCGTGCCGGGAGCGGGCGGGTCGCGGAACCAGCCCTGGGCCCAGACCTTCATGCCCGCGGCGAACGGATTGCCGAGAGCGCCGGGGTTCGAGGACTGGTACGCGTTCCAGTCGAGCACCATCTGGCCGTCACAGACACCGGCGAGGCCGCCGGCGTTCTGCGTCGCCGTGCGCTGCGTCGGAGCCTTCACGCACAGGAAGCTCGAGCCGTTCCAGGGCGCGTTGTTGAGTCCGCTCACGCTGTAGAACACGAGGCCGACCTTCTGGCCCTCGACGTTCGCCACGGTCAGCGTGCAGGCCGTCGCGAGCGAGGCGCTGGGGTTCGCGGAGGCCGAGATGAGCGCGTTGCAGCCATTCGTCGTCGTGCCCGCCGTGCAGTAGCTGATCGGGCCCGCGGGAGTGTCGAAGCACAGCTCCCACGCGCCGAGCGAGCCGCTGTCGGCCGTCACGTACCAGTCGTACAGGTGCAGCGTGTACGTGCCGCTCGCGGTCGCGACCGAGGCGAGCGGAGCGTTGTCGATGCCGGCGGCGCCGCTCGGCCACGCGCCAAACTGCTGGCGATACGTGCCCGGCGCGACGATCCCCGGTGTGCACAGGAACGAGGCAACCGACGAGCCGCAGGAGCCCTGCGTCGCGTTGACGTCGACGAACGTGTAGTCCCCGCTCACCGGCGAGTTGCAGCCACCGCCGAAGGAACCGTTGGCATCCTGAAAGAGGTTCACGCGCTGGCCGCTGGGCAGCTCGAGCACCGCGTGGATGTCACCCGACCAGGCGTGCGAGAGGCCGAGCAACCGCACGGACGAGATCGACGTCGTGCCCGCAGGCAGCGTGACGGCGAGCGGGCTCGAGAGCTGGCCCGTCGGCAGCACCACCGGCCAGCTGCCGTCGGCCGCGCCCGGAGCGGGCCACTGGCCGCCCGCACCCCCGCCGATGCACACGCCACCGGTCGACGTCGTGAGGAACGCGAGCGCGCTCGTCGTCGAACCACACGCGTTCGAGAGCTGACAGTCGTAGCTGCCGGCGTCCGAGAGCGTGTAGGACGGGATCGACAGGCTGCTCGAGGTCGCGCCGAGGATCGGCAGGCCGTTCTTGCGCCACTGGAAGCTCGGGGTCGGAGCACCACTCGCGACGAGCGAGAGCTGCACCGGCTGACCGACGCAGGCCGCGAGTCCCGCGGGCTGCACGGAAACCGACGGCGCCTCGTCGACCGTCACCGCCGCCGCGTTCGACGGCGCGGAGCCGCACGGCGTCGTGACGACGCAGTGGTAGCTGCCGGTGTTCGCCGCGCTCGTCACGGGCAGCGAGAGCACCGCACCCGTCGCTCCCAGGATCGGCTGCCCGTTCTGGAACCACTGGTACGTCGGCGCCGGAGTGCCCGTGGCCGTCACCGCGAGCGTCACCGGAGTCGGCGCGCACACGCTCGCACCGACGGGGTGCGACGTGATCGACGGCGCGCTGCCGAGCGTGAGCGTCACCACGTTCGAGTCCACGTTCGCGCAGACGTTGCGCACGCGGCAGTAGTAGCTGCCGACGTTGGCCGGGCCCGTGTTGAAGATCGTCAGGTTCGGCGTGGTCGTCGACGAGATCAGGTTGCCGTTGAAGTGCCAGTCGAAGGCCATCGGCTGCGAACCGGTCGCGGCGATCGTCAGCACCGTCTGCGTTCCGCTGCAACCGACGACGTTCGTGGGCTGCTGCGTGATCGCCGCCGGCTGCCAGGCCGCGAAGGTCGCCGGGTTGGAGGTCGCCGACCCGCAGGAGTTGGTCACCACGCAGTCGTAGGTGCCCCAATGGATGCTCGTGGTCGTGAAAAGCGCGTACTGCGCCGAATTCGCGCCCGGGACGTTGTTCCCGTTCAGGCGCCACTGGTACGTGACGCCAGCGACTTGCACGTTGTTGCGCGTCCACATGTACGTCGTCTGAGGCGTCGAGTTCGAGAGCCCCGTCGTCAGCACGACGTTCGAACCGGCGCAACCGGTCTGGCTCTGCGGCTGCGTCGAGAACACAGGAACGGTGAGCAGCGTCACGAGCGCCGGGTTCGACGTGCTGGAGCCGCACGTGTTGGTCGCCACGCAGGTGTACGTGCCGCCGTTGGCGGGCTGCAGCGACGGGATCGAGTACGTGCTCGAGGTCGCGCCCGAGATGTTGTTGCCGTTGAGCTTCCACTGGTAGGTCGGCGCCGGAGTGCCGCTCGCGACGAACGTGAGCTGCGCCGCAGTGCCTTGGCATTGCGACAGGCCCACGGGCTGCTGCGTCGCGGCCGGCCCGGCACTGACGGTGACCGTGACGGGTGCGGAGAGCGAATCGCCGCAGGCGTTGCCGACGAGGCAGGTGTACGTGCCCGCGTCGTTGGTCGTGGCGCTCGACACCGTGTAGGTGTTCGACGTGCTCGACTGGACCGTGTTGCCGTTGCGGTAGAACTTGTACGACAGGTTCGAGCCGCTCGCGGCGACCGAGAGCACGAGCGGAGAGCCCGCGCAGACCGACGTCGAATTGGCCGAGAGGTTGGTCGTGATCCCCGCCGGCGTGCAGCCGCTCGCGAAGTTCACGTTGGCCATCACGAGCGCGAAGTCCTGGTCGGTCGCGTCCGCGTTGCCCGGGACGCCATCGGCGACGATGTTGGTCGCGTTGACGCGCACCGTCACCGTTCCCGAGAGCCCCGTGGGCAGCACGACGAGCTCGTAGTTGTTCTTCGTGTCCGCCGAGCCGCCCGTCGTCGACAGCGCGTTCGTGAAGACGTTGCCGCGGTAGGTGTTGCCGCCGACGGTCACGGTGAGGTCGAGGTCGTTGGCCCAGGCGCTGCCGACCGTCGAGCCCGGAGCGTCCGACCACGCCAGCGCGATGCGGAACGGCCTCGTCGTGTCGGCGATCGTGCCCACGTAGAGGCGGTACTCGCCCGTCTCGTTGAGCGTCGTCGACTGGTCGACGAACTTGCGCGCGACCGTGCCGTCGAAGGCGAAGTCGAGCCACGTCGTGCCGTAGCCCTGGTTGCCGTTGGGCAGGCTGCCGCCGGTCGCGCCGAGGTAGCGCGTCTGGTGCAGCGTGTAGGCCTTGAGCAGCGCGGGCGACGGGTTGGTGATCGAGTGGATGCGCGAGAGGTAGTTGGTGAAGAGCGACTGCACGCCGGAGACGGCAGGCGCCGCGAAGCTCGTGCCCGAGCCCCACGTGTAGGTGCTCTGGCTGCTCGGCCAGTACTGGTCGCACACGGCCGAACCCGTGTAGCCGCTCGCCTGGCTCGCGCGCCCGACGACGTGCGTCCCGGGCACGACGATCTCGGGCTTGGTGCGCGCGTCGGCCGTCGGGCCGCGGCCGGAGAACGACGCGATCTGCTGGATGTTGTCGGCGTCGCTGGCGGTCATGCCGCAGCCGTCGGTGCCCGAGTTGTCCGAGCCTTCGCTCGCGCCGACGGTGAGCGCGTTCTTCGCCGTGCCGGGGGCGTTGACGCCGGACGCGCCGCTGTTGCCGGCCGCGAACACGAACAGCAGCGGCTGGTTGCCGGCCGCCGAGCCCGAGTCGCGCGTCAGCGAGTCGTAGGTCTGCGCCCTCGTGTTGTAGATGCCGTAGACGTTCACGGTGCCCCACGAGTTCGAGCTGATCGTCGCGCCGTGGTCGATCGACTTCTGCGCAATCTGCCCGTCGGTCCCGAATACGCCGAGGCCGGAGTCGTTGAAGACCTTGACGTTCGACAGGCGCGCGAACGGGTTCACGCCCAGGCCGCGCAGGTACAGGCCGCCGTCGAGGTTCGACGACGAGCCCTCGGAGCCACCCATGACCGACGCACACAGGTTGCCGTGGCCAGTGATCGAGGCGGCCGAGCCGGAGTCCGAGAAGTTGAAGGCGCCGACGATGCGCGACGCGCCGCCCACGGTCTTGAAGCCGCTGTCGGTCGGCGAGGTCGTGCCGTTGTCGACGCCGCCGTCGACCACCGAGATGACCGGGTAGCTCGTGGGCGTGTTAGGGAAGGCCTTCGTCGCGATCAGCCAGTTGAAGTAGCCCGGACCGTTCGCGCCCGTGCCCGTCCCGTTCCAGAACCCGCGGATTTCCTGCGCCTGGCGTTCGCTCAGGAGCACGCGCGGCGAGTAGGGCTCGATGTTGACGACACGCTCGAGCTCGACCAGCGTCGCGAGCGCCTCGGCCGGCAGACGCAGCGTGAGGTTGGTGTAGAGGCCGCCGAGCACGTCCTCGGGCGCGAACAGCTCCTCCGTCGCGAAGCCGAGCACCTGTGCGACCGCGCTGCGATCCGCAGGCGACAGCGTGCGCGTCCCTTCGGCGTTGTGCACCTGCACGACGACGTCGACGAGGCCCTGCGCGCCGTCGAGCAGCGGCGAGAGCGCGTCCTCCGGCAGGAAGGCGTCGACGAAGGCGAAGCGCTGGCCGTCGCCGGTCTGGCGCTCAAGCTCGAAGCGCGAGGTCGCGTCCGCGATCCACACGAGGTAGGCGTTCTGCGGCAGGTAGTGGACGAGCTCGACACCCGTCGCACGCAGCGCCTCGAGGCTCACGTCCTCGACCGGGCCCTGCAGCTGCACGATCGCGAAGCCGCGGTCGAAGAAGCGCGGGTGCCGCGCACCGTCGATGCCCCGCGCGCCCGAGCGCGTGTCGAGCATGCCGCGGCGCAACCACACCTGATGGAAGTCGGCGCGCACGGCCACGCCCTCGATCGCGGCCGCCGCCTGCGCCTCGCGCGCGTCGATGCGGAACACGTGCGACGTCAGGCCTTCGGCGGCGAGCGTCGCGGTCGCTCCGGCGGAGCTCGCGAGGAACGCCTCGAGCGCCTCCAGCGGCACGCTGACCTTCACCCAGCCTTCGCTCGGGACACCGAGGAACTCCTGCGCCTGCGGGCCCGTCACCGGCGTCGCGGGGAGCACCTGCGGGCGCGGCTCGGGCTCGAACGGCACCTCGACGCGCTGCGCCCCTGCCCAACCTGCCGTGAGCGCCATCCAGGCCGCTCCGAACACCACCCGCCACCTGCTTGCACCGTTGTCGCGCATGACCGCTGCTCCGTTTCGCCGCTGCACCAAAGGACCGCTGAACGGGCATTCCGCCCGCCGAACCGCCCCGACGCCTTTCGTCGGAGACCGGCCCGCCGTCCACCCAGTGCGGAGAACCGCGGCGAACTCCCCCACCTGCCCAGCGATTTTTCGGGCTCGGGTATCCTCGTTGCCCCGATGTCCCTGGAACTGACCCGCATCCTCGAGGCCGTGCACTCGGGCGACCCCGAGGCGGCGCGGGAGCTCCTGCCGCTGGTGTACGCCGAGCTGAAGGAGCTCGCGGCGCAGCGGCTGCGGCAGGAGGCGGATCCGGCCTCGCTCAACGCGACGGCGCTCGTGCACGAGGCCTACCTGCGCGTCGTCGGCACGGCGAACCAGGGTGCGGAGGGCTGGTCGGGCCGCGGGCACTTCTTCGGCGCGGCGGCGCTCGCGATGCGGCGCATCCTGGTCGATCGCGCGCGCGAGCGCGGGGCCCAGAAGCGCCCCGACCGCAAGAAGCGCATCGAGCTCGACGCCTCGCAGCTGTTCGTCGACGCACCGGCGCCGGAGCTCGTCGATCTCGACGAGGCGCTCGATCGGCTCGCGAAGGAGGACCCGCTCAAGGCCGAGCTCGTCAACCTGCGTTTCTTCGGCGGCCTGAGCCAGCGCGAGGCCGCGGCGATCCTCGGCATCTCGACCACGACGGCCGACCGCTACTGGACCTACGCGCGCGCGTGGCTGCTCGACGCGCTGGGCGAGGCGCCGTGAAAACCGGAATCCGCGGGGCAGGCGGGCGCGCCTTGCCGCACTGAAGGATCCAGCGATGGCGTTCGATCCCGAGGAGCTTTTCCATCAGGCGCGTGCGATCGCTTCGGCGCGCGAACGCGAGCTGTACCTCGCGCAGGCCTGCGGCACGGACAAGGCGCTCAAGGCGCGCATCGAGCGGCTGCTCGCGGCCGACGAACGCGCGACGGGCTTCCTCGCGACGCGGCAGGAACCGGCCGCGGCTGCGGAGGGCCTCGAGCGGCCCGGGGATCGCATCGGGCGCTACAAACTGCTCGAAATCATCGGCGAAGGCGGCTTCGGCAGCGTGTGGATGGCCGAGCAGCAGGAGCCAGTGCGGCGCAAGGTCGCGCTCAAGGTGCTCAAGCCGGGCATGGACTCGAAGTCGGTGCTCGCGCGCTTCGAGGCCGAGCGGCAGGCGCTCGCGCTGATGGAGCATCCGGGCATCGCGAAGGTGCTCGACGGCGGCATGACGGAGCAGGGGCGCCCGTACTTCGTGATGGAGCTCGTGCGCGGCGTGCCGATCACGCGCTTCTGCGACGACGCGCGCATGGGCATCGAGGCGCGCCTCGAACTGTTCGTCGCGACGTGTCGCGCGCTCCAGCACGCGCACCACAAGGGCGTGATCCACCGCGACGTGAAGCCGTCGAACATCCTCGTCACGCTCGAGGACGGCCGCCCGAGCCCGAAGGTGATCGACTTCGGCATCGCGAAGGCGCTGGGAGCGGCGCTGACCGACCAGACGCTGTTCACGGGCCTGCACCAGATGCTCGGCACACCCGAATACATGGCGCCGGAGCAGACCTCGCTCGGAACGCTCGACATCGACACGCGCGCGGACGTGTACAGCCTCGGGGTGCTGCTGTACGAGCTGCTGACGGGCACGCGGCCACACGACCTCAAGCTCGCGCTCGAACGTGGCTACGAGGAAGTCGTGCGCACGATCCGCGAGGAGCAGCCGGCTCGGCCGAGCACGCGCGCCTCCGGCGATGGCGATGGCGAACGCGCGGCGGTGCTGCGCGCCACGGCGCCGAACGCGCTGCGCACGCGGCTCGAGGGCGATCTCGACTGGATCGCGCTCAAGGCGCTCGAAAAGGACCGTTCGCGGCGCTACGACACGGCCAGCGCACTCGCCGACGACGTCGAGCGTTTCCTGCGCGATGAACCGGTGCTCGCGCGGCCTCCGAGCACGGCCTACCAGCTCTCGCGCTTCGTCAAGCGCCATCGCATCGCGGTGGCGGCGACTGCGGCCGTGTTCACGGCACTCGTGGCCGGCCTCGCGGCGAGCACGCACTTCGCGCTCGATGCGGAAGCGCGCCGAGCGGACGCGGTGCTCGCGCAGAAGGCCTCGGAACTCGCGGAAAAGGCCGCGAGCACGGCGGCGGAACGAGCGCAGGCGGCCGAACGCGAGTCGCAGAAGCGCGCCAGCGAGCTGGAGCAAGTCGTCGCGTTCCAGGAGCGGCAGCTCGAGAACATCGACGCGGAAAGCGTGGGCCTGCGTTTGCGCGAGAGCCTGCTCACGCAGCGGCGCGAGGCGCTGGAGCGGCGCACGAGCCCCGAAAACGAGCGCGCGGCGGAGCTCGCGGCACTGGAGACGGCGCTCGCGGGCACGAACTTCACTTCGCTCGCGGTCGAAGCGCTCGACGAGTCCATCTTCCGCCGCACGGTGGCCTCGATCGACTCGCAGTTCGCCGACCAGCCGCTGCTGCGCGCGAACCTGCTCGCGCGCGTGGCGACGGCGCTCGACGGCCTGGGTCGTTCGGAGTCCGCGGCGCCGCTGCGCCGGCGCGTGCTCGAGCTGCGCCTCGCGGAACTGGGGCCCGAGCACGAGCTCACCCTCGACGCGCGCTTGCAGTGCGCGTTGATGAAGGCGGAAACACTGGCTGCACAGCGCGAGGAGCTCGAGCGGGTGCGCGACGACGCGAGCGCACGCCTCGGCGCGGACCACGCGACCGTGCTGTCGGCGACCGTCGGGCTCGCAGCGCTCGCTTCGACCGAAGGCCGGCACGCCGACGCGCTCACGCTCGGAAAAGCCGCTGTCGAAGGCCTGGAACGCAACTTCGGCGCCGACGACCTGCGCACGCTCGAGGCGCGCTCGAGCGCCGGCGGAAGCCTGCTGATGCTCGGGCGCTACGAGGAAGGCACCACCGAGCTCGAGGCGAGCTATGCGGGCCTGCGCCGCGTCGCCGGGGAGACCGATCGCCGCACGCTGGCGTGCCTGCACTCGCTCGCGACGGCCTGGGCGTTCCTCGGCCGCATGGACGATGCGCTGCGCGAGCTGCGTGCCGCCCTCGCGCTCGCGCGCACGCGCTGCGGCGACGACCACGCGATCACGCTGGGCCTGATCGACAACCTCGCGGGCAACCTGCTCAACTCTGGCCGCGTCGAAGAGGCGGAGCCGCTGTTCGTCGAGCACGTCGCGCGCCTGCGCCGCCTCGTGGCGCCGGGTGACGTCACGTTGTGCATCGCGCTCTCGCGCTTCGGCCGCTTGCGCTCGGCGCAGAAGAAGGAGAACGAGGCCGTGCCCTTGCTCGAGGAGGCTTACGCCGGCCTCGAGCGCGCGTTGCCGCCGGAAAACCGCGATTTCACGTCGACAGCGCACAACCTCGGCACGGCGCTGACCGTGCAGCGGCGCTACGCCGATGCGGAGCGAGTGCTGCGGCGCGCGGTCGAGGGCCGCCGCACGGCGAACGGTGAGCAGGATCTCGAGACGGTCAATTCCGTGCAGGCGCTCGCGACCGCCGTGTACAGCCTCGGGCGGGTCGAGGAGGGTTTCGGCCTGTACGTCGAGGCCGTGAACGGGCTGCAGCACGCGCTCGGCGACGACCACGACCGGACGTTGCGCGCGCGGCGCAACCTCGCGGTGATCGCGCTCGCCCGCAAGGACTACGCTGTGGCCGCCGAACAGCACGCCGCTTGCGTCGCGTCGATCCGCCGCACGGGTGTCGGCGACGGCGCCTCGTTGCACAACGACTTGTCCGTGCTCGGATCCTGCCTGCTCGAGCTGCAGCGCTGGAAGGAGGCCGAGGAAGTGCTGCGCGAATGCCTCGAGATCCGCGAGCGCCTGCTTCCGGCCGGAAATTGGGCGCGCGCCTACACGCGCAACCTGGTCGGCGGCGCGTTGCTCGGCCAGCTGCGTGTCGAGGAGGCGCGCGAGCTGATCCTCGAGAGCGCGGCGGCGCTCGCGATGGCGAACGACGTTCCCGCGTCGCGCCCTGGCCAGCCCGATCGCGTGGCGGAGTCCTTCGAGCGAGCAGCGCGCCTGCTCGACGAGCTCGCGCGGCTCGATCCGTCGGGACCGCACGCTGCGGCCGCCGCTGACTGGCGCACGAAGGCCGCCGCTCGCCGCCCGAGCGCGCGTTGACCCGCCCGCAACGGGTGGAAGTTCCTTCCGCGCGAGCCCGCGCCCCAAGCGCGTTGCAAGGCAGGCACTCGTCTTCCCGCTGGAATCCAGCGGCTTGGCGGCAGCGTTCCTCCAGTGAAACACGGGGTTTTCTCGAAGCCGACGCCTGATCAACGTTCGCGCGCCCTTCCACGAAGGACCCTTTCGATGCCCCCCCAGCCCGAAGACAGCAACGACTTCCGCGCCGCGCAATCCTGCGGCACGTCGGTGCGAGCCACGCTCACGCTCGCCGACGGCAAGTGCTGCGCCGGAACGGTGCTCGAGCTCAGCCAAGGCGGAATCGTGCTCGAGCTCGAGGGTGTCTCCAACGCCATCGCGATCGGCGACAAGGCCCGCGTCGCGCTCACGGGCGAGTGCCTCAGCACGCCGCTGCTCGTCAACGCCAGCGTGACCTCGCGCAGCTCGCGCAACGATGCGCTCGTGCTGCAGCTCGTCGCCGACGACCCGCGTCGCCTGCAGGCCTCGCCCACGCTCCGCCGTCGACTGTCGGTGCGTGTCGCACCGCGCCACGACGCGCCGACGCTGGCCGAGCTGCGGCCGGAACGCGACGCGGCGCCGGTGCCGGCGCGTGTGCTCGATCTTTCACGTTCCGGCCTGCGGGTCGAGGTGGAACTGCTCGACGAGGGCGCCATCGCCGACTGCACGCGCGTGCACGTGCGCATGCTGCTTGCGAGCGATCCGCAGCCGCTCGAGTTCGTGGCGGAGATCCGCAGCCGCACGCTGCAGGGCGAGCACATCCAGTGCGGGCTGCAGATCCTGCTCGACCAGACCGAGGGGCGCGAGGAAGTCGACCGACGGCTGGGGCGCTACGTGATGGCCCGGCAGGTCGAGGGCGTGCTCGAACGCAAGCGCTCGCAAGCCTCCTGAGAAGCGCCGCTCGCGTCGCGGCCCGCGCTCGTCAGACGCCGTTCCCGCGCTGCAGGACGCGCCGAAACGTCAGGTTGAGGCGCGGCTCGTGCACTCGCAGCCGGCGCGGCAACGCATGCTGCCAGTGCAGTTGCGTCGGAGGCTCCATCGCGAGCAGGTCGCCGTGCTCGAGCTCGAGCGAGAGCGGCTCGCCCTCGCCGCCGCGCGCCCGGAAGCGGAACGTGCGCGCCGCACCGAGGCTCAGCGAGGCGATGCTCGCCTGCGGATCGAGCTCGCGCTCGTCGTCGGTGTGCCACCCCATCGAGTCACGGCCGTCGCGATAGAGGTTGAGCAACACCGAGTTGAACTCGACGCCGCAGGCCGCGCTCACGCGCTCGCGGATCTCGTTCGCCGCGCGCGACCACGGCTCGATCACGTTCTCGAGATCCGAATAGCGGTAGCCGCAGCCGGGGTCCGCCATCCAGCACGTGCGCCTCGGCATCGCGTGCCGCCGGCCGAACACCGTGACGAACTCTTCTTTCCAGGGAACATCGCGCGTGAGCTCCGCGAGCCATTTTGCGGCCGTTTCAGCGCTCGCCCAGCCTTTCGCGACGCGCAAGCGCAGGCCCGGACGCGGCTCGAGCGGAGCGGGCAACGGCGCAGGATGCGGCCGGGAACGCGAGCGCATGACGCAGCGCCGCGCGTCTAGCCGCCGAGCTTGGTGAGCAGGAGCTCGACCACACGGCGACGGTCGTTCGAGAGCTTCTCGAGCTCGTTGCGCAGCCGTCGCAACGCGATCTTGCGGGCCGTCCCGTCCGAGCCGAAGCGCGAGCGGAATTCCGCCGCCGCGGCCGCCGCCATGCGTTCCTGCCGAGCCTTCAGGCGCTTGGTGAGAAGCATGAACATCACCACCGAGAAGAACACCCCGGCGAACAGGCTCTCCCACTGCACCGAGACGTACATCGCGAAAATCCAGCCCAGAACCAGCGGAATGCAGCCTTCGACCTTCGACTCCTTGAGCGCGGCGCCGAGCACGGCCGCGAGGTCCTTGTCGAGCTCGAGCCGCTCTTCGCCCGGTGTCGCGGGCAGTTCCGGCGCAGCGACTTTCGGCGCCACGGGATCGAGCTTGGGGATCTTGCGCGGTGGCTCCTGCGCCGCAGGACGCGGCGTCGCGGCGACCGAGCCTTCCATGCTCTTGTGCGGGCCCTCGCGGGTTGCCTTCGGAGCCGGCGCAGGCTCGGGCGCGTCCCCCGCCGCCGCAGCGAGCGCCGCGTGGCGCTTGTCGAGCTCCGCGAACCAGCGCAGGTCGAAGCGACCGAGCAGGATCTCGCTCACGATCGCCTCGAACTGGCCGTTCGGACGCCGCAGGAAGCCGAGGTCGTCCGCGGTCGCGCCAATGTGGCGGCGGCGCACGATCACTTCCGCCGATTCGCCGACCGGCTGGTTGCGCCACGAGAGCAGCGGCTGCGGCTCGTCGTGGATCTCGACCTCACGCATTCCGACGGCCTCGAGCGCCGCCTTGAGATGCTTCGCGGAGCGCATCGTCGTCGGGAATCGCCGGAACCTGCTCATCGAGACGAAGAGTGTAGCGCGCCGAGTCTCGCGGAATCCGCGCCCGATGCTCAAACTGGGAGCATGCACGCCGCCAGTGTCCTCCTGCTCTCCCTGCCCCAGCTCGCTGGCACTCCCGGTCTCGCCGAGCGCCAGGTGCTCGCCCCCGCGTCCGACATCGTCGAAGGCGTCGTGTGCCTGCCGGAGCCGACGTCGCTCGCGGCGAGCTCCGCCTGCTCGCTCGATCGGCTCGCGTTCGCGCGCACACGCGACGGCTGGGCCGCGACGGTGGAGCTCGACGTCGAGCGCGACGGCGGCTGGTCGCTCGTCCTCCTCGCCCCGGGCGTGATCGACGGGCGCATCCTGGCTGCGCCTGCGGGAGCTCCGTTGCGCCCGCTCGACGCGAGCTTCGCGCTGCAGCGGCGCGTGACGCTCGCCGGAGACGACCTGCCCGGTTGGGTCGTCGATCGACGCGACTTGCGCGGTGCGCCGACGGGCGCGTGGACGGTGCGCATCGAGGTCGACCACGCCTCACAGGTGCTCGACGGCTGGATCCTCGCGACCGCGTCGAGCGAAGTGAGCGCTCAGGCGCACTTCTCGAGCCACGCGCGCGTGCGAGGCGAGCCGCTGGCCGTGCTGGCGCGTGCGCAGGGTCGCGATGCACTCGCGACGACCGCGGCGGAGCTCGAACTCGAGCTCGAAGGTGCACGCGAGTTCCTCCCGATGCTCGACGATGGCCTGCACGCGGACGGTGCGGCCGGCGACGGCCTGTTTGGCGCGTTCCTGCCGACGGATGCGCTCGGGAACTTCACGGCGCGCGCGCACGTTCACGGCCTGACACGCGGCGGAATCGCATTCCGGCGCTCGGTCCCGCTCGCCAGCGAGATTCATGAAGCCCCGCTCGTGCTCGACGGGCGCGCGGAGCTCGGCATCGGCACGAACGGACAGTTGCACGTCGCTGTCAGCGCGCAGCCGCTCGACACGCCGCGGCGCGTGCACGCTTCCGCGGAACTGTGGGGCGCGCGCAACGGCGTCGCCACGCCGGTCGTGTGGCTCTCGCGACTGCTGGTTCCCGCGAGCTCCGCGAATGGCCTCTCGCTCGACTTCGAGCTCGACGAGCGCTGGCTCGACCTCGCCGGAGTGCAGGCGCCGTTCGAGCTGCGCCAGGTGCGCGTGCAGGATCCCGATTCCGAAGGCGTGCTCGCGTTCCTCGCGGAAATCCCGCTCGAATCAGTCGCTCTCGCCGCGCGCGCGCCGCTGCCCGTCTCGCTCGGGGCGAACGCGTTGCTCGCGAGCAATGGCACTCCGCTCAGCCCCCGCCAGCCCGCGCCGTCTGCACGCCCGATCCAGCCCGCGTTGATGCTCGTGCATGGCTACTGCTCGAGCGGCGCCATCTGGCCCGCCGCGCACTTCTCCGCGCCCAAGCTCAACTTCCTCGATGCGAACGCGAACCGATCGCACGACCAGTTCGCGCAGCTCCTGATCGCGCAGGCCAACGCCGCGCAGCTCTCGTCCTACGGCATCGTCGCCCACAGCCAAGGCGGCGCGGCCGCGCTGCACCTGCTCACCTACTACACGAGCGGCCTCGACTACGCGACGGGACAGCGCCTGATCCAGAGCGTCGCCACGCCCTACCTCGGCACTCCGCTCGCATCGCTCGGCTTCTTCGCCTGCGGCGTCAACAGCAACATGACACCTTCCGGTGCGCCGACGTGGCTCGCCGGCATTCCGAGCTGGGCGCGCGCGAAAGTGCACTACTGGACGACGTCGAACTCTGGTTCGGCCTGCAACGGGCTGACCGACTTCTTCCTCAGCAATCCCGAGGACGGCACGGTCGAGCGCACGCGCGGCCAGCTGAGCGGTGGCAACTCGATGGGCCACGTCACGGGCTGGTGCCACACGACCGGCATGAGCAACCCGGCGAACTACACCGACGCGACACGCAACGCCGCGATGAACGCCGCCGCCTCGCGCTGAGCGCGCCCGCCGATGACTGCCGCCCTCTCGCTGCTCGCCGCGTTCGCGCTCGGCACGACTCCGCACGATGCGGGCCGCGTCGATTTCCAGCGCGACGTGCAGCCGCTGCTCGCCGACCGCTGCTTCGCCTGCCACGGGCCCGATGCCGCGAAGCGCAAGGCGGAACTGCGCCTCGATCTCGAGGAATCCGCGCGCGATGTCGTCGACGGCGGCGCGAAGGCCGAGCTCGCGCAGCGCATCCTGAGCGACGATCCGCGGCACGTGATGCCGCCGCCGAGTCTGAAGCGGCCGCTCGACGAGCGCGAGCGCGCGACGCTGCTCGCGTGGCTCGAACAAGGTGCGCCGTACGCGCGGCACTGGGCCTTCGTCGCGCCGCAACGGGCGCCGATTCCGGACGTGCGCGACAAGACGTGGCCTCGCGATGAGCTCGACCGGCACGTGCTGGCCCGCCTCGAAGCGCTCGGGATCGCGCCGGCGCCGCCCGCGTCGCCGCTGCGGCTCGTGCGCCGGCTTTCGTTGGTGCTCACAGGTCTCCCGCCGACGCCCGAGGTCGCCGACGCGTTCGCAGCGGATCCCAGCGAGGCCGCCTACGAACGGCTCGTCGACGAGCTGCTCGCCTCTCCGCGCGCCGCCGAGCACGCCGCGAGCGTGTGGCTCGATCTCGCGCGCTACGCCGACACCTACGGCTACCAGACCGACGGAGATCGTGCGGTGTGGCCGTGGCGCGACTGGTTGCTGCGCGCGCTCGCCGACAACGTTCCCTACGACGTGTTCGTGACGAAACTGCTCGCGGGCGACCTGCTCGAGAACCCGACGGTCGAGGACCACGTCGCGACGGCTTTTCAGCGGCTCCACCGCATGACCGAAGAAGGTGGCTCCACGCCCGAGGAATTCCGGCAGGAAGCGATCGCGGACCGCGTCGGCACGTTCGGGACGAGCTTCCTCGGCCTGACGCTCGACTGCGCGCGTTGCCACGACCACAAGTACGACCCGCTCCCGCAGCGCGAGTTCTACGCGCTCGGTGCGATGTTCGGTGCGATCGACGAGAACGGCCTCAAGCCCTACGCGCTCGGCAACACGGTGCCCGCGCCGTTCGTGCGGCTCGTGCCGGAGGCGGATCGTGCGCGTGCCGAGGAACTGGCCGCGGCGGTGCAGGTGGCCGAGCGCGAGCTCGACAAGGCGCTGCAGGCCGCGCGCGAGCGTGCCCCGCTGGCGCAGCTCGCCCCCGAAGCGCTCGCGGTGCCCGCGCCGGTCGCGCACTACTCGTTCGAGCAGCTCGACAACGGCCGTTTCGCGAACAGCGTCGACGCCACGAAGCCCGCGAACACCGATCGCCGCCGCCCAGAACAGCTCGGCACGGTCACGGTCGGTGAAGGCCGCGTCGGCAAGGCCGTGCTGTTCGACGGCGACGGTGGGCTCGGGCTCGAGGGCTTCTTCTCGGGCACGCGCTTCGACGAGCGCAGCTTCTCGTTGTGGCTGCGGCCGACGGAGCGCAACGCGCGCGCGGCGCTCGTGCAGATGGCGGGTTTCTACACGCAGGACGCCGATGCGACTGGGCTGGAGCTCGAGATCGTCGACGGCCACCTGCGCTGGAGCGCGATCCACCTGTGGCCCGGTTCTGCGGCGAGCGTCCGTTGCACGCAACCGCTCGAGCTCGGGCGCTGGACGCACGTCGTCGCGACTTACGACGGCTCCTCGCGCGCCGCGGGGTTGCGGCTGTACGTCGATGGGCAAACGGCGGTGCTCGAGGTCGTGCGCGACGAGCTCGATGGCCCCTTCGAGAACCGCGCGATCGAGATTGGCTCGCGCTCGCGCGGCAACGGCTTCCGCGGCGGGGCGATCGACGAGCTGCGCCTGTGGGATGCGGAGCTTTCCGCGCACCAGGCGCGGAGTGTCGCACTCGCCGATGGCGTGGCTGCACCGGCGGACTCCGTCGATCGCGCGACGGAGCACTACATCGAACGGGTCGACGCCGACGTGCTCGCAGCTCGCAAGCGCCTGCGCGACGCCCAGCGCGCAAGCGCCGCCTTCGTCGAGGCCTTCGCGATGCTGCCGTGCATGCGCGACTCGCGCTGGGTGCGACCGACCTACGTCCTGCGCCGCGGCTCCTACGAACAACCCGACCTCACTCGCCCCGTCGAACCGGGCGCGCTCGAGGCGGTGCTGCCCTTCGATCCGGCGCTGCCGCGCAATCGCCTCGGCCTCGCGCGCTGGCTGTTCGACCCGGGCAACCCGCTGACCGCGCGCGTCGCCGTCGATCGCCTGTGGCGCCAGGTGTTCGGGCTCGGAATGCTCGAAACACCGGAGAATTTCGGCCTTCAGGGAGCTCGGCCGACCCATCCGGAGCTGTTCGACACGCTCGCCTTCGAGTTCGCCAACGGCGACGTCGAGCCCGGCAGCGCCTGGAACGTGCGCCGCATGCTGCGCCGCTTGGTGCTGAGCTCGACCTTCCGGCAGGATTCGAGCGCGACGAAGGCGCGGCGCGAGCTTGACCCCGACGGTGCGCTGCATTCACGCGGCCCGAGCGTGCGACTTTCGGCGGAAATGCAGCGCGACAGCGCCCTGTGCGCGTCGGGACTGCTCGTCGAGCGTTTCGGCGGACCATCCGTGCGCCCGTGGCAACCCGAGGGCCTGTGGAACGAGGCCGGACAGACCGGCCAGTACGTGCCCGACCTCGGCGAAGGCGCGCACCGCCGCAGCCTGTACACGTACACCAAGCGCACCGTGCCCGTTCCGGACATGAGCGTGTTCGACGCGGGCCCGCGCGAGACGTGCGTCGCGCGCCGCGGAGCGACCAACACGCCGTTGCAGGTGCTCACGCTGCTCAACGATCCGGTTTTCGTCGAGTGCGCCCGTGCGCTCGCCGTGCGGGCGACGCGCGAGGTGACTGACGTTGCGGCTCGCCTCGAGCGTGCGTTCCGGCTCGTCGCGACGCGCGTTCCGACCGACGAAGAGCGTGCGGCGCTGGCGGAGCTCGTCGCGAGCGAAACGGCGCGCTACTCGACGAATCCCGCCGACGCGCTGGCGCTGTGTGGTGCCGAGGATGCCGAGCTCGCGGCCCTGACGCTCGCCTGCAGCGTGATCCTGTCCAGCGACGAAGCGAGGAACGTCCGATGAACCACCTGCCGTTCGATCGCCGCTCGCTCCTGCGCGGCGCCGGCCTCGGCCTCGGCTCGCTCGCGCTCGCGGACCTGCTGCGCGCGAACGACGGTCGTGCGCCGCACTTCCCCGCGCGCGCCAAGCGCGTGATCTACCTGTTCCAGGCCGGTGGGCCTTCGCAGTTCGAGACGCTCGACCCCAAGCCGCGGCTGCGCGAGCTGCACGGACAGCCCCTGCCCGACAGCGTGCGTGCCGGGCAACGCCTGACCGGAATGAGCGGAAATCAGGCCGTCTTGCCGCTCGCGGGCTCGTTCGTCGACTTCGTGCGCGAGCCGGAGACGGGGATCGAGTTCAGCACGCTGCTCCCCCACACGTCGAAGGTCGCGCGCCACCTGTGCGTGCTGCGCGCCGTGCACACCGAAGCGATCAACCACGACCCCGCGATCACGTTCTTCACGTCCGGCAGCCAGGTCGCCGGCCGCCCGTCGATGGGCGCGTGGCTCAGCTACGGTCTCGGTTCGCTCAACGCGGACCTGCCGAACTTCGTCGTGCTCGTCTCGAAGGACGCCAACCGCGACCAGCCGCTGTATTCGCGCCTGTGGGGCTCGGGCTTCCTGCCGAGCGAGCACCAGGGCCTGCAGTTGCGCTCGGGGCGCGAGCCGGTGCTGTTCCTCGGCGATCCAGCGGGTGTCGCGCGCAGTGACCGGCGAGCGGTGCTCGACGCGCTCGCGCGCATGGGCCGCGACGCGAGCGCGCGCGAGGGCGATCCCGAGATCGACGCGCGCCTCGCGCAGGCCGAGCTCGCGTTCCGCATGCAGACGAGCGTGCCCGAAGCGACCGACACGAGCAGTGAGAGCGCGGAGACCTTCGACGCCTACGGGCCGAGCTCGCGCGACCCCGGCTCGTTCGCGGCGAACTGCCTGCTTGCGCGGCGGCTCGTCGAGCGCGGCGTGCGCTTCGTGCAGCTCTTCCACCAAGGCTGGGACCAGCACGGCGGCCTGCCGGGCGGCATCTCGCGCCAGTGCGAGCAGACCGACCGCGCCTCGGCCGAGCTCGTCGCCGACCTCGCGCAGCGCGGCCTGCTCGACGACACGCTCGTGGTCTGGGGCGGCGAGTTCGGCCGCACGTCCTACTGTCAGGGCAAGCTCAGCGAGCGGATGTACGGCCGCGACCACCACCCACGCTGCTTCAGCCTGTGGCTCGCCGGCGGCGGCGTGCGCGGCGGGCATGTTCACGGCGCGACGGACGAGTTCGGCTACAACGCGATCGAGGGCCAGGTCAGCGTCCACGACCTGCACGCGACGCTGCTGCACCTGCTCGGGCTCGACCACGAGCGCCTGACCTGGTTCCACCAGGGCCGCCACTTCCGCCTGACCGACGTCGCGGGCTCGGTCGTGCGCGAGATCCTCGCCTAGCCGGCGATTTTCCCGATTTTCGTGACTTGGCTGTCCAGCGGAGCACGTTTCGGTCCCTTGGATCCTGCGGAGGTTCGCTCCGCGCCTCGGCCGCTCCAACGGGACTCGTCCCGGGCATGAGGAACTCCAAGCGCCCGCAAAGCATCAGAGCGCGATGCGGGTGACCCGCCCGCGGTCTCGCAGCCGCGGGCGGGACTTTTTCCTTCGTCAGCGTGCGGTCGGAACGCCGGCGCCGGGCGAGAGCAGCGTGCGCGCGGCCTCACCCGCGAGCGGTGGCGCACCGCGGCGGACACGCTGCGCATCGGCCGGCGCGAGCCGTTCGACCAGCGGCGCGAGCTCGCGCGCGACGACAGCGTGGCCGTCGAGCGCGAGGTGGAAGTCCTCGTCCCAGAAGAGCTTGCCCTGCGCGGCGGCGAGCGCCGGCCGCAAGTCGAGCGTGGCGACGCCGAAGGAACGCAGGAACGCGAGCGTCGGATCCGCGAGCTTCGCGAGCACTTGCACGTCCGTCTCGTTCGCGCCCAGCGCCGCGAGCGCGGCCTCGAAACGCTCGCGCCGCCGCGGGAATTCGACCTCGAGCGTCGAGGGCAGGTACACGAACAGCGGG
The DNA here is from genome assembly GCA_026692705.1 of Planctomycetota bacterium. GTDB lineage: Bacteria > Planctomycetota > UBA1135 > UBA1135 > F1-120-MAGs118. The sequence continues at coordinate 28,611 of JAPLOE010000263.1, forward strand.
ACGATGCCGTGGCGCTGGCAGGTGACGGCGATCTCGGTCGTCACGTCGCGCGCGGCCTGCAGCGCGACGTCGAGCTGCGCCGGATCGAGCCGGAACTGCTCGACCGTGAGCAGCGCCTGCGCCACGAGCTCCGGATCGAGTTCCTGCGCGGGCTCGAGCCGCTTCTGCAGCGCGCCGAGGTCGCCGCGTGCGGTGCCGTGCGCCTTGTGGTGGTGGCCGAGCGCCTCGACGAAGTCGTTGCCGCCGTAGATCACGATCACGGCGACGTCGGGCTCGAGCGGCAGCAGACGCTCGAGCGCGCCGAGGTGGTGCTGGAACGTGTAGCCGGGCACGGCGGCGTTGAGCACTTCGACCGTCTTTCCCGGCCGTTTCGCGGCGAGCGCGGCCTCCGCGAGCTGCGCGAAGCTCTCGCGGTTGTTGCAGAAGCCCGCGGTGTGCGAGTCGCCGAGCACCACGACGCGCAGGTCGGGCCGCGTCGCGCTCGGCTCGTCGTCGTCGCGCAGCCCCAGCGAGTTCGTGCGCACGCTCCAGCCGCCCTCGGGATGCTCGGCCCACTCACGGCGCCGGTCCATGCCGCCGGAGAACGTGAAACCGGCCTGCGGGTCGAAACGCAGCGGGTTGTTGCGCGCCGTCGTCGGCTGCGGGAAATCCGAGGGATTCCAGGGCACGCGCACGAACGTCGACGCCGGCCAGCGCGCGTGCGCGACCTCCGCCGCACCCGGCAAGCCCGCGTCCGCCGCCGGAATCGCGGCCGGAGCGTGCGGGTCGTAGCCGGTCGTATCGATCTGCAGGTCCACCGAGCGCCGAGGCTCGCGCTGGCGCAACAGCGCCCAGGCGCCGATCGCGCACGCGACGCTCGTCAGCCCGAACACGACCCAACGCGCCGCCTTGCCGCTCCGCGGGCCGCTCATCGGGCTCCCCCGCCGCCGCACGGCCACGGGTTCCAGAGCGCAACCATTCGAGGCTCGAGCTGCATCGGCGCGCGAGTATCGACCTGTCCGCACGCACGGTCAAGGCGAGCGCGTCGCGGCGGGCAACGCGGTCCCGTAGGCTAGGGAGGTCCCCATGCGCCTCGCCCTCGCCGTCGTCACGCTGCTCGCGCTCGCGTGGGTGCTTCCGCTCGATGCGGCGATCGCGTGGGGCTGGGACGAGACGATGCACGCGGCGGGCCCGAGCTGGCGCTTCGCGACGGCGCTAGCGGCAGGAGATGCGAGCGGCTTCTTCCGCGCGCTCGAAGCCTGCGACCGTTACCCGTTCGTGTTTCCGCTCGCGCTGGGGCTCGAGCAGCTCGTGTTCGGCATTTCCGAGCACGGCGCGCGCGTGTTCGTCACGCTGCTGTGGTGCGCGACGATCCTCGCGACGTTCGCGATCGCGCGGCGCGTGGCGGGTCGTTCGAGCGCGGGGTGGATCGCGATGATCACGGCCGCGAGCTCGCCCTTGGCGCTGAGCTTCGCGGGAACGGCGCTGCTCGAGGTGCCTTCGGCGGCGGCGGTGGCGCTGGCGCTCGTGGCGTGGCTCCGGCGGCGCGACGACGGGCTCGAAGCGCGTGTGCAACGCAAGCGCGACCTCGCTGCGGGAGCCGCGCTCGCGCTCGTGTTCTTCACGAAGTTCAACTACGGGTTGCTGCTGTGGGCCGCGCTCGCGCTCGACGAGATCGCGCACGTCGCGACGGCGCGCGGAGAAGCGCTGCGGACGCGCCTCAAAGGCACGAGCTGGACGGCGCTCGTGCCGCTCGCCGCACTCGCGTGGTGGTTCCTGCTTCCGCTGCCTGCGGGCCTCGCGATGGCGGCGGCGCACCGCGCGGCCTTCCTCGACTGGATCACCGGCAATCAGGACCTGCCGCAGGCCCCGTGGACGATCCGCGTGCTCAACGTGGCCGGTTTTTTCGAGCCCAATCCGCGCGCGCTGCTGCTCGTGCTCGTCGGAGCGCTCGCGGCGTTGCGCGAGCTGCGCCGCCCGGCCGTGCGCGCGCTCGCGCTGGTCACACTCGTGCTCGCCGTCGCGATCCTCGGACATCGGTATCACCTTCCGCGTTTCCTGATTCCGCTGGGACCTGCGCTGTGGGCGCTCTCCGCCATCGGCTGGTCGCGCCTCCTGCCTGTGGCGCCGCTCAAGCGCGTCGGTGCGATCGCGGCGCTCGTCCTCGGCTGTGCGCTGCTTCCGGGCCGCGACACGGAAGCGCTCGCCGACGGCCTCGGCTTCCTGAGCGACAAGCCCGCGGTGCGTGACTACCAGCTCGGCGAACTCGCGACGCAACGCCAGCTGACCGGCTCGCGGCGCCTGCGCTCGCTGGGCCTGAAACGCGAGGAATACGAGCGTTTCTTCGACACGCTCGCCGCGCAGGTGGCGCCGACCGAGCGCCTGGGCTGGCTCGACCTCGCCGAGGAGGTTTCGCCCGTGGGCCTGCAGTACGGGCTCATGCGCCGCGGTCGCGATGCGCGCACGTTCGCCGCGCAATTGTGGGAGGAGACCGGCATCTCGATCGCGGGCACGGACCCGGCCTGGACGGACGAGCAGCTCGACGCCTGGGCCGCACGCTTCGACACGATCCTGTTCAGCGAGCCGCACCACCTGCGTGGGCGCGCCGGTCGCGAGTTCTTCGGCGGTTACGTGACACGGCTCGAGGCGCGCGGCTGGAAGCGCACGGCCATCGGCACGCTCAGCGTCGAGCGCCCGATGAAAGAGGCCTTGCCGGTGACGCTGTACCTGCTGCGGCGCTCGTCCTGAGGCAGCGGCGGCTTGGCCGAAACAGGCGTTTCGTGCCAGACTGGGAGCGTGCATCCCGCGCTCCGTCGCCTCTCGCTGTTCCTCGGCGTCCCATGCGGCATGTTCTTCGCCGCGGAGCTCGGCCTGCGCCTGTTCCGCCCCGTCGGCTACCGCAAGCCGCTCGACGAGAGCTCGAATGAGCGCCACGACTGGAAGAACCGCGTGCACGAGCCGGGCAGCGTCCCCGGGCTCACCTACGAGCTGGTCCCGTCGAACGACCTGACCGCCGAGGGCATGCACATCGTCACGAACTCGCTCGGCATGCGCTGCGAGGAGCCGCTCGACCGCGCGACGCCGGGGCTGCTGCGTGTCGCGGTCGTCGGCGACTCGATGGCCTTCGGCTACGGAGTGCAGCAGGGCGAGGATTTTCCGGCGCGGCTGGAGCACGAGCTGCAGTCCGAGCTCGGAGCCGAGCGCACGGTCGAGGTGCTCAACTTCTCCGTCGGCGGCTACTCGATCGCGGACGAGCTCGTCGTGCTGCGCGAGCGCGCGCTGCCGCTGCACCCCGACCTCGTCGTGCTCGAATACTGCCTCAACGATCCCGAGATCGACGCCGTGCAGCCGCTGCAGGCCTATTTTCGCGGCACCGAATGGTGGCAGCGTTCGCACGCGCTGCGTTTCGTCGGCTCGCGCGTGCACGGCAGCCGGATCGCGAAGTATGGCGGCGGCGACAAGTGGCGCGCGCTCCACAACGCCGACGGTCCCTACTGGCATGAGGTCGAGCCGCTGCTCGACCAGTTCGCGCGCGACTGCGCGAGCTGCGGCGTCCCGCTGGTCGCGGTCGTGCTGCCGTTCCTGACCGAAGAACCCTTCGACGTGCCGGTCGCCGCCTACCGCTACTCGCGCGAGCACGAGTTCGTCTGCCACGAGCTCACCGAGCGCGGCTTCGACACGCTCGACGCCGCTCCGCTGCTCGCCGCGCATTCGCCGCGCACGACGATCCTCGCGCCCGACGACATCCACCTCACTCCGTTCGGCAACGACCTCGTCGCGCACGCGCTGTGCACGAAGGTGCGCGCGCACCTGCACTGAAGTCGGCGCGCTCGTTCAGGGGCACAGCCGCGCCTGCAGCGCGTTCGTGAGCTGCGTCGTGCCGGACACGAGCGGATCCCGGAACCAGCCCTGGCACCACAGGAACTCGCCGGCGACGAGCGGCTGCCCGAGCGCGGCGGGGTGCGCGGAGAGCCAGGCCGCGAGATCGAGCGTGAGCGCGCCGTCGCAGGCCCCCGCGGTCCCGCCCGACGACTGCGAACCCGTGCGCTGCGTCGGCGATTTCACGCACAACACGCTGGAATTGCTGGGTGCCCAGACCGAGGCCTTGGCACCGCTCGTTCCGTAGAACAGCAGTCCGGACTTCTGGCCCTCGACGCCCGTCGCGACCAGCGTGAAGCCGGAAGGCGCGGAGGCGCTGGGGACGCCGAGCGCCGCGATCGAGGGCACGCAGCCGCTCGAGGTCGTCCCGGCCGTGCAGTACACGATCACGCTCGCGCAGGGCTCGCACTCGTCGGGCACCGCGTTGCCGTTGGTGTCGTGCGAGCTTCCGTTCGCGATGTCGAGCGCGTCAGCGATTCCGTTTGCGTTGCAATCGACGAGCGCCGCCGGCAGCACGAGGTCGGCGAGCACCGGGCGGTGGTCGGAGGCGACCGACGAGAGGCTCGTCACGCTCCCCGCGTAGCCTGCGAACTCCGCGGGCTGCGTCCCCGCCGGATTGGAGCCCGAGTCGAACACGCTCGACAGCCGCAGCGTCGCGATGCTGTCCTGCCACGCGATGTAGTCGAACTTCGTCCCGCTCGTCCCGATCGTCTGGCGGTTGCCGCTGAACGGGTGCACCGACGCGTCGTAGCTCATGTCCGTGCCGTCGCGGTCCGTGCCGTCGACCGTGCCGCCGCTCGTCTGGGCTCCGTTCCACCAGTACTGGACGACGTAGGACACGTTCTGCGTCGCCGTCACGCGCTGCGTGTGGTCGCTGCCGTTGCTTCCGGCCTTGAGGTGCGCGCCACCGAGCACGAGGTTGCCCGCGTAGCTCGCGTTCGGCAGGTCGATCTCGGTGAAGAGGAAACCGCGGATGCCACCGTTGCCACCCGGTGCCCAAGCGGCGGCCGTCACGCCCGGAATGTCCTGCCGCGTCGCGGAACCATCGCCGTTGAGGTCGGCGAACGGAAAGCGCGAGAGCACGACGTTGCGGTTGAAACCATCGCTCGCGCCGGACACGTACACGAACGGCAGGTCGTAGCCGGGCGCGTACTTCTGCACCCACGCGGTGACGGGCGTGTTGCCGTGGAAGGAGTCGGTCCCGCCGTGCAGGAAATCGTCGAGCGTCGTCGTGAGGTTGACGACGCTGTCGACGTTCGAGCCCGTGCCGTTGCCGGAGTTGTCGGCGCACTCGGAGAGGAACACGACATCGGGACGCAGCGCGGCGATCACGCGCGCGCAGGCGGTCCAGTTGTTCGCTCCCTCGACCTTCGCGTTCGTCGAGCACAGCGCGTCCTGCACGTTCCAGCTCATCACCCGCAGGTCGCGCGCGTCCTGCTTGCCCCACTGGGCGGCCGGGGGATTCCACTGGGCGGACGCGAGGCCACAGAGGCCGAGCGGCACGAGGACGAGGAGAGGGCGCATCGGGGGCTCGGAGGCTCGGGGGAAGCCGCCGCACTTGGGGGGAGAGGGCGCGTCGCGGCCGACGGAGTCGCCGACCCTGCGGGGAGCCCGGTTCCGACGAGCCCCGCCCGCGGCAGGTTCCTCGGCAGCGGGGAAAAATGGCCGCCGGCTAGCAGTCCGTTGAAGAAGTGCTGCGAGCAGGATTCCGACCCGGAAGGGTCAGGGCAAGGAGGCCGACCGGAGGCGAATCCAAGTGGATTCGTTGAGGATCGGCCGACGCAGCCATGGCACGACCCGGTCGCCGTCGCCGAGGTTCCAGGCCGTGTGCTCGCGCGTGTCGTCGAACACGAGGCAGCGCCCGAGCTCCCAGCGCCGCGTCTCGTCGCCCGAGCGGAGGCCGAAGTCGCCGCGCGGCAGCACGAGCGGCAGGTGGCAGCGCAGCGTGCCGCCGAGCTCGCCCTTGTGCGGGTAGAGCTTGGTTCCCGGCCGAAACAGCGAAAAACCCGCGTTCACCAGCCCCGGCACCATCGAACACGCGCGCGCCGCCTGCGGGCAGCGCCGCCGGTGCGCCGCGCACTCCGCACCACCGCCGAACAGCGCGTAGTACTTCCAGCCGCGCTCGTCGTAGCCCTCCTTCGCGATCGAGAGCGAGTCCGGCGCGTCGACGAACTCGTCCTCGCGCAGCTGCTTCAGCTCCGCCAGCAACTCCTCGAACTGCACCTCGAGCGGCGCAATGAACCCGAACTCCGCCGGATCAGGAAAGGCACCCATGGGGCCGCGGAGTGTACCGGCAACCCCAGTGCCGTCCGAGGCACGCCACTTGCTCGATCGCACCCGCCGCGCCTTCCCGCGTGGTCCCCCATGAAGGACTCCCTGCTTGTGTGCGCTTGCGCACTGTCGCTTGCATCGTTTTCGCACTCGGCCGTTGCCCAGCAGTTCGCCGCGTCCGACGGTGGGCTGTATCCGCAGCGCAACTACTTGCTGGCTGGCGGCCTGCCGTCGCTCGCGCTGGTCGATTTCGATCGCGATGGGCTGCGCGACCTCTACACCGGGGGCGCATCGTTCTTGCGGGGTGGCGCCAATGGGGTTTTCGGCGAGGAGGTGGCGCTGGGAACGAGCGCTCCTTGGCCGCTTGCGTGGATCCGGACCGGCGACGCCAACGGCGACGGCACCGAGGACATTCTCGGCAGGGCGTATGACGGAACAGGCGGGGTGCTGGCAGTCGATCCGCAAGGTGGCCCGCCGCAATGGACTTCCCTGCCGGCGACCGGATTCGTGCAGAGGGCTCTGGTAGGTCGCTTCGACCTCGACGCGCATCCCGATGTCGTCGTGATCGCGGGGCTCACGGGGCAGCGCACCGCGAACCTTTGGCTGGGGAACGGCAGCGGTGGCTGGCTCTCGGCCGGCACCTATCCCATGCCCGCGGGCAATCAGCTCGGCTCCGAGGGCGCCGTGGCCGTCGATTTTGATCACGACGGCCTCACGGATCTGGCGTTCACCTCGGTCAATGGGCTTGCGCTTCGGCGCAGGACATCCAACGGTTTCGTTGCGCACCAGCTGCTTCCCGGCGCCGGCCTGAACGGTGAGCCGGTAGCCGCCGACTTCGACGGCGATGGCTGGGAGGATCTCGTGGTGTGCGTGGGGCCGAATGGCCAGCTGTGGTTCGCACGCAATGTGCTGGGCACGTTCGCGGCTCCGGTCCTGCTCCCGTCTCCGGGTCCGATCTATCCGGCCAACGTCCTCTACGCGGCGGACTTCGATGGCGACGGCGCGAGCGAGCTCTTCTTCGGCGGCGGCGGCGGGTTGTGGATCCTCAAGCTCAACGGCACTGGCTTCACGCTGCTCGACGTGCTCGACACGTTCCGCGCCGATGCGATCGCGCTCCTCGACCTCGACGGTCAGGGCAAGTCTGATCTCGTGTGGATGGGTGTTCCCTTCGTTCGAGTCCGCATGCGCGACGCGCTTTCGCGCTTCGAGAACGTGGAGTCAGTCCCCTGTGAAGGGCCGACGAGCGTGGTGGACATCGACGGAGACGGAGCACAGGACTTCGTGACGCGCATGTCGACCGGCGTGCGCGTGCGACTCAGGGGAGAGCTGCCGATCGATTCTCCCACGGTCTTGCCGCTGAACGTGCGCCTGCGGGTTCTCGACCTCGACGGTGTCGGCGCGCTCGACTTGCTGTGCGGCCCTTGGATCGCGCTTGCGGATCCGACGCATCCAGGCCGCCATCTCCCTGCACAGAAGCTGGTGTCGCTGCCGGACTGGCGCGAAGCGACGGTGATCGACTGGAACTCCGACGGCCGGCCGGATCTGGCGCACTTCGCCGATTGGGACACGACCACGCTGCGGATTCGCCTGGGACTCCCAGGTGGATTTGACGCGACGGAACTGCTGTTCCCGCTCCCCGTGTCGATGGCACTCTCGACCCTGAACGGCGGCGACTTCGACGGCGATGGAGCGCAGGAACTCATCGCCGGCGACGGATCGACCGCGTGGTGGCTCTCTCCCGACCTCGGCACGGGAAGCGTGGCGCAGTCGATCGCGATTCCGAACGCGTCGGCGTGCGTGCCGCTTCGCAGCCGCACGTTCCAGCGCGACATCCTGTTCGCGCAGCACGCCGACGCGCTTCGCACGTGGCTGTTGGAACACACCGGACTGTGGAGGGAGCTCGCGACGAGACCCGCGGAGCCCATTTCGGCGGTGGAGCCGTTCGACGTCGACTCGGACGGCGATCTCGATCTGATCTGGAACTCATATGGCCAGATCAAGGTGCTGCGCCTGGGGCCCCACGGGGAGATGCTCGACATGCACAGTCACGGGGAGTTGCTCACGAACTCGCAGGTGAGCGTCGCGGATCTCGATCACGACGGTCGACCCGACCTGTGCCTCGGCATGAAGAGCGCGATCGGGCCGGAGCACCGGCTGAACATCCTCGAACAGCAGAGTGATCTGCCCGGGCGGTACTGCGTGGGCGCCGGGGCCGTGGCCGGGTGCGTGCCGAGCTTGAAGTTGCGAGGTCGAGCCGCGCTGGATCCGAACCTGTCCCTCGAACTCGAGCTGAAGCAGTTGCCCGTCGGTGCGCGAACGGTGCTGTGCATCGGGACGACCGGCGCTCCCGTGATCTTCGCGAATGGACGCTGGTGCGTCGGGGGCCCGTGGCGTCGCCTGCCCGTTCAGCTTGCGACTGGAACGCTCGGCTGCGACGCGCACGTCGAATTCGACCTCAACCGCTGGATCCGCACACAGCCGGGCCTGACCGCGGGCACGCACCTCGCCGTGCAGGCGTGGATCCAGGCGCCCGGAGGTGGAGTTGGCCTGAGCGACGCGCTCGACTTCAGCGTGTTCCCGTGACGCGGGAACGACGCTGAAGCCAGCGCGCGGCGCTCACGGGCAGATGCGGAAGTCGAGCGCGTTGGAGAGGCCGGTGCCGAAGCCTTGGGGGTCGGCGCCGTCGCGGTACCAGCCTTGCACGTAGACGTGCAGGCCGGCGGAGAGCGCGGGGTCGATGCCAGACTGCAGCCAGGCGTTGAAGTCGAGGGCGAGCGAGCCGGAGCAGTCGTCGGGGCCGGTGGTGCCGCCAGTCGACTGCAGCGCAGTGCGGCGCGGGACGCCGCTGATGCACTTGGTGCCGCCTTGGAACGGGCTCGAGCCCGTGGCGAGGCCGTAGAAGAGCAGGCCCGCGCGCTGGTTGATCACGTTGGCGACCGAGACCGTGAAGGGGCTCGCGCTGGTGAGGCTCGCGCTGCCGCTCGAGCTGATCTGCGGCACGCAGCCTTGGCTGTTGGTCTTCGCCGTGCAGTAGGTGACCGGCGTCGGGCAGGTCGAGTTGCCGGGCCCGAGCTGCAGGAGCGCGAATTCATCGAGATTCCAGCCGCCGAACGCGACGCCGCCGTCGGACTGCAGGCCGAACTCGATCTGCACGGACGGGTTGCCGGCGGCGAGGGCGCTGATGTCGAGCTGCACCGGGACCCAGCTCGTGTCGAGGTGGTCGACGGTGCTCGCGTTGATCCACACCTGCGTGCCGTTGACCTTGATGCGCGCCTGATCGAACTGCGACGACTCGACGGTGAGCCAGCGCCGGAACTCGAGGATCACTTGGCTCGCGCTCGAGCAGTTGATCGCGGGCGAACGCAGCCAGTTGTTCACGTTGTTCGCGTAGGAACCGTTCCAGCCCGTGGGCCCGAGGTCGTTGCCCCACACGCGCGTGCCCGCGAAGGCCGTCGCCGGATCGCCGGCCTTGCCGTACAGGACGCCGCGCTGCCAGTCGTCCTGACCGGCGCTGAAGCCGTGCGTCCAGCCGTTGTCGGTCGTTTCCTCGAAGCCGGTCGCGTAGATCACCGAGCGCGTGCCGACGAAGAAATCGAACGGCGTGCCGCCGGTGTCCGCGCCCTTGGGGGCCACTTCGCTCGCGCCCTGGTCGTCGCTCGCCTCGATGTAGTACTCGATCGTCACGGGCGAGCCCTGCGCCGGAATCGACGCGCGCCACACGGGGCCTGCGGGCGCCATCGCGAGCGCATTCCACGTCGTCGCGCCGCGCACGCGGTACCGCAGCGTGGCCGACGTCACGTTCGAGCCGTAGAAGCTCGCCACGCTCGCATCGACGACGTAGGGACCGAGCGCGTCCGTCGTGTCACCGAGCTCCACGTGCGTGATCGAGAGGTCGAGCGGATCGGCGAGCGTCGCTCCGCAGGCCAGCACGCCCTTGCAGATCATCTGCGCGAGGTCGAAGTCGTTCGTCGACGTCGGATAGGCGTCCGCGGAGGTGTGGATCTGCGTGAAGTACTGCGTCAGGTCCTCGAAGAAGAACGCCGCGGGGAACCCGGCGCTCGTGTAGGAGGCGTGATCGGAGCTGCCGGCGCTCAGGTTGCCGCTGGTCGAGGCCCAGTTGGCGACATAGATGGGCGCCACCTGCTGGCAGAAGCTCGTCAGCGCCGCCGACGTGTTGTTGGTCGCGAAGTCGCAGTCGCGCACGTCGCCGCTCGCGCGGTACGAGATCATGTCCATGTTGAGCATGCCGACGACCTGCTTGCCCTGCGCGACCATGTTGTTCGCGTTCGCGCCGGAGCCGAGCAGCCCGTACTCCTCGCCCGAGAACCACACGAGGCGCACGGAGTTGGCGAAGGTCAGGTTCGACGCGGCGAGGATGCGCGCGATCTCGAGCACGGCCGTGCTGCCGCTCGTGTTGTCGTCGGCGCCGCGCCCCACCGCGCTCGTGCCGCCGGAGTAGTTGCGCGTGTCGAAGTGCGCGCCGATCACGACGTAGCGGTTGGGCGTCACGGATCCGGGGATGTCGACGACGATGTTCGTGCCGTGCGCGGCGTTCCAGCTCTCGCTCGACGGCGCGTAGCCGTAGCTCGCGAGCTGCGCGACGAGCTGCGCCTTGCCGGCGTTGAAGTTCGTCAGGTTCTGAGAGTCGCGGTTGGTGTAGGTCGTGTAGGACTGCACCCAGGCCTCGAGGTTCGCCTTCGTCACGGCGTCGACGAGCGACTGGATGCGCGGATCGCCGCCGGCGAGCGACTGCGGGCCGGAGCCGAACGAGAAGCTCGTGCGCGGCAGCGGCGCCATCGCGCGGCGCGCGATCGCGGTGTGCGCGCTGTGGCAGGTGCGGCCGGGCCTCAGGCTCTCGGGATATTCGGGAAGGCCCGCGGGCACGCTCACCAGCGCGAGACCGTCACGCACGAACTCGATGCGGCCGGCGGCGTCGATGTCCTTGCGCACGTCGGAGTGCGCGAGGTCGACGACGAAGAGCTCCGCCGTCGGCGCGAGTCCCGCGAGCCACTGGATCTCGATCTCCCGCGCGCGCAGCGTATTGATGTCGCGCTCCGACAGCGCCGCGACGACGAACGGCCCCGCGTCGTGCCACACCTCGCCGATGCGCTTGAGCTTCTCGATCAGCTCCGCATCCCCGCCGTGCACGACCGCGACCACGCGCAGCGGCTGCGACTCCGACGGAGGCGCGGCCTGCGCCGGGAGCGCCCGGTAGGAAGCGAGAGCGGGCGTCGAGAGCGCGAGCACGGCCGCGAGGGCGAAGTTGGACGTCATGGGATTCGCTCGAGGTTCTGGGGGGAGGTCGCCGGGCCTTCGGAGCGGGCGCCGGGGAATCTGGCGGAAAAGGGGGTGCGAGCGGCGTCCGGGCCTCCCGGCACGGAGGGACCCGACGGAGTCGCACGTTCCAGCCTACGACGGCCGCCGCGACCCGGGGGTTCGGCGAGGAGCGCAGTTTCCCTCCGCAGGAGTGCGGGGCTGGCCGTCGGACGCAACTCGATTCGGCCCGGTTGCCCACCCCACCCGAACCGCGCCGCGGATTGCTGGCTAGACTCCGCTCCGCCATGCCGACCGACGACCTGCTGAAGCCGTCCCTCGACGATCGATTCGACGTTTCCCGGCTCCGCTCGCCGACGGCGAGTCGCCCCTGGGATCCCGAGCGCCTCAAGTTCGCGGCCTTCTTCTGCTGGCCGATCGGCGCCGGCGCGTTGTTCGCGACCAATTACCGCCGGCTCGGGCAGCCGCGCGCCGCGAACTGGACCTGGGCCGGAACGGTAGTGCTGTCGATCGCGTTCCTCGCGACGGCGGTGTACCTCGCGTTCCTCCAGTCGCCGGGGACCAAGGTGCCGACGAAGTTCGGCAAGTACGTGTTCATGGCGATCGCCATGGGCTGCGCGTTCGGCATCGCCAAGCACCAGTCGGGCCCCTACCGCGCGTTCGAAACCAGCGGTGGCGAGCCGCCGCGCCTGTGGCCGTGGGTGGTCGGTGGGCTCGCAGCGAACGTGCTCGTGCTCGGCGGCGTCTTGATCGGCGCCGCGGTCTACCTGAGGGACGAGGAATGAACGAAGCGGGCGAGCTGCAGCCCGAGGGTGCGGAGGATCCGGCGGAGCAGGCGCTCGGCCGGGCCAGTGCCTACCTCGCCGCCGATCGGCCGCAGCTCGCGCGCCGAGAGCTCGAGCGCGCGCTCGCGCAGGATCCCGACGACGTTCGGCTGCACCTCAAGCTCGCGACGGTCGAGCTGCACGAGGGCCGCTGGGAGGAAGCGGCGGAGCGCTTCGAGGAAGTGCTCGAGCACGAGCCCGGCCTCGCGCGGGCGCACATCGGGCTCGCGCTGGCGCAGAAGGAACTCGGCCAGCTTCCGCAATCGGAGCGTTCGGCGCTCGAGGCGC
>JAPLOE010000264.1 GCA_026692705.1 Planctomycetota bacterium
GCGCACCGGACCGTGGAATCCGCCGTCGAAGTTCTCCGGGCGCCAGCCGTCGAGCTCGAGCGGCGTGTCGTCGATCACGCTGTCGGGTTGCAGCCGGCCACACTCGAAAGCGGCCGCGAAAACGAAGGGTTTGAGCGCGGAACCGGGGCTGCGCCGAGCGCGCGCGCCGTCGACTTCGCCATCGAAGGGATCCGCGGGATCGGCCGAGCCGACGAGCGCGACGAGCGAAGCGTCGGCGACGTCGATCGCGACGACGGCGACGTCGGTGCCGGGCGGAAGGTGGGGGAGATGGGCGGCGACGATGCGCTCCACCTCGGACTGCAGGCGCGTGTCCAGCGTCGTGACTCCACCTTGCGGGCGAACCGCGAGAGCCCAGGCGCTCGCGTGGAAAGCGTCGACGTTCGGCGACGTCAGTTCTTGCGCGAGCTGCACCGGTGCGGCCACGGCCTGCGCGTGTTGCTCGACGGTGATCGAGCCTTGTTCGAGCATGCGATCGAGCACCGAGTCGCGCCGCGCTCGCGCGAGGTCGGGGTGACGGTCCGGACGAAGGCGCGACGGCGCTTGCGGCAGCCCCGCGAGCAACGCGGCCTCGTCGAGCGCGAGCTCCTGCGGTTCCTTGCCGAACCAACGCCGCGCGGCTTCGCGTGCGCAGCACACGTTGCGGCCGTACGGAGCGCGCTCGAGGTAGGCCGCGCTCGAGGTAGGCCGCGAGGATCGTGTCCTTGTCGAGCGCGCGCTCGAGCTGCAGCGCGCGGAACGCCTCGACGGCCTTGCCGATCCACGTGCGCTCGCTGCCGAGCGTGAGCGCGACGAGCTGCATCGAGAGCGTGCTCGCGCCTTCGCGCACTGCACCTGCACGGGCATTCGTGGCGGCCGCGCGCAGCACCGCAAGCGGATCGACGCCGAAATGCGAGCGGAAGCGGCGGTCCTCGACCGCGATCGTCGCCGCCGGAAGCCACGGGCCGAGCTCGGCAAGTTCGCTCGGCCTGCGCCACTGCTCGTCGCTCGACACACGCGCCGCGAGCCGGGTGCCGTCGGCCGCGAGCACCTCCGCACTCCACGGTTTCTGCAGGTTTCCCAGCGGAAACGGATGGAGCTCATCGAGCACGAGGAACGCGCCCACGAGCGCGACGGATCCGCCGACCGCCGCGAGCAGGGCTCGCCGCAGCCTGCGGATCGTTCGCGTGCGTCCGGGCGAAGCTCTCACGGGACGACGGTCACCTTCGTCGCCGGGCCGCCGACCGACGAGACCGTCGCGTCGTACATCGACTCCGCGCTCGGCGGCGCGTGCTCGAACGTGCCGAGAGCCACCGCACGGACGCGATAGCTCCAATGCGCCTCGACCGCCCACGCGCTCGCGAACACGACGGCGCGGTCGTCGAGGTACTCGACGCGCGTCGGAGCGAGCGCGACGGTCGCAGGGCCCGGACGACGCCGACCGAAACCCGTGCCGGTGTTGGCGAGACGCTCGTTCTCGATCTCGAAGCCCGCAGGCAGCGGATCGACGATCGCGACGTCGTTTTCGTGCTTGGACCCGAGCGCGACGACCGAAAGTTCGACCTGCACGAGCGTCCCGAGCCGAATCGCGTTCGGATCGAGCTCCTTGCCTTCGAGGTCGAGCCAACGCCGCCGCACGCGCAGGCCCGAATCGACGGCCGGAGCGTCGGCGGAACGTCGTCCCACGCCGCGCACGGCCACGTAGGTGCGACCGGAACCCTCGGTGTTCAAATCGATCGTCGTGGCGTGCCCAGCGTCGAGCCGCAGCTCCTCGCCCGAGCGAATCTCGCGCACGTCCGTGCCGACCTGCAGAGTTCCGCTCCAGTCCGAAGGAGTCGCCGCGACGAGCTCGTGGTAGCGCGCCAGCGCAAGCAGCGCGCTTCCGTTGTCGAGCGTCGAGCCGTAACGCTGGCCGTGGCGTGCGCCGTCGAGCGCGTCGGCGCAGTCCACGAGCCCCGCGTCGACGTCACCCAGCGTCAGGCGCGTGCGCAGCTCCAGCGCCAGCCGACGCACGTCGGAGTGGAGCCAGCGGAAGCCGTCGTGGAAGCCCGTGCCGGGCAAGTCACGTCCGCCGGTCTTCGCCGCATCGCGTTCGGCGAGTCGACGGCGCGCATCCTCGGGCCGGCCATCGAGCGCCGCCGTGAGGGCGAGCTCCACTTCCGCGCACGCGTCGAGTTCGTTGCGCAATTCCTCCAGGCGCCGCTCCCAGCCACGTTGCGGCCGACCGAGCTCCGCGAGCGCGCGCACGAGCGACGCACGTGCCGAAGGCGTGCAGTCGCGAGCCACCGCACGCTCCAGGTACTGAGCGAGCCCGTCGAGCAGGTCCTTCGGCACGTCGTGCCCGCGGCGCTTGGCTTCGACGAGCGTCTCCGCGACGTACACGCTCGCCCACAGCGACGGCTCACGATCGTCGTTCCAGTACGCGATGCCTCCGGCGCGCGTCTGCATCGACCACAGGCGATCGATGCCGGCCGCGATGCGCGCGTTCGCGTCTTGCTCCAGCTCCTCGCCCTCGAGCAGCGAATGGGGCAGCGCGAGCAGCGCTGCGATGCGGCTCGTGGTCTGCTCGGCGCAGCCGTAGGGATAGGAGAGCGCGTAGCGGCCGAGCGGCTCGAGCGACGTGCTCACGTTCGAGGAAACGCGCACGCTCGCGCGCAGCAATTCCTCCTTCACGATCCCCAGTTCCTTCGCGATCTCGATCGACCGCGGCTGGCCCGCCCCGAACACCAGCGTGCGTTCCGCGACGATCTCGGGGCGTCCCGAACGCACCGGAACGTCGAGTCTTGCGCTGGTGGGCACGTCTCGTCCGCCTTCGAGCGTCGCGATGGCGAGCGCGCGGCCTTCCAGGCGTCCTTCGCCCGTCGCCTCGAACTCGAGCCAGCGTCGCAGCGTCGCTCCAGGTGCGAGCGGCACGCTCGCGAGCTTGTGCGCGTGTTGCTGGCCATCGCGAGTGGCACTCGCCTCGACCGGCGCCGGGTTCGTGGCGAGCTCGAGACCTTCCGCGTCCAGCTCGCGCACGAAGTCCGCCGGACCGTCGAGCTCGAGCGAGAGCGCGACCTGCGCCGGCAAGTCCGTGCCGTTCTCGAGCACGACCGGAACCACGAATCGATCGCCCGGCGCCGCAAAACGCGGCGCGTTCAGCGACATCGGCACTTCGCCGCGCACGCGCGTGCGCGCCTCGGAGCTGCCGTAACGGTCGCCATCGACCGCGACCGCGATCCACGTGAGCGTCCCGACGAAATCGGGCACGGCCAGCTCGAACGTGCGCGCTCGCGTCGAGTCGAACTCGACCGCCTGCTGCCACACGACCGCCGGCGTGCGCCGCACTTCCTGCGGCGGGCCGCGGCGCGCGCTTTCGAGACCGAGGTCGACGTCTCCGCCGATGCGACGGATCGATTCGGGCAGCAGATGGTCGGGGAGCAACGCGGCCCACACGTCGCCGGTCGGCGTCGAGTGGCGGCGCGGAGCGAGGAAGAACGCGGCAGGTTCCGGACGGCGGTCGCCGCCGGTCACGCGGATGCCTTCGTCGACCGCGAACAGGTGCACGACGGCGGGCCGCGCGCCCGGCAGCGCCTCCGCGAGCTCGACCCTCACGCTCGCGCTCTCGCCCGGATCTACGCGCTCCGGCGCCTCGAGTTTCAGCGCGATTTCGTGCGAAGTGCGCTCGAGATCGAGCTTGAGCCAGCCGTAGGCGCGGTGCGGCCGCCACGAGGCCCCACGTTCGATCGCGCGCGTCACCTGCGCACTCACGATCACGCTGCCCCGCGCATCCGCAGGAATCTCGAAGCGCAACTTCGCCTCGCCCCGTTCCGTCGCGACGCGCTGCTGTGCGAGCAGGCGCTGGTCCTCGAGCGTGACGAGCAACGAGCCGTCGAACGGCGTGCGCAGCTCGATTTCGAACGTGTCGCCGGGGCGGAAGGGCCCCTGCGGCGCCTGCAGCACGATCGTCTCCTGATCCTCGAGCGGCGGAACGAACGTCGCCACCGGGCCGTGGGTCGCATGGAAGTCGAGGCGCGTCTCGTCGCCGCCTTCCGGTGCGAGCGTCAGCCTGTGGCGGCCGCTCGCGCTGCAAGTGATGTCGAAAGTCCCGGAGCTCGCTCCCGAACCTTCGATGAGCCCCGTGGCGACGACCTCCACGTTCTCTTCGGTCTGCCAAGTGAGCACGCCCGACACGCGCGCGAGCACCGTCTCCGACTTCACCGTCTCCAGTCGCCATTCGAAGCGCGGCGCGGCGACGTCCAGGTCCTTGGGATCGACGCAGGCCCAGCGCACGGTCGTCGGAGCGCCCGTCGCGATGACGTACGCCGGCGGCGCGTCGGCCTCGGCTCCGAACGCGAGACCGAGATGGAACGGCGACGAGTCGTGCGAGAGCGTCTGCCGCGACGTCACCGAGCGCGAGCCCGGCTCCGTCACGGTCCACTCGAGCATGCCCGTCCACTTGCCGCGCTTCAGCTCCGCAAGACCCGGCGCGGGCGCCGTGATGTTGCCCTCTTCGTCGAGGTTGCCGCTCCAGTTCGCCAGGACCGGTTCGCCGTCGTCCGTGCTCCTGCGGAACCTCAGGTGGGGGAAGCGTTGCGAGCGGAATTCCTCGGGAATCCAGCGCGCCTTCATCTGCACCGGGAAGTTGGCGACGGCGCACAGGGCCAGCGGCTGCACGCCGAGGCTCAGGTTCTCCGCCGAGCTCGCGGACGACTCCTGCAGGTTGAGCACCAGGCGCGCCGCCAGGAAAGTCTCTACGCCGAAACGCGCGCGTCCGACGACTTCGTCGTTGCCCGGAACGTGCACGCGCACTTGCCACTGCCCCGTCGGCGAGTCGAGCTCGGTCGGGACGTCGAGATGGAACGTGCCTTGGGCGAGCTCCGGCTTGACCGTCGTGTCGAGCCACACGCGGCCGTCCGGTCGCTCGACCACGGCGCGCAGCTCGCTGGTGAGCACGGCGCCGAGCGGAGTGCGCGCGATGCCGGTGACGTGCACCGTGTCGCCGGGGCGGTACAGACCACGCTCGGTGTAGGCGAAAACGTCGGCGGAACGCGGAGCCGCGCGGCCCGCGGCGAGCGCTTCGGGCACGTTCCATTCGTTCTCGCCGAGCTCGAGGTACCCCAGATCCTGGCCGTGTTCCGCCAGCACGACGTAGGGGCGTTCGCTCGAGTTCGCGATGCGCAGCGGCAGCGCGGCGTAACCGTCGGCATCGGTCGTCGCGCTCGCGAGCAGCTGGTCCGCGATCGAGAGCGCGCTGACGCGGGCTCCGGCGAGCGCGGCACCGCTCGACAGCGAACGCAGCCACACATGCAGGCCGCTCGAATCGCGCTTGAGCGTCGTTCCGATGTCGGTGACGTGGACGACGGTCCGGTCGCTGGTCCAGCGCGATTCCGTCGAGCGCACTTCGAGCTCGAAGATGCCGAGCAGTCCGTCGGGCTGGCGTTCGAGCAGCGCACGCAGGTCGAGCGCGTGCTTCTGCGGCCGGTCGGGCTCGAGCGGGAGCGGGTACGTGCGCGAGAAGAGCTCCTTCGACGTGTAGGCCGTGCGCTCGCCGCGCAGGTGCGGCACGAGGTTGCCCGGAAGCAGGCGCGTCGCCACCACCTGCACCGCGGAGACGTTCGTCGTCGCGAGCTCGAGCGCGAGGCCGCCAGTCGGCGTGAGGATGCCCTGCGCGCGCGGCAGCGAGATGTACGGCGAGCGGTGCCCGATCTCGACCTCGCGGCGCACGTCCTTGCCGAGCGAGCCGCCGTCGACGGCGAGCAGCGAGGCGCCGACGGTGATCGAATAGGTGCGGCCACACTCGAAATTGCCTTCGAGCAGCAGTTGCGTGCCGCCCGGTCGCACCGTGAGCGGCGTCACCGCGGGCTCGACCTTCACCGGCGGCGCTTCCTGCTTCAGCGCGAGTTCACGATCGAAGTACAGAACGACCGACACGCTCTCCGACGCGGAGTCGACGGAGGTCCAGTGCGACGTCCAGGTGAACGCGGTCGGGAGCTCGAGCTCGAAGGAGCGCTCCCCGAGCGTCGCCAGCGGCCCATTCGCGGGCACGACGCCAGCCGGAACGATCACGGTGAACTTGGTCCACTGCGGCCGCGGGAAACGCAGCGTGTGGAGCTCGCTCGCGCCCGTGGAGAGCACCTCAGGCTCGATCGGATCCTCGAATTTCGACGGCGGCTGCTCGATGCGAACCTGGCCGACGAGCCGCTCGGCCGCCACGGCCGTGTTGAAGCTGACCTCGATGTTGACGTGGTCGGGATCCGCCGAGCGCAGCCGCGCGCCCGTGAATTCGAGGTTTCCGGCCGAAAAGCGCAGCGGTTCACCCGCGGCGAGCGGCCGTCGCGCGAGTTCCTCCAGTGCCGGCGTCGGCACGAACTCGACGCTCTGGCCCGTGCACAGCGGCGTCGCGAGCACGAAGGCCAGCGTGTCGTTGCCCTCCCATTCCCAGTGGCCTTCGTGCGGCGGCTCGAGCCGGAACGGCGCGACGCCGAGCTCCGGCAGCGGCAGCGTGTCGCACACCGGCTCGGTGAATTGCACGGAGAGCCGCTCCGCCGTCTCGATCTCGCGCGTCGGCAGCAACGCCGCCACGCGCAGCTCCGCGCGCCGTTGCGGCTCGCTCGCCGCGACGACGTTCGCCGGCTGCGCGCGCGTCCCGTACCACGCCCAGCCCGCGGCGTTGACCGCGACGAGCGCAAGCGCGAGCAGCACTCCGCCGACGCGCACCGCACCGCAAGCCTTCGAATCCAAACGTGCGCCGAGACGACGCACCTGCACTCCGCGAACGCAATCGCGGAACTCGACGTTCCCCATGACGAAATCTCCCCCCCGGACCTGTTGGCGAGCGACGACCCCCGCGCTCCCCGAATGCTTCGCTGATACCAAAGCGCGCCTCCGGTTTCGACGGGGCGAAAGCGCGGGCTCGGCGGCTGCGCCCTTGGTCGCAGGCGCTCGAGAAGCTGCGGTCAAGATCGGCGAGCGACTCCCCACCGGACGAGCGGCGACCGTAGGATGTCGCCGCTTCGGTCTGTCCTTCGAACTCCCATTTCAGGAGTCCCCCGCGATGAACGCCCCGCTCCTCGCCGCCGCCCTGTCGCTCTCGATCGCTCCCTCCGCCCTCGCCCAGGACAGCGCCGCCGTCCACTCGCGCATGCTGCAGGTCGCGTCCGAGCTCGCCAACGCGCGCGCGAACGGCGCCCCGGCCTCGGTGCTCTCCGGCCTGCTGGCGCACTACGCGGAACTTTCCGAGCGCGTCGGGGGCGACGATCCGGCGAACGCGACGTGGGGGAGCGGCCCCGCTCCGGCGAGCGCGCCCTCGACGCTCGCGACTGGCCCGCAATTCCAGAACGCGCCCGTCTGCAGCGGCGCCGGCACGCAGACGTTCAACTTCTCCGGCACCGGCGGCGTGATTCCTTCGACTTCCGTCGACAACTTCACCACGCAGGTGAGCGGCCTCGGCGCGTACCTGTGGGACGTCAACCTGACGACCGGCATCACGCACACCGCCTGCCAAGACCTCGACGTCACGCTGATCTCGCCTTCGGGCACGGTCGTCGTGATCACGACCGACAACGGCGGCATCAACGACAACGTCTTCAACGGGACGATCTGGGACGACTCGATTCCCGACCCCGTGACCGACCGCATCTACCAGAACCTCGTCACGGCGAGCCCGCTCTCGCCCGAGGGCCGGCTCGCGGCTTTCCGCGGCGAGGATCCCAACGGCACGTGGACGCTGCGCGTGCAGGACGACGCGTTCTCGAACGCCGGCAGCGTCGGATCCTGGTCGCTGCAGCTGAGCGCGCTCGCGACGGCGCCGACAGTGAGCTCCGCCACGTTCACGCGCTCGCCCGCCCTGCCGCTCGCCGACAATGCGACAACCTTCGATTCGCTCGTGGTTTCCGGGGCCGGAACGTCGATCGCCGAGGTCGAGCTGTACCTCGAGATCCGCCACACCTCCTGCCAGGACCTCGACATCGTCCTGATCTCGCCCACGGGCTCGCAGGCGGTCGTCACCACCGACGGCGGCGGCAGTTTCGACAACGTGTTCCGCGGCACGCTGTTCGACGTCGACGCGCCGACTCCGGTGACGGACGTGCTGTTCACCAACCTCACCGCGGTGCCGCTCGCTTCGCCCGAGGGCGGGTTCGATGCCTTCGTCGGCCTCAACCCCAACGGCTCGTGGCAGCTGCGCGTCACCGACGACAACGGCACGGAGGTCGGCACGCTCGACCGCTGGGACCTCACCGTGCGCACCGTGCCCGCGCCGACCGCCCCGCCGCCCGGCGGTTACTCCGGCACGACCGGGCCGATCACCGACTTCGGCCCGGGAGCGCCGACGAGCTTCACGATTCCCGTCTCGGGCGTGACGGGCTCGCTGTGGGACATCGACCTGACGACGTTCTTCGTGCACGCGGCCTGCGCGGACCTCGACGTCAAGCTGAAGTCACCCTCGGGTCGCGAGATCGTCGTCACCACCGACAACGGCTTCACCGGCGGCGTATTCAACGGCACGCTGTTCGACGACAATGCCAACGACGCTGTCACCGACCACTTCTACACGACGAACGTGCTCGCCTCGCCGCTCTCGCCCGAGGGCCGACTCACGGCCTTCCGCGGCGACACGCCCAACGGCAACTGGGTCCTGACGGTCGCGGACGACTCGACGGCGGTCACGGGCAGCCTGACGTCCTGGTCGCTCGCCCTTTCGACCGTGCCGCTCGCGCCGACGGTGAACTCCGCCTCCTTCACGAGCTCGCCCAACGTGCCGCTGCCCGACCCGGGCGCGGTCGTCGACTCGATCACGGTCAGCGGCCTGGGCACTTCGATCGCGAAAGTGCGCGTTTACGCAGAGATTCCGCACACCTGGTCGGACGACATCGACGTGTTCCTGACCTCGCCTTCTGGCACGAAGGTCACGGTGATCACCGACTGCAGCGGCAACTTCGACGACGTGTTCAACGGCACGACCTTCGACCCGGCGAGCTCGCTCGCGCCGTCGGACTACCCGTACCAGGACCTGGTCGTCGTCCCGCTGCTCGCGCCCGAAGGCTCCTTCGACAACTTCCTCGGGCAGAACCCCAACGGCACGTGGACGCTCGACGTGCGCGACGACTTCGCGAACGACACGGGCTCGTTCCTGCGCTGGGACCTGTTCATCGAGACCTGCGGCACGAGCGCGCCGACGGTGTTCTGCAACCCGGTCGCTCCCGGCACTTCGAGCGGCTGCCTGCCGTCGCTCAGCGCGCCGACCAACCCCAACGTGCAGCACTCTGGCCAGTGCCTGCTGACGCTGACGCAGGTCGAGGGCGCGAAGAGCGGCCTCTTCTTCTACGGCGTCAACGGCTCGCAGCAGCTCTCGTGGTGCAACGGCGTCGGCTCGAGCTTCTTCTGCGTGCGCCCGCCGACGCAGCGCACGTCGTCGCTCGTGTCCGGCGGTTCCGCGGGCCAGTGCAACGGCGTGTTCGTGCTCGACTGGCACGCGTTCCAGCTCGCGAACCCCGGCTCGATCGGTTCGCCCTTCGGTGTCGGCGACACGGTCGACGTGCAGGGCTGGTTCCGCGACCCGGGTTCCTGCAAGACGACGTTCCTGTCGCCCGCCGTGGAGCTCGTTTACCAGCCGTGAGCGAGCCGGACTCGCGCGCGCCGGGCTCAGGCTCCCGGCGCGGCGAGCTCCTCGCCAGGATTGACGAAGCGCTCGATCTCGACGCGGTACTGGCGGTCGTGCAGCTCGCGGTAGCGACCGCCGAGCTGCAGGAGTTCGCGGTGCGTGCCACGCTCGACGATGCGGCCACCTTCGAGCACGAGGATCTGGTCCGCCGAGCGGATCGTGGAGAGGCGGTGCGCGATCACGAAGGTGGTGCGCTTGGAGCGCAAGCGGCCGAGCGCTTCCTGGATCAGGGCTTCGCTCTCGCTGTCGAGGCTCGAGGTCGCCTCGTCGAGGATCAGGAGGCGCGGGTTGGCGAGCAACGCGCGTGCGATCGCGACGCGCTGGCGCTGGCCACCCGAGAGCCGCACGCCACGCTCGCCGACGACCGTGTCGAGGCCCTTCTCGAAGCGCGTGACGAACTCGTCGCAGTGCGCGAGCCGCGCCGCTTCCTCGATCTCCGCGCGTGAGGCCGCGGGCCGCGCGAAGGCGATGTTCTCGGCCACGGTGCCATCGAACAGGAAGTTGTCCTGCAGCACGACGCCGAGGTGCGCGCGGTAGTCGCGCAGCCGCACCGAGGCGAGGTCGAGCCCGTCGACGAGCACGCGGCCCGTCGTCGGCCGGTTGAAGGCCATCACGAGGCTCGCCAGCGTGCTCTTGCCCGAGCCGCTCGAGCCCACGAGCGCCGTGGTCGACCCCGCGGGCGCGTTGAGCTCGATCCCGGTGAGCACCGGCTTGCCCGGCTCATATTCGAACGACACGTCCTCGAAGCGCACGTGCCCGTCGATCTGGGGCAGCGTGCGCCGCTCCTCGTCGCCCTCGTCCTCGCGCGCCACGTCGCGCAGCTCGCGGATGCGATCGAGCCCCGCGAAGGCCTCGGTGATCTGCGTTCCGATCGACGCGATCTGCACGACCGGACCGACGACGAGGCCGATGAACACGAGGTACATCACGAAATCGCCGAGCGTCATCGAGCCATCGAGGATCGCGCGGCCGCCGTAGATCGTGAGCAGCACGCCCACGAGGCCGACGATCGCGGTCGAGATCGCGGTGGTCGCCGACACGCCCGTCATCGAGCGCTTGACGTTGTCGAAGAGGCGATCGACGCCGCCCTGGAACACGCGCTCTTCCTGCGGTTCGGCCGTGTAGGCCTTGACGACGCGCACGCCGCCGAGCGTCTGGTTCAGCCGGCCGGTGATCTCGGCCTGGATCTTGCCGCGCTCGCGGAACAGTGGCCGCAGCACCTTGAAGGCCCAGCCCATCGCGCCCGCGAAGATCGCCAGCGCCACGAGGATCGCCAGCGTCAGCTTCCAGTTGAGCCAGAACAGCACCCCGATGCCGATCAGCGCGCTGAGCACGCCACCGACGAGCTGCACGATGCCCGTGCCGACGAGGTTCCGCAGGCCCTCGGCGTCGTTCATGATGCGGCTGATGAGCACGCCCGTCTGCGTCGAGTCGAAGTAGCGCACCGGCAGTCGGCCGACGTGCACCTGCACTTCCTTGCGCATCTCGTTGATCGCGCGCTGGGCCGCGACGCCGAGCACCTGGCTCAGGCTGAAGCCCGTCGCAGCCTGCACGGCCGTCGCGACGCCGCCCGCGACCGCCAGCGGCACGAGCAGGTCCGTGTTGCCCTTGCCGATCACGTCGTCGATCAGGAGCTTGCTCGTCGCGGGCAGCACGAGGCCCACGAGCCGGTTGACGAGCAGCAGCACTAGGCCGAGCACGAGGCGCGAGCGGTGCGCCGCGAGCAGCGTGCGCATCTCGCGCCAGCTGGTCGCCGCGCTCGGCTTGCGCTTCTTGGGAGGTTCGGCGGGGGTGGGCTTGGCCATGATGGAGGGCGGAGAAGCTCGTTCGTCCGCGCCTGCGCTTCAAGCCGCATGGCGGAATCTCCTGCGTGCACGTTAGCTTGCGCGCCGTGGAATCGTCGGCCGCCTGCGAGCTCTCCGACTCCGAGCGCACCAGCCTGCGCGCCGTCGTCCTGCTCGACCTGCGCATCGGCGGGGGAGCGCTCGTCGCCTCCGCCGGGCTCAGTTTCCTGCCCGACGGCCTCGCACGGACGCTCGCGCTCGTCACGGGCCTGTGCATCGCCGCGCTGTTCCTCTTGCGCGGCTTCTCGTCCTTCCTGCGCTCGGGCACGCTCGTCGAGGCCCTCGTCGAACGCCGCGAGCTCTCACCCGTCGCCCGCCTCGCCGACCAGCCGATGCCGCAGCTCGTCGTGCGCCTGCGCCGCCGCTGGTCCGTGCGTTTCGACGGCACGTGCCGTCCGCTCGCCTGCGACGGCGAGCGCCAGCTCATCGACATCGACCGCGCGACCTACGACGCCTGCACGCGCTGGACCGAAGTGCGCCTGCTCTACGCGCCCGACCACACGCTGCTGCTCTCGACGCCCGTGGGCGCGCTCGCCGACTCCCGCTAGCCCATCCGCGGGTGGCCGCCGGCCTGCTCGCGGTCTTGGTGCAGCGTCGTGATGCGCAGCACCGGCTTGGGAGCCGCTTCCCCTTCTTTCGCCGCGGCGTTCTCCTTCTCCGCCGGAGCCTTGGCCGGTTCGGGTTGGGGAGTGCGACGGTCGGCGGGACGGGGAGCGGGCTCCGCAGGCTTCATGGGTTCCTCTTCGAGGGTTGGCTCTACTGGCAGATGCCGAACTGCACCGCGTTCGTCAGGCCCGTGGTGAACGGGTCCTGCGGGTCGCGCGACCACCACTGCGCGAACACGGCCTGTCCGACCGTGCCGATCAGCGGGTCGACGCCGGTCGCGATGTAGGCGTTGAAGTCGAACGAGTACGTGCCGGTGCAGTTGGTGCCGGTCGGCGTGCCGCCGGAGACCTGCGTCGGGGTGCGGCGCACGGGCGAGCCGACGCACAGCGTGCCGCCGAGGAACGGCGCCGCCTGCTGCGTGTAGCCGTAGAAGAGCAGGCCCGACTTCTGGTTGAGCACGTTCGACGCGGTGATCAGGAACGGGCCGAAGTTCGACGCGCTCGCGTAGCCCGAGAAACCGATCGCAGGCATGCAGAACTGCGAGTTGAGCTTGGCCGAGCAGTAGGCCGACGGCGGCGTGCCGCCCTGGCACTCGCACTCGTCGGGAATGCCGTTGGCGTTGACGTCGAGCGAGGTTCCGCTCAGCAAGTCGCACGCATCGGGGATGCCGTTGGCGTTGCAATCGACGTCGGCCTCGTAGCAGCCCATGTCGACCAGCGCCCCCGTGCCGAGGCCGGTGTTGGCGACCGACGGCACGTCGACGAAGCGCGGCGAGCCGCCGAGGTCGAGCGTGAAGCCCGCCGCTGCGCCGGCGTTCGAGCCCGCGTCGATGCCGGCCGAGCCCGCGGCGAGGCGGTAGGGGAACGGCCCGCACGTGTTGAACGTCGGCAGCGTCGAGATGTTTCCGGTGCCGGTGTAGGCCGGCGCGACGAGCGAGTAGGTCACCGCCATCGCGGTCGGGGTGATCTGCGCGGCCGCGTTCATGCCGCCCGTGCCCGTGTTCTGCACCACGATGCAGTTGGTGATCGTCGGGCTGCCGCCGCTCGCGAGGATCCCGCCGCCGGCGTTCGCCGTCGCGGTGTTGCCGATGATCGTGCAGTTCTTGATCTGCGCCGCCGAGCTCGAGATGAAGATCGCGCCGCCGCCGCCGGAACCCGTCGACGTGTTCGCGAAGAACAGCGAGTTGGACACCTTGACCGGGCTCGAGCCGAAGATCTCGATCGCCCCGGCGCGCGCGGCCGAGTTGTTCTTGAACACGCAGCGGTCGAAGGTCGCGCCGACGCCGCTCGCCATGTCGAAGGCGCCGCCGAAGTTCGACCCGAGGTTGGCGTCGAAGGTGCAGGAGAGGAACGTGGGGCTCGCGCTGTTGATGTAGCCCGCGCCGCCGCCGAACGTGCAGCGGTTGGCCGTGAAGATGCAGTTGCGCAGCGTCGGGTTCGCGCCCGAGAGGCACAGGATGCCGCCGCCGCGGTCGTCGTTGGCCGAGGAGTTCGCATTGCCGCCACGCACGGTGAAGCCGTCGTACACCGCGGTCGAGTTCGAGCCCGCGCCGTTGAGCACGTGGAACGAGTTGTCGGTGAAGACGTTCGCGCCGTCGTTGCCCGCGAGGTCGCCGGAGAGGATCGTCACGTTGGCGACGAAGTTGCGCTGCGCCTCGTCCCCGGAGACCGCGGCGGCGAGCGCGGCCGTCAGGCCACCGGCGCCGGAGTGGGCGTCGGCCCAGCTCGAGCCGTTGTTGGCGCCCGTGGCGGTCGCGTCGACGTAGCGGGTGCCGGCGAGCGCGGAGGACGCGGCGGCGAGGAGCGTGGCCGAGAGGAGGGCGAGGCGGTGGGCGGACATCACGTGGTGCAGGTCTTGGGGTAGGGAGGGCCGGAAATTTCGAGCGAAGAAGGTACCACGGACAGCCCGTTCCCGCGGGGCGCGGGCCGTCGCCCCACGCTCCCCGGGCGCCCTGCGTTCCGCCGGCGCGGCTCTTATTGGCAGATCGTGAACTGCACCGCGTTCGTCAGGCCCGTCAGGAACGGGTCCAGCGGATCGCGCGACCACCACTGGGTGAACACGGCCTGTCCCAGGATCTGGATCAGCGGGTCGACTCCGGTCGCGATGTAGGCGTTGAAGTCGAACGAGTAGGTGCCTGTGCAGTTGGTGCCGATCGTGCTGCCGCCGGAGGCTTGCGTCGGGGTGCGGCGCACGGGCGAGCCGACGCACAGCGTGCCGCCGAGGAACGGCGCCGCCTGCTGCGTGTAGCCGTAGAAGAGCAGGCCCGACTTCTGG
>JAPLOE010000265.1 GCA_026692705.1 Planctomycetota bacterium
GTTGATCGCGTTCGCGAGCGTTGCCCGGCCCGGCATGCGCGCTCCCGCGGCGGTCACTGCGCTCGAGCGTTCGCTGGAACTGCTGCGCGGCGCCGTCGAGCGCGCCCCGCTCGAGCGCCGGCCGCGCGCGGGCCTCGCGCGCGCGCAGCTCGGGCTCGCGCACTTCCTCGACGCCGCTGGCGAACGGCCGCGCGCGCGCGCGAACTGGGAGGAAGCCGAGACGCTCAGCCTCGCGCTGCGCCGCGAGGATCCGAGCGATCCGGACGCACTCGAGCTGTGGGTGACGGCGGCGGGCCGGCTGGCGACGATCGACCAGCTCGAGGGCCACCTCGAGCGCGCGAGCGAGCGGCTGGCGGCGATGGTGAGTGAGACCGAGGGCGTGCGCGAGCCGTCGAGCTTCCTGCGCCTGACGCGCGCGCTCTCGGTGCACACGCAGGCGCGCATCCTGAAGCACGAGCCAGCGACCGCGCGGGACCCGCGCATCGACGAGCTGCTGGCGAAGGCGCACGCGGAACTCGCGGCGCTCGCCAGCGATTTCCCGCGCAACGTGCAGAACGTCGCGAGCCTGCTCGGTGTCGAACTCGACCTGTGCGATCGCGCGCTGGAAGCGGGCGAATTCGCTGCGGCGGCCGCGCTCGCGGACAAGGGCTGGGCCACCGCGAACCGTGCACTCGAGCTCGCGCCGGGTGATCCGGTGCGCCAGCGTGGCGTCGGGCTCGCGGCCGAGCGCCTGCACGATCTCGAGCGCGCGCGCGGGGACCTCGAGGCGGCCGAGCGCTGGGCGCAGCGTTCGGTGGACGAGTCGCGCCGTGCGGCGGAAGCGGGCCATCGCGGTGCGGGACCCGACTGCGCGCGCATGCTGCGCGAGGTGATCGAGTGCCAGTCGAAGCTCGGGAAGGCCGAGGAAGTCGCCGCGAGCGCAGCGGCGCTCGCGCAGGAAGTCACGCGCAGCGGCGAGGGGCCGGTGGTGCTGGTCGATGCGGCGGCCGCGCTCGTGGAGGCCGCGAGGCTGCTCCAGCGCGACGGCGACGGAGCCCGTGCCGCACAACTGCTCGCTGAGGCCGCGAAACACCTCGAAAACGCCGTCGCGGCGCAGCCTTCGCTCGCGCCGCGCATCCTCGCGATGCAGTCCCACTGGGGCGACCCGCCGCCGCCCGAGCTCAAGCCCGTGCTCGACGCGCTCGCGCGCTGAGCCTGGAACCCGCTAGCGCTGCGGCCGGCGCGGCGCGCAGTTGTTCTCGAGCGTGTTGACGCCCTTGAGGCCGAGCATCTCGCGCGTGGCGAGCAGTTTCTTCACGTATTCCGGGCTCAAGGGCTTCGCCTGGCCCACCGAATGCGCGAGGTACAGGATGCGCGCGGTGTGCTCGACCATGTCGAGCTTCTTGTAGGCGTCGAGCAGGTTGGTGCCCAGCGTCACCGAGCCGTGGTGCGTCATCACGAGCGTGTCGGAGCAGCGCACGATGTTGCGGATCGACGCGGCGAGCTCCGGCGTGCCGGGCGTGCCGAAATCCGCGGTCGGGATGCCGCCGATCGTCACCACGATCTCGGGGATGAACGGCGCCTGCATGTCGATGCCCGCGATCGTCATCGCGACCGCGTGCGGCGGGTGCGCGTGCACCACGGCCTTGATCTCGGGCCGTTCCTCGTAGCAAGCGATGTGGATGCCGCGCTCGCTCGACGCGCCCGGGCCGCCGTCGACGACCTCGCCGCGCATGTCGATGTGCGCGACGTGCTGCGGCTCGAGGAAGCCCTTCATCGCGCCCGCGGGCGTGATCAGGATCGTGCCGTCGGAGAGGCGCGCGGACAGGTTGCCGTCGGCGCCGACGATGTAGTTGCGCGAGTAGCACAGCTTGCCGATCTCGCAGATCGAGCGCCGCAGGCGCGACTCCTCGTCGCTCCAGCCCTTTTGGCGCGCGAGCAGCTCGAGTGCCTCGCTCACTTCTTCACCTCGCGATGGCGACTGTCGTAGGCGAGGCCCGACGCGCTCTCCACGTAGTCGACGATGCCGACGATGAGCGTCTTCACCGGCGCCTTGGGGTCCCCGAGGATCTGGCGGCCGCCGTTGCCCTCGTCGAGCACGAGCACGCGGTCGCCGACGCCGGCCTGCACCGTGTCGATGGCGATGCGCGTCTTGGCGGTGGGGGAGCCGTCGGGCTTCACGGGGCGCACGATCATCAGCTTGCGCCCATCGAGCGCCGGGATCTGCACGGGCGACACCACGGTGCCGACCACTTCAGCGAGGAACACGGGCTAGCTCCCGATCCGCACGCCGTTGGCGATGGCCTGCTCGACGAAGCCGATGATCGCGGCGTCGACGGGCACGAAGGACTTGGGGCAGGCGAGCGCGGCCTCGCGGCCGTCGACGAAGTGCACGAGATCGCCGGGGCCCGACGAGATCACCGCGCAGGCGACGAGCTGGCCGCCCATCGGTAGCCCGCGCTCGTCGAGCGGCTGGATCAGCTGCAACGGCACGCCGTCGAGCCCTTCGTACTTGTGCGCCGCCACGAGGCGACCGGTCACGCGCGCGAGGTACATGGCTAGCTTCCGCGCCACTTCTCGTAGACGTTGTCGCCGCCGAGGTCCCAGGAGTCGACCACCGCCATCACGACCGCATCGACGGGCCGGTTCTCGGTGGCGTGCGTCTGGCGCGCGCTCGAGCCCGTCGCGTAGAGCACCATGTCGCCGATGCCGGCCTGCACGCTGTCGGCGGCGACGACGTACTGCTCGGTCGGCTCGTTGCGATGGTTGTGCACCTGCACGACGAGCAGCTTGCGCCCCTCGAGCTTCTCGTCCTTGCGCGTGGCGACCACGCTTCCCACGACCTTGCCGATCAGCATCCGGTGATTCTCCGCTGGCTAGTTTCCGTCGAGGTACGTGACGACCTCGTCCTGGGTCAGGCTCGACTCGACGAAGCGCCGGCGCAGCTCGTTGTGCACGCGCCCGCGCATTTCCTCCCAGCCCGGCGACGGCCGCCGCGCGCCGACCCACACGAGTGCGGCGCCACTGGGATTGCCCAGGCGCACGGGACCGACGCAGTGCTCGGCCTCGTTGCGCGGGCCCGAGAACACCGCGAGGCGCAGTTCCTGCGGCACGGCGTCTTCGCCGGGGCTCACGAAGCCGATCAGGCCACCGCGGTCGCGCGTGCCCGTGTCCTCGGAGCGCAGCTTGACGAGCTTCTCGAAGCCGGCGACGTCGGTGGCCTGCGTGCGCAGGCGCCCGAGCTCCTTCTCGGCCTCGTCGAACGTGCGCGGGTTGAGCTCGTTCTTGTAGAGCGCGCCGCGCAGGAACAGCACGCGCAGCTCGCGCGCCTCGCCGAAGCGCGTGTCGAACCACTCACGTTCCTCGGAGTACACGCGGCGCAGGCCGTCCTCGCCGTAGGTGCGTTCGATCCACAGGCTCGAGAGCGCGGCGATCGCGATCGCGGGATCGCGGCGCAGCGACTCGATCGACAGGCCCTGTGCACCGAGCACCTGCTCGAACTTCGCGCCCTGCATGCGCGGATCGGCCTCGGCCTCGGCGCGGCGGCGCGCGAGCTCGCCCTCGATGGCGCGGGCGTAACCTTCGCCGGCGAGGTCGGGCATGCGTGCGCGCGCGCGCTTGGCGAGCAGCGCCTGGTAGCAGTCCTCGCGCACGTCCTCTTCGGCCACCTGGCCCTTCAGGTGCTCGAGGAACTCGGGCACCTTCACCGCGAGATCGCCGCAGCGCGCCGCGACGCCGTCGCTCCACGGCGCGACGAGGAACTGCGTGCCACGCTGCTGGAGGATCTGGTCGAGCCACATCTCCTGCTGCTCGGCGTTGATCGAGCGGTTGGCGGGGACACCCAGCGCCGCGCGCGAGAGCTGCTCCTGCACGATGCCCAGCCGCAGGAACTCGCGGAAGCGCGCTTCGTCGACGCGGTTCGCGCGCAGGTATTCGGAGAGCGACTTGGCCTGTCCGGAGCGCACGAGGTCGCCCTCCATCTCCTTCCAGCGGCGCTCGATCTCGGCCGACGGCACGACCAGCTTCGACTCGGCCGCGAGCCGGTCGAGCACCTTGGCGCGCAGGAGGTGCGCGAGCGCCTGCTTGCCGGTCTCGGTCTGGCCGTGGCGGTCGAGCAGCAGCGTGTCGAACTCGGCCCACGTGAGCGCGACGTCGCCCGCTCGCGCGGCCTCGCCCTGGGCGAGCGCGGCGACGGGCGCCTTCCCGGCCGGCGCTTGGGGCACGGGAGCCGAAACTTGGGCGCAGAGGACGAGCAGCGCGGCGGGGAGGCCCATGGGCGCGACAGCCTATCGCGGACCACGCTCCGGGATCTACTCGGGGCCCCGACGCAGCGCGCCGGAGCCCCGAGGCAAACGGTCCGAACTGGCGCGAGCTCGCGCTCGCCTCCGGTCAGGGGTAGTTCATCACTTCGCTGAGCGCCATCGCCGCGCACTTGTTCTCGATGTTGTTGCCCAGCCCCCCGGAGTGCATCGCGGTGTACAGGTCGGGGAAGGCGGGGTTCTGCATCTCGATCGCGCGCTCGAGGAACAGCGTGTCGCCGGTCAGGTACCAGCCGTAGGCGAAGGACGACGGCGTCTGGTAGCGGTCGACGTAGGAGTCCGAGCCGCCCGCGGGCAACGAGGTGCAGTACAGCGGCTGCTGCACGTCGGTCGGCCCGACGGCGAGGATCGAGCGCGGCGCGAGCTGCGCCGTGTTCCAGCCGGGGAACTGCACCATCGAGTAGAGCGAGTTGACGAGCACCTGCTCGAGCCGCGAGAGGCGCACCGCGTCGACGCCGAGGTAGACCGACTCGCGCATGCTCCACAGGCCGTTCTCTACGATCGCCTGCTCGATCGACTGCCGCGCGCGGAACTGGCCCGCGAGGAACTTGTTCGAGATCGCCGCCTGCAGCACGCCCGTGCACGACGCCTGGCCGTCCTCGACGAGGCCGACGATGCGGTCGAACCAGTCGCGCGCCTGCGCTCGCCAGGCGCTGTCGCCCAGCGAATAGGCCGCACACATCGCGTCGATCGACCAGCCCTGCCCGCGCCCGAAGTTGAACCCGATCGCCGGGTGCGAGGCGACGAACTGCAGCTGCGCCAGCATGCCCGACACGATCACGGTGCCGCTCGCCGACGTCGGCAGGTGGTGGAACGACAGGCGCGCGATCTCGGCCTGCATGCGCAGGTCGTCCTTCGCCATCGCGTCGTTGCTGAGCCACGCCAGCGTCTTGGGCGAGTTGAGGTAGCGCCCCAGGTGCTGCAGGTCGATCGGCATGTAGCTGAGCAGCGTGTTCTCGTAGTCAGGCTGGCGGTTCGCCGCCGCGACGGCCGCCACCTGATGGTTGGTCGCCACGTCGAAGCCGAACATGTCGAAGCCCGAGAGCAGCGTCTGGAAGAACAGCGAAGGCACGTACTGCATCGTGCCGTTGGTGCGGATCCAGTCCTGCAGGCGCGTCGGCGTGCCGTCCATGTTGAACAGCGCGTCGGGCATGCGGCAGGTGTACATGCGGTGGCGCAGCGACGTGTACCGCAGGCCTTCACGAGACGCCGAGAGCGCCGTGGTGAAACCGTCGTAGAGGAAGATCTCCGAGCCGCTCGTCATGCCGCCATAGGCGACGCCCCAGGGGTGCGCCCAGCCGAGGCCGGCCTCCTGGATCGGGTAGGCGCCGAGCGCGATGCCCTGCACGACCGCGTCCTCGATCGACACGAGGTCGTTGTGCAGCTTCGAGCGGATCGAGCCGAGCGAGACCTGCGGCAGGAGCGGCAGCAGGTGGCGCTGCGGGAAGTAACGCGCAGTCTGCGGGTTCCACCACGACCAGAGCTTCTGGCCGGCCGAGTTCGTGCCTGAACGGCAGAAGCCGACGAAGTGGTAGTCGAGGAATTCGCGCGCGCGCGCCTCGAAGCCGATCGGGCAGAGCGCGATGCGGCGCTCGAACTGCGCCTGCTCGCCGATCACGTGCAGCTTGCCGTCGGTGCGCGCCCTGACGAGCTGGACCGCGGTGCGCGAGCCGTTCGTCGTCGGCAGGGAGAGCCACGGGTCGTCGACTTCGCTGACCACCGTCCAGCCCGAGGGGACGAGCAGCTCGAGCGCGTCGAAGTACATCTGCTTCTGCGCGTCGTCGGCGGTGCCCGCGGTCGACTTGTCGAGTCCGCTCATCGCGTTGTGGACGCGCAGGTCGAGCGTGATGACGTTTTCCATCGACCACAGGCTCATGTAGGCGTGCACGCCCATCATGTGCGGCAGCGTCGCGGTCGGACCGCCCACGGGCAGCACGGGGCGCAGCACCGTGTGGCGACGCTCTTCGAGCACCTCGCGTCCGTAACGCTCCTGCCGGTAGCCGAGGTCGTTCGTGCGCAGGTCCGCGCGGTACAGGTTGCCGAAGCAGTCGCGCGTGCGCAGCTCGATGCCGAACGGCGTCGTGCGCAGCGCCTGCACGGGCGCGGTCGTGCGCGGGCGGCGCCAGTCGTTGGCCTCGAGGAACACGTCGAAGCGGATGAACGTGCCCGGCGTGATGTTGGCGTCGCGGCGGACGCGTGCGAGCACCTCGACCACGTCGGCGCCCAGCGACTCGTCGGGATAGCGCGTGACGATCTCGCACTGCGCGAGCGACACCGAACCGTCGTGGTTGAGCACCTTGAACGGCGAGCGGCCGTCGGGGCGCGGGTAGGTGTTGGGAGGGACGGGGATCGTGCCGCGCAGGATGAATTCGGTCACGTCCGGCGCCGCGAGCTCGAGCTGCGCGACCGGCGGGGGCGTCTGGGCGCGTGCGAACACGCTCAGGCAAAACAAGGCCGCGAGCGTTGCGAGCGCACGCGCGAGTCCACGGAGGCTGACGCGGGTGACGTCCGCCGACGAAGCTGCAATCATGAAACTCTCTCCTCGCACGGCGCCTCACGGCACCGCACCAAGCCAGGCACCCGGCCTGGGCCCGATCCCCTCGATAGGCGGCGAGGCTCCACGCCCACCGCCCCTGCACGCCACCGGGCGGGAGCGCACAAGTCCCCCTGCGACGGCAGGGGGATCGTTTCTGTTCCCCGAACGCGCGAAGTGTTTGCCCCGCGCCTCCAGGCTCACGCGTTCCGACCCGATTCCCGTCGGTCCGGAACGTGCGCCCCGCGGACCCTTGCGGGCCACCGGGGCGGGGGAGCATAGCGGCCTCCATGGCCCCGGTGACGCCGCCAACGCCGGTGGCGCCGTTCTTTTGGCGCTCGACCTCTGGAAGAAGGCTGGAACACGCGCGGAAGAAGTCGGAAATCGGCGCTTCTCCGCGCCGGCGAAACCGGAGGGCGGGGGGAAGCGGAGCGCAGGACGCGGGCTTGGCCGCGCCCGTGGAGTTTCATGGGAAGTACGTCAGCTCGATCGCGTCGGAGAGGTTCGTCGAGGTGCCAGCCGGCGGGTCGCGGAACCACGCCTGCACGTGGACGAGGTGGCCCGCGGACCACGGCTTGCCGATGGCGGCGGGGTGCGAGCTCTGGAACTGGTTCCAGTCCAGCGTGAGCCGGCCGTCGCAGGCGGTGGCCGTGCCGCCGGAGGACTGGATCTGCGTCCGCTGGATCGGCGACTTCACGCACAGGAAGCTCGTGGCGTTCCACGGGACGGCGCTCGAGCCCGTCACCGAGTAGAAGATCAGGCCCGACTTCTGGCCTTCGACGTTGGCGACCGAGATGCGGCAGGAACTGGCGAGCGAGACGCTCGGGTTGTTGTCGGCGCTGATCGTCGCGACGCAGCCGTTCGTGCTCGTGCCCGCCGTGCAGTAGCTCGGCGGGGCCGTCGGCGTGCGGAAGAGCGACAGGTGGCGGGCGCCACCGGACTGGTACACGAACGCCTGGCTGGTCAGGACCACGTCGTAGACCCACGCGCCGCTGACGTCGGTGTTCAGCACGTTGCCGTCCTCGAGCACGAACACGCCGCGCGGCTGGGTCGGCGTGAAGGAGCTCAGCACGTTGCCGCCGGAATCCATCCGCACGATCCTGCCGGTGGCGTTGCTGCAGCCGTAGACCTCGCAGCAGCCCGACAGGCCGAGCTGCTGCGTGAAGTTGAGCGTCGCCGAGTCGTGGAACACCGACAGCGGAGTTCCCGACAAGGTGAAGCGGTAGATGTCCTTGTTGTTCGCCGAGCCCGAGACGAGCAGGTCGCCCTGGAAGTGCAGCACCCCGAACGGGCTGTCCGCGAAGCCGGTCGTGGGGAACGAGCCGAGCAAGTTGCCCGACGAGTCGTACTTGACGATCGCGTTGCCGGGAGCGCCGTTGTTCGTGCCCGCATTGCACACGTAGAACGTGCCGTCGATGAAGGCCGAGCCGCGGAGGTTGTCGAGGCCGCCGCCGGGGAACTGGCCACCGATGTTGCCGATCAGCGTGCCCGTCGGCGTCCAGCGCGAGATGCGGTCGCCGAGCTGCTCGGTGACCCAGATCTCATTGCCGACCTGCACGGCGCTGATCGGCTGGCCGCCCTGCAGGGGGAACACGTTCGAGTTGAGGACGGTGCCATTGACCGCGTTGAAGGCCACGAGCCGGTTGTTGGAGCTGTCCGGCATCATCACGAACTGCTGGGCCAGCGCGAGCGGACTCAGGGCGAGGACGAAAGCAGCGATCGTTACGGTGCGAGTCACGTGGAGAGCCTCATGCCGCGGGAGGGCGAAGGGAAGACCGAAGCGCCTCGCCCCGTCGATGCCGGAGTGAGCGCTCTGCTCCGAGGTTAACTCCAATCCCCGCTTCCTGCAGTCGCTGCCTCGCTCCGTCGCTTCCTCCCTTTTTCTTCCGCGTCCGCGTCGCGCGGGAAAAGCAGCGAAGGCCGACCACCGCGAGGTGGCCGGCCTTCGAGAACTGCAGAGCGTCCAGCTCAGTCGATCAAGGCTGGTACGTCATCTCGATCGCGTCCGACAGGTTCGTGGCCTTGCCAGCCGGCGGGTCGCGGAACCACGCCTGAACCTGAACCACGTCACCAGGCGACCACGGATTGCCGAGCGCGGTGGGGTGGAGCGCCTGGAAGTTGTTCCAGTCGAGGACGAGCGTGCCATCGCAGAAGTTGACGGTGCCGCCGGAGGTCTGCGTGCCGGTGCGCTGGGTCGGCGACTTGACGCACAGGAAGCTCGTGGCGTTCCAGGGCGCGGCGTTCTGGCCGGTGATCGAGTAGAAGACCAGACCCGACTTCTGGCCCTCGACGTCGGAGACCGTGATGTTGCAGGTGCTGGCGAAGGAAACGCTGGGGTTGTTGTCGGCGCTGATCGTCGCGGCGCAGCCGTTCGTCGTCGAACCGGCGGCGCAGTAGCTCACCGGGCCCGCGGGAGCGGTGCTGAAGAGCGTCACGTGGCGGCCACCGCCGGTGTAGACCTGCGTCGAGGTCGTAGTGACGCCGTCGTACACCCAGGCGCCGCTGCCGTTGGTCCACAGGGCTTTGCCATTCTGGAGCTGGTACACGCCGCGTGCGCCGCTCGCGGCGAACGAGCCGCTCGGGAGCGCGTTGCCGACAGCGTCCAAGCGAACGACGTTGTTGCTGGTGAAGCCGCCGCAGAAGATGTCGCAGCAACCGGCCATGTTGAGCTGGTGCGCGAAGTTGATCGTCGCCGAGTTGTGGAAGACGGAGATCGGGGCGCCCGCCAGCGTGAAGCGGTAGATGTCGCTGTTGTTCGAGGAGCCGGACACGAGCAGCGAGCCGCCGGATTCGAGCACCGAGAACGGGCTCGTGGCGAGGCCGGCGACGCTGAAGGAACCGAGCGGGTTGCCGGAAGTGTCGTACTTGACGATCGCATCGCCCGGGGCGCCGTTGGCCGTGCCCGAGCAGCACACGTAGAACGTGGTGCCGATCAGGGCGGCACCGCGGATGTTGTCGAGGCCGCCGCTGGGGACGGCTCCGCCGATGTTGCCGATCAGCGTGCCGGTCGGCGTCCAGCGCGAGACGCGGTCGCCGAGCTGCTCGGTGACCCAGATCTCGTTGCCGACCTGCACGGCGACGATCGGGGTGCCGCCCTGCAGGGCGAACAGGTTCGAGTTGATGACGCTGCCGTCGACCGGGCTCAGCGAGACGAGCCGGTTGTTGGTGCTGTCGGGCATCATCAGGAAGTCCTGGGCCAACGCGAGCGGGCTCAGGGCCAAGGCGAGAGCGGAAATGTGGAGGGAGCGCATCACGGGGGCAAACCTCGTCCCAGCGGGACAACGGGAAAGCCGCGGGGTTTCGCTGCCCCGACGAAGGGGCTAGGAAGTCGCAACAGAGGCTAGCGCCCGTGGCCGGAGCTGGGCAGGGGGGGCCGGCGACAATCCCGTTCGCGGACGGCTCAGGCGGCGCGGCGGAAGCGCAGGGCGCCGCGTTGCAGGGCGACCTTGAGGAGGCCCGAGGGGCGCGGGTGCGCGAGCAGGTGGGACGCGAGCGGGGCCTCGATCTCGCGCTGGATCACGCGGCGCAGCTCGCGGGCGCCGCACTCGGGGCGGAAGCCGCGCTGGGCGACCCAGCGGGCGAGGGCGGGCGCGAAGGCGACCGGGGAGCGGCTGCGGCGCGCGCGGTCGGCGAGCTCGGCGAGCAGGCGCTCGGCGATGCGCTCGGCGTCGGCGAGGTCGAGCTCGCGGAACACGACGCGCTCGTCGAGGCGGCCGAGCAGCTCGGGCGCGAACTCGCGGTCGAGCGCGTTCGAGGTCAGCTCCGCCGCACCGTCGGGCGAGAGCGCCTCGCCGGCTCCGAAGCCGACGCGCCGCGTGGCGTCGCGCACCTCGACCGCGCCGGTGTTGCTCGTGAGCAGCACGAGCGCGCGCCGGAAGTCGACGCGCCGGCCGCGACCGTCGGTGAGCTGGCCTTCCTCGAGCACCTGCAGCAGCAGGTTGTGCAGCCGCGGGTGCGCCTTCTCGACCT
>JAPLOE010000266.1 GCA_026692705.1 Planctomycetota bacterium
GTCGACGCCGCCGCTCATGGCGACGACGACACGCGCCTGCGAGCCGAAACCGCTGCGGAAGTTCGCGGCGAGCTCGCCGGTAGGCACGTCGAGGCGCCCCGGCAGGCCGCTGGGCACGCCCAGCTCGCTGGAGAGCTCTCCAGCGTGGTCGTCGGCGGTGGGTTCGGAGCGCGAAGTCATGGAGTGGGGTCAGCCGGGCTTTCTCCCGGGCTGGGGATTCTAGTAGCCTCTTCGCCCCTTTCCTCCGGCCGACTGGCCGGCCGAGACCTCCAACGCGCCCCGCGCGCCGAAACCCCCGATGATCGCGCTCCTCCTCACGTTCCTGCAGGAATCCGCCACCGCTCCGGCCACGACCCCGGAGGGCGGGGCGACCGGCTCGAGCCCGATGTCGACCGTGATGCAGTTCCTGCCGATGATCGCGATCTTCGCGATCTTCTACTTCGTGCTCATCGGGCCCGAGCGCAAGAACCGCAAGAAGCGCGAGGCGATGCTCGAGTCGATGAAGAAGGGCGACAAGGTCATGACCTCGGCCGGCATGTACGGCACGATCGTCGCGATGCAGGACAAGGTGGTGACGCTGCAGCTCGACGAGGGCGTGCGCGTCCGCTTCAGTCGCGCGGCGATCCAGGAAGTGCTGCCCGACGACGCGGCCTGAGGTCCTGGCTCGCGGGCGCGCTGAGGCGGCTCGCGAGCGCTTGGACGGCACGTTTTCGCGAGCCCGACCTCGGTCGGCGCGGCGAAAGCGTGGCGCTGCAACGGTTGCGCGCGCTGGGGGCCGAGCTGCTCGGCCAGCGTGTGCGCACGAACGACGGCGAGCTCGACCTCGTGCTGCGGCTCGACGGACGGCTCCTGTGCGTCGAGGTCAAATCCAGCCGCTGGATCGGCTCCGGCGCGAAGTTCCGACCCGGAAACCGTTTCTCGCTGTCGCAGGAGCAGCGGCAGGTGCGGGCGGCGCAGGCGCTCGCGCGGCGCTGGACTCCGGGTCGCGAGCCGCGGCGTGTGCTGGCGGAACTGTGGTTCGACGAGCAGGGGCGCCTCGTGCAGGAGCGCTGGCACGAGCTCGAGACCCGGCCGCGCAAGGCCCACCAGAGGCGCCCGTTCAGGCTCTGAAACGCCCCTGACCGGCCTGTCACGTCACCTTCCGCGGCGCCGGAGGTTCAACCCCCGTGCTCGGGTTGGTCGATGCTCTGCGACCCGGCCCGACGTACACTCCGCCCCTCGCGCACCTGCCCGGGGGCTGCTCCTCCCTGACGGTCTGCGGCATCCTGACGCACTCCTTGACCGTGGGAGGGACGGCCCTCGCAGGCCTCCCCCACCGCACCGCCCCATGCTCCGCGTTCTCCGTCACTACCTCCCGTTGCGGCGAGCCCTGCTCGTCTTCAGCGAGACGGTCCTGCTGACGACGGTGCTCGGGTTCAGCCTCTCGGCGCACCTCCTGCGCCCGACGCCGGCGGTGATCGGGCGCGTGACGGCCGATGGCTTCAGCCTGGATGGCGCCCAGTGGCGCTGCTGGATCTCCGCGCTGCTCGTGGCGGTCCTGTGCCAGATCGCGCTGAGCTTCAACGAGCTCTACGACTTCCGGGTCTCCAACTCGCGCTTCGACCGCGCCTCGCGCTTCGTCGGTTCGACCGGCAGCGCGATCGTGCTGGCGGTCGTCGTCGTTCTGCTCGCGCGCACGTGGGAGCTCTCGCGCGTCCTCGACTTCCCCGGCCTCACCACGTCGCAGCTGATGCAGGCGCTGGTGTTCACGCTGCTGTTCGGCTTCGCCTGCCTGTACATCTGGCGCCACGTCTTCCACGCCGGACTGCGCCGCTGGAACTTCAACCAGCGGGTGCTGGTCCTCGGCGCGGGCCCGCAGGCGCGCTCGCTGGCCCGCGTGGTGCTCGAGCACCCCGACTCGGGCTACGAGGTCGTCGGCCTGATTCCCGAGCGTGCGCCGGAAGCCACGGTCCGCTCCGGCCCCAGCCGCCCCGCGCGCCGCGAAGCCGGCGTCGTCACGCTGACGGAAAAGGTCGAGGTGCTGAGCGAGGCCACGCTCGCGACGCTGTTGCTCGATCCCTTGCCCGAACCCGCCCCCGCCGCCGACGGCCACCAGCCCGAGCCGCTGTTCAAGATCGTCGAGCGCCTCGCCATCGACCTCGTCGCGGTCGCGCTCGAGGACCGCCGCGGCCACCTGCCGACCGAAGAACTGCTGCGCTGCCGCCTGGGTGGCATCGCCGTGCGCGAGCGCGAGGCCTTGTACGAGCAGGTCACCGGCAAGATCGCCGTGGAGGCCATGCGCCCGTCGTACCTGATCTTCAACGAGGGCTTCGCGCGCACGTCGCGCTCCGAGGTCGCCAAGCGCACGGGCGACCTGCTGCTCTCGAGCATCGGCCTCCTGCTGACCTGGCCGCTGATGCTCGGCACGGCGCTGCTCGTCAAGCTCGACTCGAAGGGCCCCGCGCTCTTCAGCCAGGAACGTGTCGGCCTGAACGGCCGGCGCTTCACGCTCTACAAGTTCCGCAGCATGCGCACGGACGCCGAGAAGGCCACCGGGCCGGTCTGGGCGCAGAAGGACGATCCGCGCATCACGCGCGTCGGCCGCTTCATCCGCAAGACGCGCCTCGACGAGCTGCCGCAGCTCATCAACGTGCTCGCCGGCGACATGTCGCTCGTCGGACCGCGCCCCGAGCGGCAGGTGTTCGTCGACGACCTCGCGCGCCAGATCCCCTACTTCAACCAGCGCCACATCGTGAAGCCCGGGCTCACCGGCTGGGCGCAGATCAACTATCCCTACGGCAACACCGTCGAGGATGCGCTGCAGAAGCTCCAGTACGACCTGTTCTACATCAAGAACCAGTCGTTCCTGTTCGACGTGTCGATCCTGTTCCAGACCGTGAAGACGGTCGTGCTCCGCAAGGGCACCTGAGCGCGTTCAGGCGTTGCCGCGGGCGCGCTGGACGTGGATCGCGAGCAAGGCGACGTCCGGTGGACGCACGCCGGCGATGCGGGCCGCCTGACCGAGCGTGCGCGGCCGCACGGCGCTGAGCCTCGCGCGCGCCTCGTTCGCGAGCCCACGCAGCTGCGAGTAGTCGAGATCCCGCGGAATCTCGAGCGTTTCCTGCCGCCGCAGGCGCGCCACCTGCTCCAGCTCGCGCGCGACGTAGCCCGCGTACTTCACGTCGCATTCGAGGCTCGCTAGCTCGTCGTGCGAGAGCTCGAGCGCCGCCAGCTCCGGCGTCGCCGCCACCAGGCCCGCGAGCTCGATTTCCGGCCGCCGCAGCACTTCCTCGAGCGTCTTTCCGCCGTGCGCCGACGAACGCAGCGCCCGCAGGAGCGCGAGCGCGCCCGCTTGCCGCGCTAGACGCCGCTCCAATCGTTCCACAGCCTCTTTCCCGGCCAATCCGAGCTCCGCCGCCTTCGGCACGAGCCGCTTGTCGGCGTTGTCCGAGCGCAGCAGCAGGCGGTATTCCGCTCGCGACGTGAACATGCGGTAGGGCTCCGTCGGTTGCGCGACCACGAGGTCGTCGACGAGCACTCCGATGTAGGCCTCGTCGCGCGCGAGCACGAGCGGCGCTCGCCCCAGCGTCCACAAGGCCGCGTTCGCCCCCGCGATCAGCCCCTGCGCTCCCGCCTCCTCGTACCCCGACGTGCCGTTGATCTGCCCCGCGAGGAACAGGCCCGCCACGGCCCGCGTCGCGAACGTGCGGTCGAGCTGGCTCGGCAGGACGAAGTCGTATTCGACCGCGTAGCCCTCGCGCAGGAATCGCGCGCGTTCGAGGCCCGGAATCGTGCGCAGGAACTCGTGCTGCACCTCGGCCGGCAGCGACGTCGACACGCCGTTGACGTACACGACCTCCGTGGTGAGCCCCTCGGGCTCGAGGAACACCGGATGCTGCTCCTTGTCGGCGAAGCGCATCACCTTGTCCTCGACCGACGGGCAGTACCGCGGCCCGACGCCTTGGATGCGACCGGCGTACATCGGCGCACGATGGATGTTGGCGCGGATGAGCTCGTGCGTGCGCGGCGTGGTGTGTGTGAGGTGGCAGAGCACCTGCCGCAGGCGCGGGAAC
This sequence comes from Planctomycetota bacterium, assembly GCA_026692705.1. Classification (GTDB taxonomy): domain Bacteria; phylum Planctomycetota; class UBA1135; order UBA1135; genus F1-120-MAGs118. Next base: position 4,053 of record JAPLOE010000266.1, read on the forward strand.
TGCTCGCGCTGCGTCGCGAAGCTGAACGGTTGCGGGCGTTCGTCGCCGGGCTGGGCCTGCGTCAGGTCCCAATCGATCGAGTCGTGCGCGAGCCGCGGCGGCGTGCCGGTCTTCAGGCGTCCGAGCGCGAGCCCGAGGCGCGCCAGATCCGCGGAAATGCCGCCGGAAGTGCCTTCGCCGATGCGTCCGCCGGTCGACTGCGACTCGCCGGTGTGCATCACCGCGCGCAGGAACGTCCCAGTCGTGATCACGACGGCGGAGCCGCGCAGCTCGCGCCCGTCGCCGAGGCGCACGCCCACCACCGCAGGCGCGCCGCCGCGCTCGCTCACGAGCAGCCCGTCGACGGTGCTCTCGAGCACCTCCAGCCCGGGCTGCGCACGCACGAGCGCCGTGACGTGCTCGCGATACAGGTGCCGGTCCGACTGGCAGCGGGGTCCCTGCGCCGCGACGCCCTTGCCGGTGCCGAGCACCTTGAACTGGATGCCGGTGGCGTCCGCCGCGAGGCCCATGGCGCCACCCAGCGCGTCGATCTCGCGCACGAGCTGGCCCTTGCCGAGCCCGCCGATGGCCGGGTTGCAGCTCATCTCGCCGATGCGGTCGGCGCGCATCGTCACGAGCGCCACCTGGACGCCCAGTCGCGCAGCCGCCAGCGCCGCCTCGATGCCGGCGTGGCCCCCACCGATCACGAGCACGCGTGCGCCAAGGTGCGCAGGCGGGGTGGCGTGGGCGTGGGTCGCTTCGGGGCGCGGGTCCATGGCCCGGCATTGAACACTTTTTTCCGGCGCGGGCCTCTCCCGCGCGCTCGGCGGAACGCCTTTCCGGCGCCACAGGATCGCGCTAAGGAAACCCCGGCTGCGGTCGAGAATCGCTCCGTGGAAGGTCGAACCGAGCCCCGTGCTCGATCTGATCTTCCGCCACCGCGCCCGCATGCAGGCCGTCTACGGCCGCGTCGATGCGCCGTCCCTGGCGGGAGAGCGCTTCTCAAAGCCGCAGCCCTGCCCGCCGGGAGCGCTGCCCAAGCGCCCCGGACAGATCGGGACCCGCGGCAAGGCCGTGGTCGCCATTCCGATGCCCAAGCGCGTGCGAAAGCGCTGAAAATGCCTCAGGAAGCCACCAGCCCAACCTGCAACAGGGCCGGGGTCGGTGGCTAGGATGGGCGCATGTTGCCGCTGCTCGTCGCCACGCTCCTGACCCTCGAATCCGGCGTTCCCGCGTCGGCCCGCCCGGACGGAGTCGGTCGCCAGTCGATCGAAGAGCTGCTCGAGCGCGCCCGCCGCATGCAGGCCACCGCCCAGCAGCGCCTCTCCGGCGAGGTCGAGGCCGTCCTGAAGGAGATCGAGGCCGGTCCCGGTCCGGCCGAGCTCGCGCAGAAGGTCGAGCGGCTGGTCGCGCTCGGCGAGGATGCGACGCCGCTGCTCGTGCGCCACATCGATCCGGGCACGTCGGGCACCGACAAGGAGAAGCTCGTCGCGCTGCAGGTCGCGCAGGCGCTGGCGCGCATGGAGACGGCGCCGGTGACCGACACGCTGATCGAGGTGCTGCGCGGCGGCACGCCCGAGGGCCGGCGCAACGCCCTGCGCGCGCTCGCGCACACCCACGAGGTCGCCCGCGTGCGCCCCGAGGTCGAGAACCTGTTCCGCTCGGCCGATGCGACGACCAAGCAGCTCGCGCTCAAGACTCTGCTCGGCTTCGGCGGGCCCGAAGTCGACGGCTTGCTCACCACGCTGCTCTCCAGCGGCGACGACGCGATGATCGGCATCGCGATCGATGGCCTCGCCGAGCAACGCGCGGTGGCCTCGGTCGACCCCGCGCGCCGCATCCTGATCTCGCCCTCGTCGGGCCCGCGCCACGCGCTCGCGCTGCTGCGCTACTTCACGGCGGTGAAGGAGGTCGCGCAGCAGGCGGACGCGCTCGCGTTCGTGCGCATCGCGCAGTCGAGCTCGCTCTCGCTCGACCAGCGCGCGACCCTGATCGACGGCCTGCCCGCGCTCGCGCCGACGCTCAACGCCGAGCTCAAGAAGGCGATGGATCCGTTGATCGCCACCAACGACCGGCGCCTGAAGGAAGCGGCGCTGATCTGCCTCGCGAAGCTCGGCGACAAGCCCTCGCGCAAGGAGATCGTGCGCGACTACGACGAGAAGGTGAAGGAGAACGACCGCTGGGCCAACGCCTGGGTCGATCGTGGCGACCTGTACGCGCGCCTGGGCGACGACGACGAGGCGATCCGCGACTACCGGCAGGCGATCGTGGTCGGCAAGGACGACCCGACGCTGGCGCTGGGCAAGGTTTCGGAGAAGCTCGCGCGCGCCTACGTGCGCAAGGGCAAGCTCAAGGACGCCTCCGAGGTGCTCAACCGCGCCCCGATCGCCCTCAAGGACCTGCAGGCGCTCGCCGACGACCTCGAGTTCGCGCCGCTGCGCGCCTCGAAGTACGCCAAGGACGCCTTCGGGCTGAAGTGAACCCCGCGACCGGGCTTGTGACGCATCCCGACTGTGGGCTGCACTTCGCGGGCCCCGGTCACCCTGAACGCCCCGAGCGGCTCGAGGCGCTGGTGCGCCGGCTCGAGGAGAGTGGCATCGCGGCGGAGTGCGAGCGCGTGCTCGCGCGCGAGGCGACGGCGGAGGAGCTCGGCCTCACGCACTCGGCGGCGAATGTCGCAGGAATCCAGTCGGCCTGCGAGCGCGGGCGAGCGCTGCTCGACGACGGCGACACGTACGTGTGCCCCGACTCGTGGCGCGCGGCGCAGCTCGCGGCCGGTGGAACGTTGCTCGCGGTCGAGAACGTGCTCGCCGGTCGCTGGGCAAACGCCTTCGTCGCGGTGCGGCCACCCGGCCACCACGCCGAAGAGACGCACGCGATGGGTTTTTGCCTGTTCAACAACGTCGCGCTGGCGGCGCGGCGCGCGCAGGCGCTGGGCCTCGAGCGCGTCGCGATCGTCGACTGGGACGTGCACCACGGCAACGGCACGCAGCACACGTTCGAGTCGGATCGAAGCGTGTTCTACGCGAGCCTGCACCAGTTCCCCCACTATCCCGGCACTGGGCACTCGAGCGAGCGCGGACTGGGCGACGGCGTCGGCACGACGCTCAACCTGCCGCAGCGCGCCGGTTCCGGCGACCGCGAGTGGCTATCGGACTTCGAGCGGCAGCTGCTGCCCGCGCTCGACGCGTTCCGGCCCGAAATCGTGCTCGTTTCCGCCGGTTTCGATGCGCACCGCGACGACCCGCTGTCGCAGACCGAGCTCTCGACCGACGCCTACGCGCGTTTCACGCGGCTGCTGCTCGACCTCGCGCGCCGGCATTCGCAGGGCCGGCTGGTGAGCGTGCTCGAAGGCGGCTACGACCTGCGTTCGCTGGCGGCGAGCGCGGAAACGCACGTCGCCACGCTGCTCCACGATCGATGAAGCTCGACACCACGAACCACGACCGCGACAGCGCCGGGATGACCTACGTCTATCCGGTCGTCTCGCGCCGCGCGCGCGGCGTGTCGATCGGGATCAACCTCAACCCCAACAACGCCTGCAACTGGCGCTGCGTGTACTGCCAGGTGCCCGGCCTGACGCGCGGTGCGGCGCCGGAGCTCGATCTGGTGCAACTCGAACGCGAGCTGCGCGAGATGCTCGCGCGCGCGCAGGATCCGCAGTGGATGCAGGCGCACGTGCCGGAGGAGGCGCGGCGGCTCAACGACGTGGCGCTGTCGGGCAACGGCGAGCCGACGACGAGCGAGCAGCTCGGGGAGGTGCTCACGCTGCTCGAGCGTGCGCTCTCCGACGCGGGCCTGCTCGGGCAGTTGCGCATCGTCTTGATCTCCAACGGTTCGCTCGTGCACCAGCCGCGCGTGCGTGCGGCGCTCGAGCAGCTAGCGCGGCTCGGCGGCGAGGTTTGGTTCAAGCTCGATGCGGCGACGGACTCGCTGCGCGAGAGGCTCAACGACACCCGCATCGACTCGCAGCGCACGCTCTCGAACCTCGTGGAGTGCGCGACGGCCTGCCCGACGTGGCTGCAGACGATCGCCGTCGATTTCGAGGGGCCGGCGCTCGCCGGGCCGGAGGAAAAGGCCTGGATCGAGCTCGTGCGCGCGGCCTGCGAGCGGCTCGCGGAGCGCAACGCGAATCCGCTGCGCGGAGTGCTCCTCTACGGCCTCGCTCGCACGTCCCACCAGCCCGAAGCCAGTCGCCTGAGTGCGCTCGCACCGGCCGAGCTCGAGGCGCTGGGCAAGCGTCTCGAGGCCGCAACGGGCCTCGAAGTGCGCGTGAGCCCCTGAGCGCGGCTCGCTCTCAGTTCTGGCGGGCGCCGGCGACGTAATTGCCGCTGCGCGCGGCGTCGAGCGATCCGTCGGCGTTCCAGAACTTCCATTCGCCGGCCGCGACGTCGTCGGTGAACGAACCTTCGCTCGCGGGCTTGCCGTCGGGGTGGTACGTGAACCACGTGCCCTGCTTCATCCCGCCCGCGTAGCTCCCCTTGCGACTGGGGTTGCCGTTGGAGTGGCTCTCGAGCCATTCACCGTCGGGCTTGCCGTCCTTGAAGCTGCCGCGCTGGAGCACGACACCGGTCTCCGACCACGCCGTCCAGAGGCCCTCGGGGCGGTCGTCCTTGGAGAGGCCCTCGACGCGCAGCTGGCCGTTGGGATGCCAGGCCTTGGTCGGGCCTTCCTTCTTGCCGTCGACCCAGAACGCGTCCTCGGCCTGCACGCCGGTCTCGTACCAGCCGCGCCAGTTGCCGACGAACTTGCCCGCGCGGTAGTCACCTTCGCTCGACACCTGACCGTTGGCGTGCCACGTCGTGAAGCGCCCTTCCTCGACGCCGTTCACGAACTCGCCTTCGCGCATCTTCTTGCCGCCTTCGTGCCACTCGGTCCAGCGGCCGAGCTTCTTCCCGGCCTGGTAGACGCCGGCGTCGAGCTTGTCCCCGTTGGGATACATGCTCCGCCAGGGCCCGTCCTCGATGTCATCCTTGTAGGCGCCCTCGGCGAACAAGCGGCCGTTGGTGTGGAAGTAGGCGACCGGCCCGTCGCGCTTGCCGAGCTTGAACGTGAGTTCACCCTTCACGGTCCCGTCGGGATACCAGAGCTTCCACAGGCCGTCCTTGAGTCCGTCCTTGTAGTCGCCCTCGGCCTCCTTCGCACCCTCGGGATAGAACTGCGTCCACGTCCCCTGCCGCAGGCCCTCGACCTCGGGGCCACGCTCCGACACTTGCGTGCGCGCCTCGTCGAAGAACTTGACCTTCTCGACGGCCCCGGACGGCACGCTGGCCCCGGATCCGGCGGTGGCGGAGGAATCGGAGTCCCCGCAGGACCCCGCGAACAGGCTCAGGCACAGCAGCAACGGCAAGCGACGCATGGAACGAATCCTACCCCCGACGGGGCGCCGACTCACGGGCAGACGTCGTTGGGCTGGCCCGGAGTTCCGTGGTCCGGCCCGGCGCCGAGGGTCGTCGAGGCCGGGCACCACAGGTTGCCGTCGTCGTTCGAGAGCGCCGAGAGCACGCCCGAACGCAGCGTCAGCGAGTACCCCGGCACGTCCGGCCACAGGAAGCCGTTGTCGAACTCGATCCGGTCGATTTCGAGCGCGCTGGGAGCGCTGAGCACGACCTCGTCCTCGTTGTTGTCGAGCTTGAACAGGCTCCAGTTCCACGTCCCGCCGACCGTGACGCCGCCGTTGGTCGCGACGTTGCCGTTCGAGCCGATCACGAGGTAGCCGCCGGCCGGCACGAGCACGCCGTTGCCGCCGTTCTGGATCGGGGCGAGGTCGGTCCCGTTGTCGCTGAGCGTCCAGCCTTCGATGTCGATCGCGGAGTTGGTCGTGTTGTAGAGCTCGATCCACTCGCCCGCGGAGTCCGCGACGACCGTCGGGTCCTTCATCACCTCGGTGATGACGATCTGGCCAGCCGCAGGCGGCGGCGGCAGCGGGCAGAACTCGACCTCGAGCGCCGCCGAGAGACCGACGTTCGTTCCGTCCGGCACGAACGGATCGCGGTACCAGAACTGGTAGAAGCGCTTGGTGCCCGGCATCGACGCGTCGATCGGCACCGGATAGGAAACGACCCCGAAGAAGTCGGTCTGCGACACGCCCATGCGTCGCACCGGCGTCTTCACGAGCAGCGTTCCGCCCTGGAACGGCTTCGAGTCGCGCGCGTAGCCGTAGTAGAGGATCGTCGACTTGAGCGGCACCGCGTCGACCAGCGTGACGACGAAGTCGTTGGTGTTGACGTCGGGCGTGCCGCTCGAGGTGATGTACGGGACGGTGCCGTTGCTGTTGAGCTTGCCGGTGCCGTAAGCGATCGGCGTGCAGGACGGGACGCTGCCGCCGCCGTTCCCGTTCCAGTTGGCATTGGGCGTGCCCGGCGTGCCGAGGTCGCCCGCGCTCCACGCTCCCGTGGCGGCCGCGAAGTTCGGGACGGTCGGCGCGAGCGTCGGATCGATGCGCTCGCGCGTGACACCCGGCGTCACCGGCAGGCCGCTCCCGCCCCAGCTCACCGTCTCCATCGCCGTCCCCGTCGAGGACCGCAGGAGCAGCGAACCGGACGTGTTGTTGAGCGAGAACTGGTTCCACGGCGCGCCGACGCCGAGGAAGTAGTTGCCGTTGCGGCTGGGGCGGCCGTCCTGTCCGACGACGAACAGCTCGCCGGGCTGCAGCAGCACTTGGCTCGCGAGCTTGAACGTCTGCGCGCCCGCGACGAACTCCATGCCGCCGACGTTGAGCGGCTGCGTCGTCACGTTCATCAGCTCGAACCACTCCGCGACGCCGTCGGAGAACGTGAGCGGATCGATCAGCAGCTCGTTGACGACGACCTGTCCCGGAGTCGCGCGCGTGCCGGGCTGCTCGAACGTCGCGAAGCGCACGCTCTCGGTGTGGCCGGGGCTCGAGGCGACGAACGAGTTGCCGTCCGTCGTGATCACGATGTGGCTGGAGAGCGCGTTGAAGCCGCCCGGATCGCCGCCCACCTGCGGGTCCGCGGTATCGCCGTCGGTCGTGCACCACTGCACGCGCGTCGCGGCCGGAGTGCTCCAGTTGTTGACCGTGCCCTCGTTGGGATGTCCGTAGGGATTGTCGTGGCCCGAGGAATGCACCACGAGGCTGGGGTTCAGGTTGTTGACCACCGTGCTCGACGAGCTCGAGGCCGAGCCATGGTGCGAACTGATCGCGACCTCGCACTGCCCGATGAAACTCGTCACCGGACCTTCGACGTTGGGCGTGCTGAGCCCGCCCGCGGTGAGGTCCCCCGCGACGTACAGGTCGAAATCGCCGTAGCGGATCACCATTCCGAGCGAGTGCGCGTTCTCGTCGCCGCTGGCGTTGACGGTGCCGTTGGGATGCTGGCCGTCGCGCGAGACGAACTGCAGCGTGCAGCCGCTCCCCAGGTCGACGACCTGCCCCACCGTCGGCACCGCGCGCTTGGTGCCGACGGCGTTCAGGTACGACGTGACGAAGCCGTTCGAGGGCCGGTTCGTGTCGCCGCGGTCGTAGGCGGCCACGAGCGGCTTGTACGTGGAATTGTGGATGTCCGTGAGCCCGGCGAAGTGGTCGGTGTGCCAGTGCGTCATCACCGAGTAGTCGAGCGCGCTGACGCCGATGCCCTGCAGGTACGGGCGCACGATGGCCGTGCCGTCGCCGGGATTCCCGCCGTCGATCAGCACGCGCTTGCCCGCGGGGCTCTTGAGGAAGACCGACAGCCCCTGATCGACGTTGATGACGTGGATCTCGAGGTTCTGGGCGGCCGCGAGGGACGCCAGCGACAGGACGGCGATGAGGGAACGAAGGTGCATCTCGATCCAGGGCAGGTTGGACGTGGCCTCCAGACTAGACTGAGACGCGGCGTTCGTCTTGAGGGCGCTCCTGCCCCGTTTGTTCCGTTCCCGCCAGCCCGAAGCTTCTTCCGCCATGTTCCGCCTCCTGCGCCGCCTGATCCTGATCGGAATCGTCCTTGTCCTCCTGCTCGTGCTCGGGCTGTATTTCAGCCTCGGGAGCATGCTTTCCGGCGCCGTGGAGACGGCCGGCACGAAGGCGCTGGGCGTCCCGGTCGCGCTCGAGAGCACCAACGTCGCGCTGCTCGACGGGAAACTCGGCCTCGATGGCCTTGTCGTGGCCAATCCGGCCGGATTCACGGCCCCGAGCTTCCTGCGCCTCGACCACGCGGCGACGCAGGTCGAGCTCGGCTCGCTGCGTTCGCAGCAGATCGAGATCGCGAAGGTCGAGATCACGGGCGTGCGGCTCGACCTCGAAGGCACGCCGGATGGCACGAACTTCGGGAAGATCCTCGATTCGCTCGAGAAGCTGAAGGGCAAGGACACGCCGGGCGAACCCGCGCCGGAGCCCGCGCCCGAAGGCGAGGGGAAGTCGATCAAGATCGGCGAGCTCGTGCTCAAGGACATCGCGCTGCACACGCGCTTCACGAGCGGCCTCACGGGTTCGCAGGAAGCGTCGCTGACGCTGCCGGAGCTCAAGCTCACCAACCTCGGCGGCAAGGACGGCGCCCCGCTCACGGAAATCGTCGGCGAGGTCGTGAGCGCGCTGCTCGAGGCGAGCCTCGAGGCCGGTGGCAAGTCGATCCCGCTCGACGCGCGCAAGCTGCTGGAGGATGGGCTCGGCAAGGTGCAGACTCAGGCGCTGGACAAGGCGCGCAAGGAGCTCGACCGCTCGCTCGAGAAGGTCGACAAGGCCGTCGACAAGGCGCTCGACAAGCTCTTCAAGTGAGCGGCGCGCGCAATCCCGTCGTGTGGCTGGGGATCGTCATGGTCCTCGGCGGCATCGTGGCCACGGTTGCGGCCTACGTGTTGCTCGCAGAGCCGCGCCGCGGCTCCGCGCCCGAATTCGCGGTGTCTACCGCGGCGACGCGCCCAAACACGGCCGAGCAGAAGCGCGACTTCCGCTCCGAAGTGATCCCGGCCGACTCGCGCGAGCTCGCCGCCGATTCGGCCGCGACTCGAAGCGACGCACCCGTTCCTCCGCCCGCGCGTGAGCCCGATGGCATCGAAGACGGCGGCGTCGCTCCGCAGCCCGCGCTCGACTTCCGCTGGAAGTACGCGGCGAGCACGCACGAGGAGCTGCTGCGCGCGCGCGGCGACCTCGAGACGGCGCTCGACCAGCAGGTGGAGAGCCTGTGCGGCGAGTACTTCGCTCGCGGCGAGTTCGAGAAGGTTCCGTTGGGCTCCCGCGCCCGGGACGCCGTCGTGCGCGTACTGCTGCCGCGCGGGCAGCTCGGGACAGCACGCGACGCGGCGGCCGTGCCCGATTCGAACGGCAAACCCGTCCCGTCAAACGCAATCGAGGTGGTTCGCCTTGGAAAGGCCAACCACCCCGAGCTGTACGAGCTCTACGACGAGTTCCATTGGCTCGAGCAGGAGCTCGAGCGCCAGCGCTGAGAGAAAACCTCAGTGCGCGTGGCCGCCGGCGCCGTGCGCGTGGCCGTGCTGCACTTCTTCGGGCGTCGCGTCGCGCACGCCGCACACGGTGATCTCGAAGTGCAGGTCGAGGTCGGCCAGCGGGTGGTTCTCGTCGATCGTGACCTCGGTCTCGCCGACCTCGAGCACGCGCGCGAGCCGCAGGCGGCCCTGCTCGTCCTGCCGCTGCAGCGTCATGCCCGCCTCGAGCGGCTTGCCCGCCGGGAAGATGCTGCGCGCGACCTTCTGCACCAGCTCGGGCCGACGCACGCCGTAGCCTTCGGCCGCGGGCAACTTGACCTCGACGAACCCGTTCTTCGCCTTGCCCTCGAGCGCGGCCTCGACGCCCTTGAGCAGGTTGCCCCGCCCGTGCAGGTACGCCATCGGCTTGCCGCCCTTGCGGTTGGTGTCGAGCACGCGGCCGCTCGAGTCCTTGAGGGTGTAGTAGATGCCGACGATCTTTCCGGCTGCGACAGTCTGTTCCATGGTCTTCCGTTGGGCGTTGGGAGGCAGAAGTGTACGACGGGTTGGGCGCGTGCGCTAACGGCGCAGGAAAGCGCCGAGAGCGAGTTCCATCGACGCCGGATCGTCCGAACCGCACAGCTCGCGGATCGAGTGCATCGAGAGCTGCGGGCTGCCGACGTCGACGGTGCGCATCCCCAGCCGCGCGGCGGTGAGCGGCCCGATGGTCGTGCCGCAGGCCAGATTCGAGCGGTGGAAGTACTTCTGCACGCGCACTCCGGCGGACTCGGCGGCGAGCTGGAACTCGGCCTCGCCCTCGGCGTCGGTCGCGTAGCGCTGGTTGGTGTTGAGCTTGATCACGGGACCGCCGTTGAGCGCGATCCAGTGCTCCGGCTCGTGCTTGTCGCGGTAATTGGGGTGCGTGGCGTGCGCCATGTCGATCGAGGCGCAGAAGCTCTTCGTGATCGCGCGGTGGAACTCCTCGCGGCCGCCGCCGCCGGCGAGCACGAGCCGCTCGAGCACGTCGATCAGGAGCGGGCCCTGGGCGCCGCGCGTCGAGGTGCTCCCCACTTCCTCGTGGTCGAAGAGGCACAGCACCGCAATCGCGCCGTCGCCACCGGAGTGCGCCGCGACGGCCTGCAGCGCGCACCACGAGGAGCACAGGTTGTCGAGGCGCGGCGCGCACACGAACTCGTTCGCGGCGCCGAGAAACGTCGACGGCGCGACGTCGTGCAGCATCAGGTCCCAGGACAGCACGTCCGCGGGCTCGCAGCCGAGCTCGTTCGCGAGAAAGCGCTGCAGTCCGTGCTCGTCCGACCGTCCGAGGCCCCAGATCGGCGACATGTGCAGCTGCGGATCGAGCACGAGGCCGCGCGAGTTGACCTCGCGGTCGAGGTGGATCGCGAGCTGCGGCACGCGCGCCAGCGCACGGTTGGAGAGGAACAGCCGCGGCGTCGCGCTCTGTCCGCTGCGCACCATCACGCGCCCCGAAAGGCCGAGGTCACGGTCGAGCCACGAGTTGAGCAGCACTCCGCCGTACACCTCGACACCGAGCTGGCGGTAACCGGCCGCGCCGGTGTTGGGCCGCGCCTTGACACGCAGGTTCGGGCTGTCGGTGTGGGCGCCGAGCACGCGGAAGCCGACCTCGTGCGCCGGGCGATCGCCGCGCGACCACGCCAGCAGGCTGCCGCTCCGCACGATGAACCCCTTGCGGCAGTCGGCCGGGAACGGCGCGCCCTCGGCGAGCTCGCGGAAACCGGCGGCCCGCAGGGTGTCGGCGGCGTTGGCGACGGCGTGGAACGGAGACGGGGAGGCGTCGATGTACTTGCACATCGCGCTGGCGCGTTCGCGGGGGCTCATGCGCAACATTCAAGGGTCGGGAACGCGCGCGCGCCACGGGAAATTGGTCGGAGCGCACCGGCGCCGAGCGAGCTCGTTCCGCGGCCAGCCGGGGTTTGGTATCACGACCGCGTGCCTGCGTTCCTCGTGCTCTCGTTCTGGGTGCTGTCCTCGGTCGCTTCGTCGCAGGAGCTCGGCCAGGGCGCACTTTCGTCGGGACTTTCGCGCGGTCGTGTCGGCCAGCGCATCGCGGCGGTGACCGAGCACGGCCCGCAGGCGCGGGGGTCCGAGCTCGCGACGCTCGCGGCGACCTTGGCCTCGCCCGAACGTGACCTGCGCCTCGCCACATTGGATGCGCTCGGCCGATCGACGGCGCCCGAGGCCTTCGAGGTGCTGCTCGCCCACGCCGCCACGCGCGACCGCAGCGCGCTCGCCGACGACTTCGAGACCAGCCGCCTGCTGTTCGCGCTCGCGCGCCATCGCGACGCCCGCGCGATCCCCGTGCTCGCCCAGCGACCGTGCGCGCAGACCGGCAGCGCGACGTTGCGCGCGCGCATCGTCGGCCTCGGTCGCATCCGCAAGCGGGCGTCGATCGAGGCGCTGCTCGGAATTCTCGAAGCGTTGCCGTTCGCGGAACGCCAACAGCACCTGCAGGAGTTCCGCGTGTCGATGCGCGTGCTGACCGGCGCGGATGCGGGGCACACGGTCGAGGCCTGGCGGCGCTGGTGGAGGGCGCAGCCGCCCGAGTTCGCGCCCAGTGCGAACGAGCCGGAGCTCGCGGGGCCCGAAGGAGCGCGCTGGCGCATGGAATGGCGCGACGACACGAGGCTCGCGCGGTGAAGGCGGGCTTCGTCGCGCTCGCGCTGGCCTTGCTCGCGAGCGCCTGTGGCGAGTCCCGACCGCGGCGTTCGGTGCTGCTCGTCACGCTCGACACGACTCGCGCGGATGCGCTGGGGTGTTACGGCTCGAAGCCCGCGGTCACGCCGCAGCTCGACGCGCTCGCGGCCGAGGGTGTGTGCTTCCTGAACGCGCGCACCGTCACTCCCGCGACTCTGCCGGCGCACGCCTCGATGCTCACGGGCCTGTATCCCGTGCGCCATCGCGTGCGGGACAACGGCCTCAATGCGTTGCCGCGCGCGGCGACGAGCGTGGCCGAGCTCGCGCAGTCCCACGGGCTGCAGACTGCGGCCTTCGTCTCGGCGGCGGTGCTGGATCGAGCTTTTGGTCTCGATCAAGGGTTCGTCACGTACACGCAGCCGCCGCGCGAGTCCGACGTCGTCGGGCAGACCGGCTACACGTCGGTGCGAGCGGACGAGACCGCGGCGGCGGCGCGCGATTGGCTCACGAAGCTCGACGGCGACGCGGACTTCTTCCTGTGGGTGCACTTCTTCGATCCGCACCGGCCGTGGGTGGCCGATCCGCGCTTCCTCGAACGCGCCGGCGGCAATCCGTACCTCGCGGAGGTCGCGGCGACGGACGCGGCCGTCGGCACGTTGATCGAAACGCTGCGCACGAGCGGGCGTCTCGCGACGACGACAGTGCTGGTCGTCGGCGATCACGGCGAAGGGCTCGGCGAGCATGGCGAGGACGCGCACGCCTGGTGCGTGTACGACTCGACGATGCGCGTGCCGTTCTTGCTGCGCCGTTTCGACGGACAGCGCAAGAGCGAGCGGGCTTCGCTCGCCGTCACGGTCGCCGACGTCGCACCGACGTTGCTGGACGCGCTCGCGCTGCCGCAGCTCGAAGGCGTCGATGGCATGAGCCTGTGGAACCCGATCGACGGGGAACGCGGCGTCTACTTCGAGTCCTACTACGCCTACCTCCATTACGGCATGGCTCCGCTCGTCGGTTGGGCCGATGAACGCGGCAAGCTGATCCACACCAGCGTTCCGGAGCTCTACGACATCGCCACCGATCCCGGCGAGACGCGGAACCGGCTGCCTGAGGACGCTGCGGCGGCGCAAGAGCGCCTCGTGCGGATTCGTGAGGTGCTCGCGCGCCCCACGCTCGAGGCTGGCGAGGACGTCACGGCCGATGCGGAGCTGCTGCGCTCCGTCCAGAGCCTCGGGTACGCCGCGAGCGGCAGCGTCGACGCCTTCCCCGACCCGCTCGAGTCGAGCTCGCGCCCCAGCCCCCACTCGCAGGTGCTCCAGCTGCGCAGCTGCGACGCCGCGGAGGTGCTCTTCACCATCGGGCGCATCGCCGACGCCGCCAAGGCCTTCGAGCGCATCGTCGCCGACAATCCGCGCAACTCCTTCGCGCTCGAATACCTCGGGCACTGCCGCTTCCGGCTCGGCGACTGGCCCGGTGCCCGCGAGAGCTTCGAGCGCGCTCTCGAACACGGCCCCGAGCGTGCCGCGATCTTGCGTGCGCTCGGCTTCGTCCTGCAACGGCTGGGCGACAAGGATGCCGCGCGCACACGCTGGACCCGCTCGGCGGAACTCGACCCGCGCGACACCGAGACGCTGCAGTTCCTGTTGCAGGATGCCCTCGAACTCGGCGATGCAGCCGCGGAAGCTCGCTGGCGTGCAGCTTTGCGGGCGGCGGCCAAGCGGTAGCCCGCGCTTCCGCGCGCCGCGCCACGCTGAGCGGTTGCGGCGGTGGACGCGCGACACTAGAACGGAGCGCGGATGAAGCGCGTTCCCTTCGACACGGTCGCGGCCGTCGACCTCGGCTCGAACAGCTTCCACATGGTCGTGGCCAAGCTCGACCATGACGAGCTGCGCGTGATCGACCGCCTGCGCGAGCGGACGGCGCTCGCGGAGGGGCTCGACGACGGCGACCGGCTCAAGTCGAAGGTCGCCGAGCGCGCGATCGATTGCCTGGGGCGCTTCGGACAGCGGCTGGCGCACATGCCTGCCGATTCCGTGCGCGCCGTCGGCACGAACACGCTGCGGCGCATGCGCGACTCGCGGGCCTTCCTCCAGAAGGCGCAGGCCGCGCTCGGCCACCGCATCGAGGTGATCTCCGGCCGCGAGGAAGCGCGCCTGATCTACCTTGGCGTGTCCCACGCGCACTCCGACGACTCGCGGCGCCGGCTCGTCGTCGACATCGGCGGCGGCAGCACCGAGTGCATCCTCGGCGAAGGCCTCGAAATCCTCGAGAGCGACAGCCTGCAGATGGGCTGCGTCGGCTGGACCGTGAAGCACTTCCCCGATGGATCGATCACGCGCGAGCGCATGGAAAAGGCGCAGATCGCCGCGGGACTCGAGCTGCAGGGCATCGCGCGGCGCTACAAGCGACTGGGCTGGGAGCGCGCCGTCGGTTCGTCCGGCACGATCGTCGCATGCGAGGAGATGCTGCGCGCCGCGGGCTGGTCGGAGAGCGGCATCGACGCCAAGGGCCTGCGCAAGCTGCGGCGTGCGCTCGTCGAGGCCGGACATGCGAGCAAGCTGCAGCTGCCGGCGCTCCAGCCCGACCGGGCAGGCGTGCTCGCGGGTGGCGTCGCGGTGCTCAGCGCGATCTTCAAGATCCTCGACATCGACGAGCTGCACGCGAGCCCCGGGGCGCTGCGCGAAGGCGTGCTCCACGACCTGTTCGGTCGCATCAAGCACGAGGACGTGCGCGAGCCGACGATCCGCTCCTTCGCGCGCCGCTACCACGTCGATCTCGAGCAGGCTGGCCGCGTGGAACGCACGGCGCAGGCGCTGCTCGCGCAGGTTTCCGCGGGTTGGGAGCTCGAGAGCGCAGCGGACGAACGGACGTTGTCGTGGGCCGCGCGGCTGCACGAGATCGGCCTCGGCATCTCCTACAGCGGTTACCACCGCCACGGTGCCTACATCGTCGCGAACGCGGACATGAACGGGTTCTCGAAGCAGGACCAGCAGCAGCTCGCCGCGCTGATCGAGAGCCATCGGCGCAAGCCCGATCCGGCGCTGTTCGAGGCGCTTCCGAGCGATTTGCAGGAATCCACGCTGCGGCTCGCCGTGCTCCTGCG
The DNA here is from genome assembly GCA_026692705.1 of Planctomycetota bacterium. Taxonomy (GTDB): domain Bacteria; phylum Planctomycetota; class UBA1135; order UBA1135; genus F1-120-MAGs118. Next base: position 19,168 of record JAPLOE010000266.1, read on the forward strand.
GCTCGCCGCGCGCCTGCACCGCAGCCGCAGCCCGCGCACGTTGCCCAAGCTGCGCCTGTTCGTGCGCCGGCGCGAGCTGCGCATGGAGTTCGCCGAGGGCTGGCTCGAGCTGCACCCGCTGTCGCGCGCCGACCTCGAGGAAGAAGCCAACCAGCTCGCGCTGCTGGGCGTCGAGCTGCGCGTCTCCTGACGCGCCCGCAGTTCAGCTCGCGCGCGCGTCCGGCGGCGAGTCGTCCCGACGCTCTTCACCCGGCGATCCGTCCTCGGGCGGAACCAGCGGCTCGAGCAGCACCGACTTCCCCTTGCGACGCGGAGTCCGCGGGGGCGGAGCGTCGGGATTGGCCTTGTTGCGCCGCGCCTTGCGCCGCCCTTCGTCGAGCACGTTGGTCGCCTCGTTGCGCGCCTCGAACGGCCGCATCTCGCACAGGCGATCGAGCAGCACTTCCTGCGCCGCGCGCCGCGGTCCCTTGCCCGGCTTGACGCGCACGTACTTGCCGTCGGGCTGAAGCAGCCAGGCCTGCGCGTTGTCCTCGAGGTAGGGCTCGAGCCCTTCGTGCCGCACGCGGTGCGCCAGACGCTGCTCCGTGATCGGGAAGCACGTCTCGACGCGCCGGAACAGGTTGCGCTGCATCCAGTCGGCGCTCGCGCAGTAGCACAGTTCCTCCCCACCGGCGTGGAAGAAGAAGATGCGGCTGTGCTCGAGGAAACGCCCGATCACCGAGCGCACCTTGATCGTCTCCGACACTCCGGGCACGCCCGGGCGCAGGCAGCAGGTGCCGCGCACGATCAGGTCGATCGGAACGCCGGCCTGCGAGGCCTGGTAGAGCGCCTGGATGATCTGCGGCTCGGAGAGCGCGTTCATCTTCGCCACGATCCGCGCCGGCTTGCCCGCGCGCGCGTTGCGCGCCTCCTGGTCGATCAGCGCGATCAGCGTGCGCTGCAGCGCGAACGGCGACTGCACGATCTTGCGCAGGCGCGTCACGCGGCCGAGGCCCGTGAGCTGCAGGAACAGGCGGTGCACGTCCTCGCCGATCTCGCGGTCGCACGTGAGCAGTCCGAAGTCGGTGTAGCCGCGCGTCGTGCGCACGTGGTAGTTGCCCGTGCCGAGGTGCACGTAGCGGCGGAGCTTGCGCCCCTCGCGCCGCACGACCACGAGCATCTTCGCGTGCGCCTTGTAGCCGACGATGCCGTACACGACGTTTGCGCCCGCCTTCTGCAGGCGCGTGGCGAGCTGGATGTTCGCGGCCTCGTCGAAGCGCGCGCGCAGCTCGATCACGGCCGTCACTTCCTTGCCCGCGCGCGCCGCGTCGATCAGCGCGTCGACCACCGGCGAGTCCGCCCCCGTGCGGTAGAGCGTCTGCTTGATCGCGAGCACGCTCGGATCCGCCGCGGCCTGCCGCACGAGCTCGACCACCGGCGCGAACGTGTCGAAGGGATGGTGCAGCAGCAGGTCGCCCTTGCGCAGCACCTCGAAGATGTCGTGCCCGCCCTCCTCGATGCGGCGCGGCACGCGCTGCAGGAACGGCGGGTATTTCAGGTCGGGTCGATCGACGAGGTCGACCATCGCCACCATGCGGTGCATGTTGACCGGCCCGTGCACGCGGTAGAGGTCCGACTCGTCGAGCTCGAACGTGGTCAGCAGGAAGCGCGCCATCTCGTCGGGGCACGTCACCGCGACCTCGAGGCGCACCGCCTCGCCGAAGTTGCGGTCCGCGAGCTCGCCCTTGAGCGCGCGCATCAGGTCGTCGGCCTCTTCCTCGTCGATCCACAGGTCGCTGTTGCGCGTGACGCGGAACTGGTAGCAGCCGTTGATCTTCATGCCCGGAAAGGCCTCGTCGACGTGCGCGTGCAGCACCGAAGAGAGCAGCACGAAGTCGTGCGTGCCTTCCTTGACGCCCTTGGGCAGCGCGATCAGGCGCGGCAGCGAGCGCGGCACCTGCACGACGGCGACGCCGCTCGAGCGTCCGTAGGCGTCGTCACCATCGACGGAAACGATGAAGTTCAGGCTCTTGTTGAGGATGCGCGGGAACGGGTGCGCCGGGTCGAGTCCGACCGGAGTCAGCACGGGCAGCACTTCCGCGAGGAAGTAGTGCTTGATCCAGCGCGCCTGCTTCTGCGTCCAGTCGTTGCGCTTGAGCAGGCGGATGCCCTCGCGCTCGAGCGCCGGCAGCAGCACGTCGTTGAGCACTCGGTACTGCTCGGCCACCAGCGCGTGCGCGCTCTCGCCGATCCGGCGCAGCGTCTCCGAGGTCGACATGGCGTCCGGCTCGTTGCGCGCGATGCCGAACGAGAGCTGCTGGCGCAGGCCCGCCACGCGGATCTCGAAGAACTCGTCGAGGTTCGTGCTGCAGATCGTCAGGAACCGCAGGCGCTCGAGCAGCGGCGTCGCCGGGTCCTTCGCCTGTTCGAGAACACGTGCGTTGAACTCGAGCTGCGACAGCTCGCGGTTGAGGTACAGCGCGGGATCGCGCAGGTCGAGGCCGGGATTCGGGCTCATGCGAGGGCCAGAGAGGATACCTGCGCCCGCGTCGCCCGGCGTGGTCCGCTCGGCGCAACGCGCATTCATGCTTCCTTGATCTTTCGCGGGCGTGGAGCCCTGTCGCCGCAAGCAGCACCGGCCCGCATCCCCCACAGCTCGCGTCCGGATTCCGGGCTCGCTCCCGGCAAATCCGCCTGCAGGCCGTTGTTCGCCTCGCGCGAGGCCGCCGCGGCCCCTTCGATTGACGCCCCGCCTCCCCGCGCGCATCCTCGGGTTGCCGCCGAGCTCGAGCGCCCTCCTGCGCGACCGCGACGGGTCCATGAAGCTCTACGTGATCCGACACGCCATCGCCTCCGACCGTTCGACCGACGGCCGCGACGAGTCTCGCGCGCTCACGCCCGAAGGTCGCGAGCGTTTCGCGCATGCGGTGGCCGCGCTCCGAGACGTCGGCGTGCGCTTCGACTTGCTGCTCCATTCACCGCTCTTGCGCGCCGTGCAGACGGCCGAGCTGTGCACGCCGCTGCTCGACGGTCGTTCCGCCGTCGCGCCGGAACTCGCCCAGGCCCCGTCGGCCTCGCTGCTGCGCCTCCTGCGCGGCGAGAGCGTCGCCGTCGTCGGTCACGAGCCGTGGCAAGGTGAGCTCGTCGCCTGGCTCGTCACGGGTCGGCGCGAGCTCGGCCCACGCTTCGCGCTCGAGAAGGGCGCGATCGCTGCGCTCGAGGGCCGCCCGGAACCCGGCGCCATGTCGTTCGACTTCCTCGCGCCCACCCGCCTGTTCTCCCCGCACGCCGACTGAACCCGATGGATCAACGTCGCTTCGATGCTCGCGAGCGCGCCCGCGAGCTCGCCAAGGAGAGCCTTCAGCGCGGGGACGCGCTCGGCTGGTTCGAGTCGCTGTACCGCGAGGCTGCCGGTGACACCGGTCGCATTCCGTGGGCCGACCCCGAGGGACATCCGTTGCTGCTCGAATGGATCGCCCGGCAACCTGCGCCGCGTCCGGGCGCCAGCGCGCTCGTCGTCGGCTGCGGCCTCGGCGAGGACTCCGAGTGCCTTGCGAAAGCCGGCTGGCAGGTCACGGCCTTCGACGTGTCGTCGACCGCGATCGATTGGTGCCGCAAGCTGCATCGCGAGTCGCGCGTGCGCTACGAGGTCGCCGACCTGCTGCACCCGCCTGCGCACTGGACGGGCCGCTTCGACCTCGTGTTCGAGTGCTACACGCTGCAGGCGCTGCCCGAGACGCTGCGTGAGTCCGCGAGCGCGAGCCTCGCGAGCTTCGTCGCTCCCGGTGGTTCGCTCTTGGTCGTGACCCGTGCGCGCGAGCCCCACGAGGACCCCGGCTCGCTGCCTTGGCCGCTGGTGCGCACCGAGGTCGGCCAGTTCGCCGGCCGGGGATTGGTCGAGCGCGAGTTCGAAGAGTGTGAAAGCGGCCACGGCTTGGGCCCCGCGCGCCATTTCCGTGCCCGTTTCGAGCGTCCGGCGACCGTCACAGCCACCTGACACTCACGCCTTCCCATTCGCGAGAACGGAACTTGTTTCCGGGTTTCGACGGAGCACGCTGGTGACCGTTGATCCCGCCAGATTCTCTGCCTAGCCTGAGCGCGCCCCATGCCGCTCCCCCGACTCGAGCTCTTCGTCCGGGAGTGCACTCCCGCAGGACGAACGGCACGCGAGCACGTCGAACGATTCTGTCGCGAGACGCTGCGCGGTGCCGTCGAGTTGACCGTGACCGACATCGATCGCCATCCCGAGGCGGTGCGGAGTTCCGGGGTCCTGCTCGCTCCCTTGCTGCTGCGACGCCTCGACCTGGGCGAGCGTCGTGTGTTCGGCGACTTCTCCGATTCGGAGGCCATCGCGCGAGCGCTCGGCCTCGACGAGGTGCCTGCGTGAGCGACAGCGACTCCGAGCGGATGTTCGAGATGCAGCCCCAGCGCCCTCCCGAAGATCGGCTCGAGCGCTGGGTCGAACGCGACGTCGACGCCGTGTGCGCGCTCGACGCCGAAGGGCGCATCGCGCTCGCCAACTCCGCCGCCGCGCGCCTGTTCGGGCGTCGCCGCGAGCAGCTCGTCGGCAGCCTGCTCGGAGTGCCGCTCTCGCGCGCCAACGGCGTCGAGTTGCAGCTCCCGCGCGACGGCGCCGAGCCCGCGACGGTCGAGCTCGTGCTGCTCGGCGAGGAAGGCGGGCGCCGCTGGATCAAGCTGCGCGACATCACTGCGCTCGCGCACGTCCGCGACCAGCTCGACCAGGCGCGCATCCGCTATGAGCTCGTCGAGTCCGCGGCCAACGACGGCCTGTGGCACTGGGACCTCGCCAGCGACCGCGCGCACTTCTCGCCGCGCTGGCGCGAGATCCTCGGCCTCGCCGAGCGCGAGCTCGACGACTCCGTCGGTGAGTGGCTCGAGCGTGTGCACCCCGAGGACAAGGAACGCGTGCAGGACGAGCTGCGCACGCACCTCGAGGGACTGTCCGCGCGCTTCGAGAGCGAGCACCGCCTGATGCACGAGAGCGGCGCCTGGCGCTGGGTCCTGTGCCGCGGCCTCGCCGAGCGCAACCACGAGAACAAGGCCTCGCACTTCGCCGGTTCGCTGAGCGACATCACCAGCCGCAAGCTCGCCGAGGACCAGCTCGCGCACCGCGCGTTCTACGACTCGCTGACCGAGCTCCCCAACCGCGCTCTGTTCCTCGATCGCCTGCGCCATGCGCTGCGCCGTGCCGCGCGGCGCAAGGACTACTCCTTCGCGGTGCTGTTCCTCGACATCGACCGCTTCAAGGTCATCAACGACAGCCTCGGCCACATGGCCGGCGACCGGCTGCTCGTGATGATCGCGCGCCGGCTCGAGCTCTCGCTGCGCCCCGGCGACAGCGTCGCGCGCTTGGGCGGCGACGAGTTCACCGTGCTGCTCGAGGGCATCCAGGACGCCGGCGACGCGATCAAGATCGCCGACCGCATCCATGCGGAGCTGCTCGCGCCCTTCAACATCTCCGGCCACGAGCTGTTCGTGAGCTCGTCGATCGGCATCGCGACCTCGAGCACCGGCTACCAGCGCCCCGAGGACGTGCTGCGCGACGCGGACACCGCGATGTACCGCGCCAAGGCCGCCGGCCGCGCGCGCCACGCACTGTTCGACACCGCCATGCACGCCCACGCCGTGCAGCAGCTGCAGATCGAGCGCGACCTGCGCCGCGCCATCGAGCGCCACGAGATGCACGTGCACTTCCAGCCGATCGTGTCGCTCGCGACCGGGCGGATCACGAGCTTCGAGGCGCTCGTGCGCTGGACGCATCCCGAGCGCGGCGCGATCTCGCCCGGCGAGTTCATCCCGATCGCCGAGGAAACCGGCCTGATCGTGCCGCTCGGCCGCTGGGTGCTGCGGCAGTCCTGCCTCGAGCTCGCCTCGTGGCAGCGCAAGCTCTCCGACCCGTCGCCCTGCACGCTCTCGGTCAACCTCTCGAGCAAGCAGCTCAACCAGCCCGACCTCGCGCACCAGATCGCGCAGATCCTGGTCGAGACCGGCATCCGCGGCGAGCAGATCCAGCTCGAGATCACCGAGAGCGCGATCCTCGAGCACCCCGATGCCGCCAAGTCGATCCTGCTCAAGCTCAAGGACCTCGGCCTGCGGCTCTCGATCGACGACTTTGGCACCGGCTACTCGTCGCTAAGTCGCAGCTCGCGCTGATGCGCGCCGTCGACTGCGACTACGCGCAGGGTTACTTCTTCAGCCGCGCGATCGATGGCGACGCCGCGCGCGAGCTGCTAGCCGCCGGCCGACGCTGGTGAGCGGCGCGCCCAGAGCGCGTACGCGATCCCGCCCGCCGCAAAAAGCCCGGCCGCCTGCAGCGCGGGCAGCGTCTGCGCGCTCATCGCGATGCGCACCAGCACGGCCGCCGAGCAGGCGAGAAAGATTGCGGGCATCCACGGATAGCCCCAGGCGCGGTAGGGCCGCGGCGCGTCTGGCAGCCTGCGCCGCAGCACGAACAGCGTCACTCCGCAGATCGTGAAGAACACCCAGTCGCAGATCGAGCAGACCTCGAGCAGCTCGCCGATGCTCCCCGCGACGAACACGTGCCCGACCGCGAAGGCCGCCTGCAGCAGGATCGCGCGCGCCGGCGTCTGGAAGCGCTCGTGGATCTTCCCGACGCCGCGGAAGAACACTCCGTCGTCCGCCATCGCGACGTAGATGCGCGGCGCGAGCATCAGCAGCACCTGCGTGATCGCGAAGGTCGAGACCGTGACCAGCGCGGCGACCAGCGGCTCGCCCCAGCTCACCACCGCCCCCGCCGCCGCCGCGACCGGCGTCGCGCTCGCGGCGACCCCACGCACTCCGAGCACGCCAACCAGCGCCGTGTTGAGCGCGAGGTAGAGCACGACCACCGCCAGCGTCCCGATCAACGTGCCCAGCGGCAGGTTGCGACCGGGGTTGCGGATCTCGCTCGCCACCGAAGCGACGTTCTGCCAGCCGCCGAACGTGAACACGATCCCGAACAGCGCCGCACCGACGCCATCCCAGTTCCACGGCAGGTCGCCGCCCTCGGTCGCCGCGACCCGCGGCTCGATCCAGCCCAGTCCGACGGCTGCACCGAGCGCGACGACGCACAGGATGCCCGCGATCTTCGCGAGCATCGCGACGTTCTGCACGCTCGCGCCCAGCCGCACCCCGCGCGCGTTGAGCAGCGCGAGCGCGACGATCACCGCCACCGCGATGCCCTTGCGCCCTCCGGGGCCAAAACCGTCGGCGCCGAAGCCCTCGATCCAGCCCGAGGTCCGCAACAGCGCCTCGAGATGCTCGACGAACACTCCGGCCACGTAGGCGATCGCGCTGGAGACGATCGCCGTGAGCGACATCCAGCCGAACAGGAACGCCGCGAAACGCCCCGCTCCCGCGCGCACGAACACGTACTCGCCGCCGGTGCGCGGCATCATGCCGCCCAGCTCCGCGAACACGAGCGCGCCGCTGATCGCCACCAGCCCGCCGAAGGCCCAGGCCCCCAGCACCCCCTCCAGCGACCCCATTCCGGCCGCGATTCGCGCCGGTGCCTGGAAAACTCCGGCACCGATCACCGAACCCATCACCATCATCGTGACGTCAAAGGGTCCGAGGACCCTCGCGAGCGCGGGACGTCCGGCCGAATCGCCTCCTTCGCGGTCCGGGTTCATCTCCCCAAGACTACTGAAGCCGCGCTCGCCGGCGGCACCTGCCTTGACTTCCCGCCTCCCTGCCTCGACGATTTGAACCTCCCCCCACGAGCACCCCGCCCCGCGCGGGGCAGCCCTACCTCTGCACCTCGGGACACTCTCCATGCGCAAGTTCTCCGTCGGCGCGCTTCTCGCCGCCGCCCTCCTCACCACGTCTGCCTGGGGCCAGACCCTGCAGGCGACGCTGGTCCAGTCGGGCTTCTCGCAGCCCCTCTTCCTCTGCTCGCCTCCGGGCGACACCGCCCGCATGTTCGTCGTCGAACAGGGCGGTCGCATCCGCATCATCAAGAACGGTGCGATCCTCTCCACCCCGTTCCTGCACCTCGGCTCCGCCGCGACCGGCGGCCTCGCCCGCATCTCGACCGGCGGCGAGCGTGGCCTGCTCGGCCTCGCGTTCCACCCGAATTACGCGCAGAACGGCTACTTCTACGTCAACTACACCGCGACCGGTTCGGGCGCCACGGTGATCGCGCGCTACCAGGTCTCCACGTCGAATCCCGACGTTGCGGGCACCACGGAGCTGCCGTTGCTGACGATTGCGCAGCCCTTCTCCAACCACAACGCCGGTGGCCTCAACTTCGGCGCCGACGGCAAGCTCTACATCTGCACCGGCGACGGCGGCAGCGCCAACGACCCCAACGGCAACGCGCAGAACACGGGCTCGTTGCTCGGCAAGATCCTGCGCCTCGACGTCAACCTCCCGGCGCCCTACATCCCGATCGACAACCCCTACATCGGCGCCGGCAACCCGCTCGACGAGATCTGGGCCATCGGCCTGCGCAACCCCTTCCGCTTCAGCTTCGACCGCCTGACCGGTGACATGTACATCGGCGACGTCGGCCAGAACGCGGTCGAGGAGATCGACTTCATGGCCGCCGGAGTCAGCGGCCAGAACTACGGCTGGCGCTGCATGGAAGGCACGAGCTGCACCGGCCTCACGGGCTGCACCTGCAACTCGATCGCCCTCACCCCGCCGATCAAGGACTACACGCAGGCCTCGGGCGGCCACTGCTCGGCCATCGGCGGCTACGTCTACCGCGGCACGAACGTCTGTGGCCTGCAGGGCACGTACTTCTACGCCGACTACTGCTCGACCGCGATCTGGTCGCTGAAGTACACGAACGGCACGGTCTCGAACTTCACCGTCCGCACCACCGAGCTCGAGCCCGCCGGCACGCCGACGATCTCCTCGATCTCCTCCTTCGGCGAGGACGCCAACGGCGAGATCTACATCCTCGACTACACCGACGGGGAGGTCTACCGCATCGACCCCGCCGGTGGCGCCCAGGACTGCAACCAGAACGGCATCGCGGACGGCTGCGACCTGCAGAACGGCACCTCGCTCGACTGCAACGCCAACGGCCTCCCCGACGAGTGCGACGTCGCCAACGGCTCGCCCGACTGCAACCAGAACGGCATTCCGGACTCCTGCGACATCGCCGCGGGTGCGCTCGACGTCAACCTGAACGGCATCCCCGACACGTGCGAATGCCAGGGCGGCACCCCGCCGTTCACCTACTGCACGCCGAAGATGAACAGCCAGTTCTGCCTGCCGACGATCGGCTTCAGCGGTGCGCCGAGTCTGAGCCCGAACACGAGCTTCAACATCACGGCCACCAACCTGATCAACAACCGTCAGGGCCTGCTGTTCTACGGCTTCGGCGCGAGCGCCCAGCCGTTCCAGGGCGGCACGAAGTGCGTTCAGTCGCCGGTGCTCCGCACCCCGACGATGAACACCGGCGGCACCCCCACCGGCATCAACTGCTCGGGCACGTTCAACTTCAACTTCAAGGCCCTGATCGACTCGGGCTCCGTCCCGCAGCTGCAGGTGATCGGCCAGCAGGTCAACGCCCAGTACTGGAGCCGCGACCCGCAGGATCCGTTCACGATCAGCCTGACCAACGGCGTCCAGTTCCAGATCTGCCAGTAGCTCTGGTACTGCCTCCGCCTCGGGCGGAGCGAGCCAGCGGCCGGTCCCGGCGGGGGGCCGGCCGCTTCTCTTTTCCTTCCGTGGCTCCCCGGCGGGAAGGCGTGACGTCGAAGGATCGACGCTGGAGCGCCTCGCCGTAGTTGGAGCGACGGGTGCATCCGCCCATGGGCGCGGCGGCCGGTTGAGCGCTCGAGGGCTCGACGCGGGCGCGTCGGGCCCACGACGGCGCGCCGCGAAGGCCCCAAAGCCAGCTGGACGATTCGCCCCGGGCGGGGACGCGCTCGCGATCGGAGAGTGCGTGCGGCGGCACGGCCACCGGAAAGGCGCGGCTGGGGGCGCCTTGCGTCGAGGCCGATCCTGCCCGGGGGATGCGCCCCTGCGCCCCTTCGCGCCCTGCGCCCCGCCTGCGCCCCGCCTGCGGCCCCGCCTGCACCGCGCACCAGCCTTCCGCACTGCGGGCGCTTTCGGCGCCCAACGCTCGCCACTGACCTTCCCAGCCGCCTTCTCGCGCAGGCGCCCTCCATCCTTCCCTCATGTCCCCTCCCCAGGCGAACGCCTCTCCGGCTCGCCGGTCCCCGCCGCGCTATCCGCGTCCCCTCTGCCTCCTCCGCACTCGGCGTTCGCGCGCTCACGCCCTTCTCGACTCTGTCTCGGCCCCGTTCCCTGCTCGGCTCGGCTCCTTCCTCCCTCCGCTGCCCCTCCGTTCCTCCGCCCTCCGTGTCTGCTGCCCGCCGCGGCTTCTGAGGCACGAAAAAGGACCGGCCACCGCGCGGGTGGCCGGTCCCTTGAGAACCGACGTGCTGCGAGCCTCACCGCGGACCCAGCGGGCCCGCGGCGCGGCTTGTCAGATCACGGGCAGAGAACGATCTCGAGACCGTTCGAGAGGTGCGTCGTCTTGACGGCCGGCGGGTCGCGGAACCACGCCTGGATGTCGAAGACCGAGCCGGCGACGACCGGGAACACGCCCTGGGCCGCGAGCTGCGCGTTGATGTCGATCGACATCGAACCGTTGCACGCGCCGTTGGTGCCGCCCGTCGCCTGCACCGAGGTGCGGAGCGTCGGGGACTTGACGCAGAGGAAGCTCGAGGAAGCCGGGGCCCACGGCGTGGCCTGCTGGCCGATGCCGAAGAAGATCAGGCCCGTCTTCTGACCATTGACGCCCGTCGCGGCGACGATCGCCGGACCGGCGTTGCTGGCGCTGGGGATGCCGCTCTGGAGCGTCATTGCCGCGTTGCAACCGGTCGACGTCGTGCCGGCCGTGCAGTAGCTGACGGCCGTGGCGACGCAACCGCCGCACGAGCCGTTCGAACCCAGACGCAGCCAGTAGCTGGAGAACGGACCGGTCGGGTGACCGCCGAACCAGTAGCAACCCGTGCCGAGCGCGGGGTTGCAGGCAGCGTTGGTGTTGGCGCCGCCGGCCGGGTCGCCGTCGGTGTTGACCCACCAGCTGTCAATCGTGCCGAGGCCCGAACCACAGGGGTTGCCGTACAGGGGGTCGGTCGAGCACGGGATGTTGTACGTGCACGAGCCCGAGACGGTCGCGATCGGCTCGCCGCTCAGCAGCGAACCGCCGTTGCCGCTCACCATGCGCCACGACCAGTTGAACACGTCGAGGTTGGCGACGTTGTCGAAGATGCCATCGCCATCCGACGGCATGCAGATGCCGGTGTTGCCGAGGTCGAAGCCGACCGTCCAGCAGCCGTTGCCCGGCAGCGTGGCGACCGGGAGCTGGAAGATCGTGCCCTGCGTCGACAGCGGCGGCGGGACGGGGCTGATGCCACCGCACTGGCCGAGGTTGTCGTAGAAGCCGACCTGCATGTTGACGGAACCCGTCGCGACGAAGGCACAGTAGCTGACTTCGAAGAACGTGATGTTGTTGTCGATCGTGGAGCCGAGCGGGTTGTTGCCGCCCACGCCACCGGGGATTCGACCTTCGTCGATGTGGTCTTCGCACGGGTTGCCGCCGAAGTAGTAACCGGCGACCGAGTAGGTGCAGGTGTTGTCGTACACGATCTGGGTGTACGCGCGCATCTGCGCCTCACGAGCAGCGCTCAGCGGCTGGCCGGTGCGCAGGTTGATCACCGGGCCACGCTGAACGGGGCTGGTGACGGGGTAGAGCGGCGCCGCCTGCTGCTGCGCGAAGCTTGCGCCACAGAGCAGCATGGCGCCAGCTGCGATCAGAGTCGAACGAACCATGAAATGTCTCCTGAGAAGTGAAAAGGGAGGGAGAGAACCTCTTGGCCCAAGGGTAACGCCCCCGTGAAGGAAGCGTCAAACCGGATTCCTAGCAAACGTAAGAGGTTTCCGTGGAAGCGCAAGTTCCCTCCGATTCCGGAACCCTGGGTCGCGGGGACTCCGACGCGTCGCGACGACGGTGCGATCCCGTCTGAATCGAGGACGCCCCGCCTCCGCAAACGCGAAGGCAGGGCGTCTGTACCGGTCCTGAGGTGCTTTCAGCGCTTGCGGCCGCAGCCGGCGCAGAAGCGCGCGTCGGCAGCGAGGGCGGCGCCGCAGCCGCCGCAGAAGCCCTGCGGAGCGGCGGCGAGTTCCTTGCCGCAGGCCGAGCAGAATTTTCCGGGTGACACGGCCGACCCGCAGGCGCCACAGCCAACCTTGGCCGCGGCCGGAACGGTCGCTTCGGGCGCCGCGGGACGCTGGGACTGCAGCATCTGCTGGGCAAGGCCGAGGCCGACGCCAAGCCCCGCTCCACCGAGCAGGCCACTGCCGCCCTCACCACCACCGCCGCCACCCTTGGCCATGCCTTCGCCTGCGCCGAGCATCGCCTTGCCGGCCGCGAACTTCTGGAAGCTGTCGACGCCGCCGACGGTGCGCAGGTAAGCCGCATCCGTGTAGAGCTTCTTGAGGTTGACCGCGTCGCCTTCGGCGATCGCGACGACGAAGTTGCCCAGGCGCGGGATCGCGAGGCCGTAGCTCGTCACGTGCTGGCCGAGGCCCGCGAGCACGTCCGCCTCGATCTCCTCGGTGTAGGCGCCGCTGGTGACGTCGAGCAACGGCCAACGGTTCTTGACGACGAGCTCGGCCACGCGGTCGCGCACGACCTTGAGCACCTGCTCCTTCATCCAGCCGGGCACCTGCTGGGGATCGCTGCGCCCCATGCCGACGAGGCCCGTGATCAGCGCCGCCGGATCGACGACGCGGAAGGCGAACTCGCCGTGCACCATCGTCTCGACCGGCACGCCGGACTTGGGGTCCTCGACGTTGCCGATGCGCCCGCCGAACTTGTTGCTGACGTGCTCGCGCACGTTGACGAAGAACACCTCGGCGATGAACACGCGCCCGCCGGTGAACGAGTCGACGAGGTTGGAGAGGAACGGCAGGTTGGCGGTGTCGAGCGTGTGGCGGCCAGGGCCGAGCGTCGCGACCACCTTGCCGTCGCGGAAGAAGACGCACTTCTCGTCGGACTCGACGGTCAGCTGCGACTTCATCGGGATCGTCGGGTCGGGGTGCTTCCAGACCACGAGCGGCTTCGCGTCGTCGGGACGCGCGATCATCATCTCGCCGACGCCGCGCTTCAGCCAATCCATCACGCCCATCTCGCTTGCTCCTTGGCTCTCGTACCGGTTGAAACTCGCCGCCCGAACGAGCGGAACGCGCGCTTACGCGCACGCACCGGCTCCCATTCACGCGGTTTTCGCCGCGCGCGCACAGCCTACCGTGGGGGCCAGCCCGACGCTCAGCGGATGCGGTTGTGCTTGGCGTACTCGCCGCAGCGCGACGGATCGGGAACACCCTGCTCGTCCCAGAACATCCACGGACCTTCGCGGAGGTTGTTGACGTACGTGCCCTCGGCGGCCTGCTTGCCGTTCTCGTGCCAGTACTGCCACGGCCCCTCGGCCATGCCGATGTGCAGGAGGCCCGAGGATTTCATCTGCCCGTTGGGGTGGAACTCGATCCAATCCCCTTCGCGCAGGCCTTCCGCGAAGTCGCCTTCGCGCAGCATGAGCCCGGTCTCCGTGTAGTAGCGCCAGTGCCCGGTGAGCTTGCCACGCTCGTCGTAGCCGCCTTCGCAGCGCAGCTGGCCGTTCTCGAACCAGGCCTTCATCGGACCGACACGCGTGTACTTGCCGTCCGCTTCCTTGCGCTCGGAGCGCTCCGTCGCGAGCTGGCCGTTCTCGAAGAACTCCTTCACGTTGACCACCTGACCGACCTCGGCCTTCTCCGGGGTCTGCACGCGCCCGGTGACGACCTTCGGCGGAGCGTCCGGCCCGGCCGGATTCGCACTGGGGTCGACGGGATCCGCGGGCTTGGGAGTCTCGACCGCGGGCTGCGTCACGGGCGTCGTCTGCGCGGCGGGCGCGGTCGGAGGGACCGGAGCGGGCGCGACCTCGTCCTTGCAGGCGGTGGTGGCGAGCGGAATCAGACAGGCGAGCAAGTGCAGCGGACGCATCGTGGGGTTCCTCGAGGGAGTCAACTCCCATCGGATGACGGGGGGAAGATACTCCAGCGGGCTCCCCCACCGGAAACCTGTTCCCGGCCGGAGCCGGTCCGTTACCCTCCCCGCCCGATGAGCACGCCCCCTGCCACGAGCGCCGCCCCCTCCGCCCCGTCCGACCGCCGCCTCGGCCTGCGCGACCTCCCGCTCGACGGCGGCGGCGTCAAACGCACGGAATGCGCGCGCGCGTCGCGGACGAGCTCCGGGGCGACCGTGGTGGTGTTCCGCGCGTTGCTCGAGGATGGCCGCAAGTCCGCGCCGGCGGTGCTCGCCGCGCGCGACGACCTCGCGCCGCTCAAGCTCGCCGAGGCGCCGCTGCAGCCGCAGTGGGAGTTCGACGGCTCCTGCGTGCGCGTACAAGTGCCTCTCGGCGAGGGCCAGCACCTCTACGGCGGTGGCGCGACCGGAGTGCGGCTGCTGCGGCGCGAGGAACGTGTCGAGCTCTGGAACCTGCGCGATCAGGCCGGGCCGGCGCTGCCGCTCGCGCTCTCGATTGCGCTCGACGGCTCGGCGCGCGCGGTCGTCGCCGACTGCGCCGCGCGGGGTTCGCTGCAGTTCTGCAGCGACGGCGTGGAGTTCGCGTTCGAGCGCGAGCCGTTCGAACTGTGGCTGGTCAGCGCCGCGGACGTGGCGACGGTGCTCGCGCAGCTGCGCGACTTGCTCGGGCCCGTCGTGCGCCCGCCGCTGTGGAGCCTCGGCTACCAGCACCTCGTGCGTCGTCCCGAGAGCGCCGATGCGGTGCTCGAGATCGCCGGCCGCTTCCGCTCGCGTCACCTCGCGTGCGACTCGATCTGGATCGACGACACGCTGCTCGAAAACGACAAGCCGTTCGCGTTCCAGCGCGAGCGTTGCCCGGATCCGAAGGCGCTCGCCGAAGGCCTGCACGAGCTCGACCTGCAGCTCGTGGCCGCGGCCCAACCGCGGGTTCCGCTGGGGCGCAACGTAGGAGCGCTTCGCGCGGGCCTCGACGAAGGGCACTTCGTGCTCGACCCGAACGGGCAGCCGCTCAAGGCGCGCACGAACGTTGGACTGGCGCACTTCCCCGATTTCACGCGCGAGGCGACCCGCGCCTGGTGGTCGGGACAGGTCGAGAAGTTCGCGCTCGAGGGCGTCGACGGCCTGTGGTCGGAGCACGACGCGCCGGACCTCGCGCGTTCCGGCTGGGGCACGCTCGCAGCCGACGCGGTGCACCGCGGTTCCACCCGCACGCGCCACGAGCTCGTGCACAATTCGCTCGGATCGCTCGCGTCCTCGGCGCTCTCCGACGGCCTCGCGCTCGCGCGCCCGGACGCGCGGCCGTTCTGCGCGTCGCGTTCCGCGTTCTTCGCGAGCGCGTCCCACGCTGCGGTGCTCGGCCTCGCCGATGGCGAAGGCTGGGAAGCGCTGCGCCACGCGTTGCCGCGCGTGCTCTCCGCGGGCCTGAGCGGCTTGCCGTTCTTCGGCTTCGAGATTCCCGCCGGCGCCGAGGCCTCCGGCGAGCTCTACGCGCGCTGGCACGAGCTCGTGGCGCTGCTCCCGTTCGCGCTGGGGAGCAGTTCGTCGGTCAAGGACCTGCGCTCCGCGTGGTCGCACGGCGGCGAGGTCGAGCGTGCGATCAAGGC
>JAPLOE010000267.1 GCA_026692705.1 Planctomycetota bacterium
AAGCCGATGTCGTCGGCGCGGCTGCCGTGCGGCAGCGGGCGCGCGGCGACCTCGCGCTGGCCCTCGACGAGGCGTGGGTCGAGGATCGCGCGCGAGCGGTTGCGGAAGCTGCCCCCCAGCGCCGAGACGCGCTCGTCCGCCGGCAGCGAGTCGCGGTCGGGCACGATGTCGCTCGCCCACTCGGCGACGTTGCCGACGAGGTCGTACACGCGCTGCGGGGTGCGGCCGGCCTCGAAGGTGCCGACGGGCACGGGCCGGTCGAGGCCGAGCTCGAGCGTGTTGGCGATCGAGCGCTGGTCGGTCGCGCCCCAGGGGAACGGCAGGCCCTGCGGCCCGGCGGCGATGAAGATCCACTCGCGCGCCGTCGGCAGGCGCATGTCGACCGAGGTCGCGTAGGCGGCGGCCTCGTCGACGGTCATGAAGCTCGCCGGCCAGTCGCCGGTCTCGCCGGTCCAGCTGGCCGTGTGCGCCGCGAGCTCGTCGGCGACGGTCGGCCCCAGCGTGCGCTGGTACTCGAACCACTGCGCGCGCGTGACCTCGAAGGCGTCGACGAAGAGCGCCTCGCGCACGTCGATCGAGAGCGGCCCGCGGCCGGCGAGGTTGAGCACGAGCTGCCCTGCGGGCACGAAGGCGAGCCGCTCGAGCCGGCCGAGATCCGGGCCGGACTCGCGCGTCTCGTGGCCGCAGCCCGCGCCGACAAACGCGAGGAGCAGCGCTCGCACGAGGGCGCGCGCTGCTCCGGGTGCGTCCGTCGGCCGACGGCTACTTCTGCGCGCCAGCCTCGGCATCGGCGACGAAGATGTCGACGCGGCGGTTCTTCTGCTTGTTCTCGGGGCTGTCGTTGCTCGCGACCGGATCGTGCGAGCCGAAGCCCATCACGACGATCTTCGTTTCCTCGATCTTGCCCGCGCCGCCGAGGTACGCGCCGACGGAGACCGCGCGCTCGGCGGAGAGCTGCAGGTTGCCGTTGGGGTACTTGGCCTTGGTCTCGGGCTTGGAGATCGGCGTCGAGTCGGTGTGGCCACGCACGTACACCTTGCCGTGCGCGCGGCTGCCGATGTCCGCGCTGACTTCCGCGAGGATGCGCTTGCCGTCCTCGCTGAGCTCGGCCGAGCCGAGGCCGAAGACGATCGAGTCCTTCATGCGGTAGACGTAGCCGCCGTCGACGGCGAACTTGGTGACATCGCCGGGATTCCCGCCGATTTCCGCGAGGATCTTGCTCAGGTTGCGCAGGCGCTCGTCGACGGCCTCGGCGGAGAAGCCGGCCTCGGTGAGGCTCTTCTCGCTGGCTTCGAGCTGCGCGCGCAGGCGACGGTTCTCGTCCTCGAGCTCCGACACGCGGCGGTCGTTCTCGATGGTCTTGTTCTGGTAGTGCTTCGCGGAGAGCGAAGCGTCGTCGTAACGCTCCTGGGCGACGCACGAGGCGAACGCGAGGAGCGCGGGGATGGCAAGGGCAAGGTTGGTGAACTTCATCGGCGTGGTGGACCCAAGGTGCGGGCGACGCGTGCGTCGCAGTCCCGAGTGCGCTCCCCGCCCGGATTCGGGCGCGCGAAAAAAGGAGCGCGCAACGGCGGGCGCGCGGATCGCGCGATCGGAACTGGCGTCCGGTCGCAAGCGAGCCAGAGCCTAGCGGTCCAATTTGGAAATTCGAGCCGCGAGCCGCAGGAAATCCTGCGACTCGCGGCTCGTGGGTGAAGCACACGGGTCCGGCCGCAAGCGGCTGGCCCGGCGCAGGCGACCTAGAACTTGAAGCCGAACATCGCGGAGATGTTCTTGGCGGCCGCGCTGGCGTTGCCGGTCTGGAGCGACATCGCGATCGGCATCGCGAGCACGAGCACCATGGCCGTCAGCGCCATGAGCGTCAGCATGAAGCCACCCTCGGAAGGCTCCTCGGGAATCTCCATGGCGCGTGCGGGGACGTACTCTTCCTCGTCCTCGGCTTCCTCTTCGGCCTCGGCCTCGGCGGCCGGTTCCTCCTCGAGGATCGTGTCGGCTTCCGAGATCTCCTCGGTCGCCATGCCGGCGTCGAGGTCGGTGTCGTCCTCGAAGACGAGCTCTTCCGCCGCCCCGCCGAGGTCGACGACCTCGCCGCCCTGCAGCTCGGCGCGCAGGTTCTCGACGTCAGCCTTGCGCAGCTTCATCGTCTCGCCATCGCGGAAGGCGCGGATTTCGCCCTCGCTGACCAGACGCTTGAGCTCCTCTTCCTTGAGGCGCAGTTCGCGCAGCGCTTCGTCGAAGCTCAGGAACTCCTTCTCGGCCACGGGATTCTCCTAGGGTGGGACTTTGGGGGGAATGCTTGGGTTCTGGAAGGCTTGTCCGCAGGGCGCCGGGGGGCGCCACACGGCCAGCCTGACTGGATCTACTGGCCGCCGGGGGCCTTGGGCGCAGACTTCTTGGCGTCGGCCTTGGGGTCGAGCCCCTTGCCGGAAGCGCTGGGAATCAGGCCCTTCTCGACGAACTGCTGCTCGAGCTCGTTGAAGCTGTACTCGGAGTTGTCGTTGTAGCCGTTGAGCTCCATGTCGAGCTCGATGCGGCGCGCCCCGATGAAGCGCACGCCCATGTTCTGGCCCGTCGAGGCGGCCTGATACACGGCGAGGCGCATGCGCTGCGTGTCGACGAGGTACAGCACCGAGGCGCCCGTCACGTCCGTGCCGGTGACCGCGATCATGCTCTCGTTCGAGTCGGCGGTCGCGCCGCCGGAGAAGATCGCGCTGGTCTGCGTCTGGGTCTGGGGCGGCGGCGTCGTGCCGCCACCCTGCGGACCACGGGCCCAGCCGAACGCCGCGAGCGTGCACAGTCCGAGCAGGACCAGCGTCAGGGGCGACGGCCGCGAGCGCAGCCAGAGGGACGTTTGGGGTTGCATGGGGTGGGAACCGTCGGCTCCGGCGGTTCTATCCGAGGGGGGCAGGATAGTTTCCGGCGGGCCCGCGCGAAAGGGGGCACGCCGGGACCGGCCCCGAAGCTCACCAGCGGGCGAGCTCCCCGGTGATCTCCTCGACCAGATCCTTGAGGGTCAGCCAGCCCAACGGCCGGGCCGGGGTCCCCACCAGGGCCGCCCGCTGGCCGCTGGCCCGCAGGCGCGCCAAGGCCCGGTCGATCGGCGTGTCCGGGTCGAGGGTGATCAGGGGGCGCAGGAGCGGGCCGAGCTCGCTCCCCGGCGCCGCCGCCAGCACCTCGAGCTGGTGGACGTAACCCGCGACGGCCCCCTTGCGGTCGAGGACCGGCAGGCGCGTGAAAGCCGACGTCGAGAAGCGCTCGCGCGCCTCCGCCAGCCCGCGCTCGAGCGCCAGGTGCTCGACCTTCTTCCACGGCACCATCACGCGCTCGATGCGCCGGAAGCGCAGCTCGAGCGTGTTGTGCGCGAGGCGCTCGATGTCGGGCTGCGCGCGGCTGTCGCGCTCGCGCAGGAGCTCGAGCACGCGCTCGCGGCCGCGCACGCGCGACAGGTCGTCGGGCGCGACGCCGAACAGCCGGCTCATCAGCGCCCCGAACCACGTCAGCGGCAGCGCCAGCGGCGCGAGCGCGAGGCGCACGATCCCGAGCACCGGCGCGGCGATGTGCAGCACGCTGTGCGGGCGACGGCGCGCGAGATCCTTGGGGAAGAGCTCGCCGAACAGCACGAGCAGCGGAGTGATCGTGAGCGCGATCAGCACCTCGTGCCACGCGCGCGGCACGCCGAAGTGCGACGCGAGGCCGTCGGCGGCGACGGTCGAGAGCTGGTTGACGACGTTGTTGCCGACGAGCAGCGTCGCGAGCAACCACCCGTCGTGCCGCATCAGGCTGCGGATCAGCGCCGCCGAACGCCCGCCCGCGAGCGCCTCGGCCTCGATGCGCGAGCGCGTGACGGAATACAGCGCCGTCTCCGAGCCGGAGAACAGCGCCGAAAGCGCGAAGCAGAGCGCGAGCAGCGTGATCCAGACGATCGTCACCGCGGCTCCTCCTCACCGGCGTTGGCCGTCGCCACGCCGCGCACGCGCACCTCGAGGCGCTGCACGCGGCGGCGCGACATGCGCCGCACCGTGAACTCGAGCGGGCCCGATTCGACCACGTCGCCGACCTTGGGCACGCGGCCCAAGAGCGCCGTGCACAGCCCACCGACGGTCTCGAACTCGCGCGGCGCCACGTTCTGGCCGAAGAACTGGTTCCAGTCGCGGATCGAGAGCGAGCCGTCGACGTCGTAGCGGCCGCGCTCGATCTCGACCACCGGTCGATAGGCCTCCTCGCCCTCGACGCGCAGGTCGCCGACGACTTCCTCGAAGATGCCTTCGACGGTGACGAGCCCCGCGGTGCCGCCCCACTCGTCGATGACGACGCCCTGCGCCACGTGCTGGTCCTTCAGGTAGTGCAGCGCCGCCAGCGCGCTCGCCACCTCGGGCACGAACACGCACGGCTCGAGCATCTCGCGCACCGGCCGCGCCGGATGCACGAGCAGGTTGCGCGTGCGCACGCGGCCGACGATGCGGTCGGGATTGGCGTCGATGACGATCACCCACGGCACCTTCGCGTCGAGCGCGGCCCGCGTGACTTCGCCCCGCGCCTCGCCGGTCACGTCGAGGAACTGCAGGTCGACGCGTGGCACCATCACCTCGCGCACGCGCACGTCCTCGAGCTCGACGATGCGCGAGAGGATCGTGGCCTCGCTGCCGAGCAGCAGGCCCTGTTCGGCGCTCTGGCGCAACGCGCGCTCGAGCGCCTCGCTCGCGATGCCGATCTCCTCCTCGCCCGCCGGCCCGAGCGCGCGGTACAGCGGATCGAGCGCCCGCTGGAACGTGCGCGAGAGCGGCGTCGACAGCGCCGTGATGATCGTGAGCACCGGCGTCGCGACGCGCGCGATCGGGAAAGGTGCGCGCAGCGCGAGGTTCTTCGGGATCACCTCGCCGAAGCTCACCACGAGCGCCAGCGCGATCAGGCCGTCGAGCCACTGCTCCGCCGGAGGCTTGTCCGCCGCCGCGGTCGCCGCGAACGCGAAAAACAGCGTGTTGACGAGCACGTTGAGCGCGAGCAGCGCCGTCAGCAGCTCGCGCGGCTGCGCCAGCAGCGCCACCGCGCGCGGTCCGATGCGGCGCGCGTCGTCGTCGCTCAGGCGGAACAGCGCCGTCTCCGAACCGCTGATCGCCGCCGAGCAGCACAGCAGCACGACCTTGAGCACCAGCGTCGGTTCGATCACGCGGCGCCGTCCTTGGCTTCGGGCAGCGCGATGCGCACGTGCAGGCCGCGGCCGGGCTGGCTCTCGAGCGCCAGCCGCCCGCCGTGGCCGACGACCACCGAGTGCACGAGCGAGAGGCCGAGCCCCGTGCCCTTGCCGGGATCCTTGGTCGTGTAGAACGGATCGACGAGGCGCGTGAGTTCCTCGCGCGCGACCCCCGGGCCGTCGTCGTGCACGTCGAGCTGCACCACGGGCCCCAGCTCCGGCTCGTAGCTCGCGCGCAGCACGATCTCGATGCGGCCGCCGCCCGCGCGCGTGTCGAGCGCATCGAGCGCGTTGACGAGCAGATTGAGCACCGCCTGCCCGAGCTCATTCGCGTCGCCGAGCACACGCGGCAGGTTGCCCAGCGAACGCGCCAGATCCGGCGGCAGCACCTCGGACTCGCTCCACTCGCGCCCGTCGGAAATCACGATCGCGACACCCGCGCGCGCCGCGCGATGGCGCACGAGGCTCGCCGCGTCGAGCACCGGCACCGCGAGCGAGAGCGGCACGCGCACGGAATTGCGCGGCGTCAGTCGCAGGAGCTTGCCGACCGTGTCGCGGATGCGCTCGAGGCCTGAGCTGAGCAGCTCGAGGTACTGCAGGCGCTTGGGCGCGGGCAGGTCGTCCTTCTTGAGCCGCTCGACGGCGTTGAGCAGCCCTCCGAGCGGGTTGTTGATCTCGTGCGCGACGCCCGCAGCGAGCTTGCCGGTCGCCGCGAGGCGCCGCTCCGTCATCGCCGCCTGCTCCGCCGTGCGCGCCTGCTGCGTCGCGTCCTGCACCTCGTGCTCGAGCCGCTCGTTGAAGCCGCGCACCTCGGCCACCATGCCGTTGAAGGCGCGCGTGAGCTCACCGAACTCGCCGCCCGCGCTGCCCCCCTCGACGCGCACGTCGAGATCCCCCGCCGCCACGCGCCGCGCCGCCGCCGTCAGCCGCTCGACCGGCGTCAGCACCTCGCGCTTCAGCACGAAATACAGCGTCGCCGCGATCAGCAGCGTCGTGAGCCCGAGCAACGCCACGAACGTGCGCACGAGCCGCGCCGTGCGGCCCAGCCCCGGATCGATGCGGTACCAGCACGCGCCCCACACGCCCCCGGGCATGTCGATCGGCAGCACGCGCCCGCCCTCGACGTCGTCGACCGGCTCGCCCGTGCGCACCGCGAGGTAGATGTTGCTGTACACCGTCGCGTAGTCGAAGCCCGCGCCGCGCTGGAAGCTCCCCAGCGGATTGAGCGCGATCCCCTGCGGCACCACGTCGCCCTCCGCGTCGAGCGCCAGGTTGCGGTCGAGGATCAGCGCGTCCTCGAAGCTCGCCCACTCCTCCCAGTTGAGGATGCGCGCCGCGTTCAGCGCCCCCGACGGCTGGATCTGCGAGCGCAGGTTCCCCACCAGCCCGCCAGCCAGCTCCAGCGCCTCCTGCTCCGTCGTGCGCGCGAGGTTCTTGCCGAACAGCGCGAACTCCACCCCGAAGGCCGCCGCATGGATCAGCACGATCCACACGAGCACACGTTTCTGCAGGGAGAGCGCCACGGCTCGGTTCATGCTCGCGTCACGCGCCGCCCGCGTCAAACCGGAGAAGGAACCGACAAGGAAGAGCAGAAGGAGGAGAACGGAGGGAGACGAGAGGAAGAAACAAGGAAACGGAGGAGGCGCATGAGGGCAGCGCCGACGCGAATTCGCGAGCGACGGAAACGGAAGAGAAGGATTGGAAGCGCGGCTGGGCGGGGCGGCGGGGGCGACGACGTCAGGGCTCGAGGTAGAACTCGAGCGCGTCGGACAGGTTCAGGTTGCCGAGAGCGCCTGGGTCGCGGCTGTAGAACTGCACGCGCACGTGCTGGCCGGCGAACAACTCCGGGTCGTTGGCCGTGAAGGCCCACGCGTTGAAGTCGCGGGCCAAGACGCCGGAGCAGTCGTTCGTCGGCGCCGCGGAACCAAGGGAGTTCAACACGGGCGTGCGCCTCAGCGGCGGCGCGACGCACAGCGTGCCCGCGTGCCACGGCAACGCCGCGCGGCCGCTCGTCCCGTAGAGCAACATGCCATTCTGTCGGTTGCGGACCTGGCTCACCGAGATCGTGAACCCGCTCGCCGCCGACGCGCTCGGCGTGCCTTGCGCCGCGATGGCGGGCACGCACCCGAGCGTGTTGACCTGAGCCGTGCAGTACACCTGCGGCGTGAGGCAGTTGGCCTCGAAGAGCTGCACCGCTCCGAAGTTTGGCCCGATCTGGTCGCCGTAGAGCTCGGAGGTCAACCACGCATCACCGGTCGCACTGGTGGCGACGAATTGGCCAAAGCCCGAGTCAAACGTGGGAGCGGGCCCGGCGTGGACCGCGCGTCGTTGCCAGCCTGCGTTGGTGCGCTCGAACTCCTCTACTACGCCGCTGTAGACGCCCCCGAACTGCTGACCAGGAGCGCCGACGAGCAGGCGATCTCCCGCGGCATTGAGGGCCACGGACCGGCCGAACAGGCCGCTCGAAGTTGGATTCGAGGGGAGCAGAACGGGCTGTGGGATCCACGTCGAGCCCTGCCGGCTGAACATCGTCACGGCGCCTTGGCTGTACACAAGTCGACCGTCGCCCGAGTTGCCCACGGCAAGCGTCTCTCCACGCGCATCTAGGTCAAGTGCCATGCCGAAACCGGGGCTCGGCAAGCCTGTGGGATCAGTGAGTTCCGCGCACTGCACCCACGAGCTGCCCGTGTGCTCGTAGATCTGGACGACGGATGACGCTAGTGAGTTCACGGACACTCTTCCCCGCGCCGCCAAGAATCGCCCGTCGCCCGAAAGCGAGATCGAGATTCCCAAGGAGAGGCTGTAGATCGATGACGTTGGATACACGGAGTGCTCCAATACCCAACTCGATCCGTTGTAACGATAGATGTCGAGCGCCCCCGGGTAGAACTGGCCACCTGGGGACCGTGACGGCGCTCCGAGAACGATCACGCGACCGTCGTCGCTCATGTCGACGGTGTAGGCAAGGCGATCGTAGTAGGAGCTGCTGAGCAGCTGAACCTCACTCCAAGCCTGGCCGTCGAAGCGAAACACGTGCGCGCTGCCGCTACCGGTCCAGTAGACAGTGGGCGCGCCGGCGACCAGCAGATCGCCGGATCCGTTCATCGCAACACAGCTGCCGAAGAGGCTTTGAGGCGCGCCGTTCGACGGCAACAGAACGTCCTCACGCTGGCCGAGCTGACCGTGGTCTCGGACCACGTAGACAGCTCCCGATTTGCTGCCATTGAAGGTCGCGAACGACGCGCCTGCTGCGAAATGTCGCCCCGACGCATCGATGTCCAACGCACTTCCCACGTTGGTGCTCCCCGTCGGCCACACACTCGGAAACCACTGAGAGATGTGTGACGAAGCGCAGGTCGACTGAGCCGACGCAGTAGAAGCCAGCAGCGACGTCGACCCAAGGATGAATGCACCCAGTCGAAGCAGGGCTGCGATCGGCGACGGATGGAGCATGGTGACCCGGGGGGAGCGGCGAGGGAATGACGCTGCCCGCGCCTGTTCGTACCCCACCCCTCGCGGGGCGTCAAATCGACCGGATCTGAGGTCGGAGGCGAGCGTCGAAACCGCGTGGGAGCGGCTCCGAAGCACGGCTAGCGGCTGAGGGTGGTCAAGGTCACAGCGCGAATGGCCCGAGGGTTCGGGTTCCGACTCCCCGCGCCGACGGTTGCTCGAGGCGAAGGAACGGAAGGTCTCGCCACTTCCCCTGTCCGGTTCCGCGGCTTGCTCGGGTTTCCCCGCCCTTCTCCCTCCTTCCGTTCCCCCCTGTCGGTTCCTTCTGGATTCCTAGCCAGCCGAGAGCGTGCTCATGATCGAGATGAGCGGCATGAACAGGGCGACGACGATGAAGCCGACGACGACGGCCATCACGATCAGGAGCGCGGGCTCGATGATCTTGAACATGGCGTCGATGCGGCGGTCGACGGCGATGTCGTAGGCGTCGGCGACCTTGAGCAGCATCTTGTCGAGCTCGCCCGTGGCTTCGCCGACGTCGACCATGTTGACGACGAGGTCGTCGAACACGCCGCTCTCCCCCATCGGGCGCGCGATGCCTTCGCCCTCGCGGACGACGCGGCGGATCTGCTCGACGCCTTCGACGAGCACGGCGTTGCCGGTGGTGTCGCGCACGATCGAGAGCGCGTCGAGGTGCGGCACGCCGGCCTCGATCAGGGTGCCGAAGGTGCGCGAGAAGCCGGCGATGATCGACTTGGAGACGACCGGGCCGACGGCGGGCACGCGCAGCAGGAACTTGTGCATGCGGTAGCGGTAGGCGCCGCCGCGGCGCATCAGCGCGAGGTGGCCGAGGATGATCAGCACGGGCACGCCGAACACGACGTACCAGTAGCTGACGGCGAAGCGCGACGTGTCGAGCAGGAGCCGCGTGATCGGCGGCAGCTCGGTGCCGAAGGAGTCGAAGATCTCCTCGAACTTGGGGATCACGAACACGATCACGGCGCTGACGACGACGACGGCGACCAGCGCGACGACGATCGGATAGATCATCGCGCCCGTGATCTTCGAGCGGATCGCGGCGGCCTTCTCGCGGAAGGAAGCGAGGCGATTGAGGATCGTGTCGAGCACGCCCCCGGCCTCGCCGGCGCGCACCATCGACGAGAACAGCGTGTCGAAGCACTGCGGATGCTTCGCCATGGCCTCCGAGAGCGCCGTGCCCGCGCTCACGTCCTCGACCAGCGCCGCGAGCACGTTCTTGAACGGCCCCGGCCGCGTCTGGCCCTCGAGGATCGTCAGCGCCTTGACGATCGGGATGCCGGCGGCGGAGAGCGTCGCGAGCTGCGTCGTGAACTCGGTCACCAGCGCGGGGTTGACGCGTCCGCCGCTGCGCGGCGCCACGGAACCCGGCGCGCCACCGCCCTCGGGCCGGGCGGCGACGGTTGCAGTGCGTTGGAGTCTCTTGGCCATCGTGGAAGAGCGTCCGTAGTGGACTGGATCGGTCTTGGGGGCTGGAGGGTGGCGGGAGCGGGCTCGCGCTACAGGAAGGTCTCGCGCAACACTTCCTCGATCGTCGTGCGGCCCTCGGCGACGGCCGCGAGTCCGGACTCGCGCAGGGTCTTCATGCCGTTGCGGATCGCCGCGGAGCGCAGCTCGGCGGTCGAGCCGTTCTTGAGCACGATCCGGCGCAGCTCGTCGTCGATCAGCATCACTTCATAGATGCCGCTGCGCCCGCGGTAGCCGGTGTGGTGGCACTCGTCGCAGCCGCGCCCGTAGTGGAACGTCGCGCCGCGCATGCGGTCGCCGTCGGGGCCGAGCTCGCGCAGGAGGTCGTCGTCGGGCTGGTAGCTCGTCTTGCACGACGCGCACACGCGGCGCACGAGGCGCTGCGCGACGACCGCTTCGAGCGTGGCGGTGATCATGAACGGCTCGACGCCGATGTCGACGAGGCGCGTGACCGCGCTCGGCGCATCGTTGGTGTGCAAGGTCGAGAGCACCGTGTGGCCCGTCAGCGAGGCCTCGACCGCCGTCTGCGCCGTCTCCGCGTCGCGGATCTCGCCGACGAGGATCTTGTCGGGGTCCTGGCGCAGCATCGTGCGCAGCACCTTCGCGTACGTGACGCCGATTTCCTCGTTGATCGGCACCTGCACGATGCCCGCGATGTCGTACTCGACCGGGTCCTCGGCCGTGATGATCTTCACGCCGGGCTCGTTCGCCTCCTGCAGCATCGCGTACAGCGTGGTGGTCTTGCCCGAGCCCGTCGGCCCCGTGATCAGGATGATGCCGTGCGGCAGCGCGACCAGCTTGCGCAGCACGTCCTCCTCGTCGGGCTTCATGCCGAGCACCGACAGGTCGAGCTGCACCGCCGAGCGGTCGAGCACGCGCAGCACGCAGCCTTCGCCCGCGATGCCCGGCAGCGTCGCGACGCGCAGGTCGACCGGCCGCCCGTCGATCGCGAGCTCGATGCGCCCGTCCTGCGGCATGCGCGTCTCGGCGATGTCGAGGTCGCTCATGACCTTGATGCGCGCCACCAGCGGGATCGCGAGGTGGAACGGCGGCGCCTCGATCTCGTACAGCGCCCCGTCGACGCGGTAGCGGATGCGGAACTCGTTGTCGAAGACCTCGAAGTGGATGTCGCTCGCGCGGTCGCGGATCGCGCGGTGCAGGATCGAGTTGAGCAGGCGCACGACCGGCATGCTCGCCGCCGCGGCCGCCGCGTCGTTGCCCGCGCTGGCCTTCGAGGCCGCCGCGATCGCGTCCTGGATCGAGCCCTGCTCGCCGTAGTGCGTCCGGATCTTCTGGCGCAGCAGCTCCGCGTCCGCGATCACGCCGCGCACGTCGAGACCGGTCGTGAAGCGCAGGTCCTCGAGCACCGCGGTGTTGAGCGGGTCGCCGATCGCGACCACCAGCCGCCGTCCCTCGACCGCCAGCGGCAGCACGCCGAAGGCATGCGCCGTGTCGCCGTCGACCAGCGCCAGCGCCGCCTTCTCCGGCGTCGCCTTGGCGAGGTCGACCGTCTCGAGCCCGGCCTGCTCCGCGAGCGCGAGCGCGACGTCCGCGCTGGTCACGTGGCCGAGCTCGACCAGGATCTGCCCGATCAGGCCGCCGCGCTTGCGCTGCTCGGAGAGCGCTTCCTGCACCTGCCCCTCGCGCACGACGCCGCGCGCCTTGAGGATCTGCCCGAGCGGACGCCGGCCGGCGCCCTGTCCCTGACCGCCCGCGTTCACAGCCGCGCCTCGAGGTCCTTGGGATCCTGCGCCGCCTCGAGCGCCTCCGCGCGCCCGATCACGTCGCGCTTGACGAGGTCGTAGAGGTTGTCGTCGAGCGTGATCATGCCCATGCGCCGCGAGGTCTGGATCGTCGACGAGATCTTGTTCGTCTCCGCCTTGCGGATCAGGTTGCCGATCGCCGGCGTCATCAGCATCACCTCGAAGGCCGCCACGCGCCCCTTGCCGTCCTTCTTCGCCATCAGCACCTGGCTGATCACCGCGATGATCGAGACGGAGAGCTGCGCGCGCACCTGCTCCTGCTGGTTGGTCGGGTACGCATCGATGATGCGGTCGACGGTGCGCGCGGAACCGGTCGTGTGCAGCGTGCCGAACACGAGGTGGCCCGTTTCCGCGGCCGTGATCGCGGCCGAGATCGTGTCGAGGTCGCGCATTTCGCCGACGAGCACCACGTCGGGGTCCTGACGCAGCGCGCGCCGGATCGCCTCGGGGAAGCTCGGCACGTCGGCGCCGAGCTCGCGCTGCGTGACGATGCCCTTCTTGTGGCTGTGGTAGTACTCGATCGGGTCCTCGATCGTGATGATGTGCGCATCGCGATTGGTGTTGACCCAGTCGATCATCGTCGCGAGCGTCGTGGTCTTGCCCGAGCCCGTCGGCCCGGTGACGAGGATCAGCCCGCGCGGGCGCGTCAGCAGGTCCTTGCAGGCTTCCGGCAGCCCGATCTGGTCGAAGCTCAGCAGCTTGCTCGGGATCAGGCGGAGCACCGCCGACATGCGGCCACGCTGGCGGAAGACGCTGGCGCGGAAGCGGTTGCCGGTCGCGTGCGCGATGCCGAAGTCGGTCGTGCCGACCTCTTCGACCTCGGCGCGCTGGCGCTCGGTCGTCAGTTCCTTGCACAGGGCCGCGACGGCCGCGTCGTCGAGCACCGCCGCACCCGGCAGCGACACGAGGTCGCCGTTGATGCGAATCACCGGCGGACGGCCAGGATTGAGGTGCAGGTCCGAGCCTCCGCGCTCGATCACCGCCCCGAGGAGTTCCATCGCGTTCACTTCGTTCGCTCCTGTCGCTGGAAAGCGTCCCTTGGGCCTGGTCTCGCGCTACTTGCGCGCGTCGCCCGCGCGCGTGACGCGCAGGACCTCGGTCACGGTGGTCGAGCCGGCGAGCACCTTGCGCGCGCCGTCGGCGAGCAGCGGCTGCAGCCGCCGCGAGGACATCGCGGTCGCGCGCACCTCCTCGAGGCTCGCGCCGCGGAAAGTCAGCTCGCGCAGCACGTCGTCGAGCTCGAGCAGCTCGAACAGGCCGACGCGCCCGCGATACCCCGAGCCCTCGCAGTCGCGGCAACCCTTGGGGTGGCGCAGCTTGCGGTCGCCGAACACCTTCGGGTCGAGCCCGAGCGCGCGCAGCTCCGCCTCGGTCGCCTGCGCGCTCGTCGCGCACGAGCACAGCCGCCGCACGAGGCGCTGCGCCATCACCGCCTGCACGGCCGCGGACACGAGGAACGGCTTGACGCCCATGTCGATGAGGCGCGTCAGCGCGCTGGGCGCGTCGTTGGTGTGCAGCGTCGAGAACACGAGGTGGCCGGTGAGCGAGGCCTGGATCGCGATCTCCGCCGTCTCGAGGTCGCGGATTTCGCCGACGAGGATCACGTTCGGCGCCGAGCGCAGCATCGCCTTGAGCACGCGCGCGAAGCTCAGGCCGATGCGCGGCGTCACCTGCACCTGGTTGATGCCCTTGATGTGGTACTCGACGGGGTCCTCGGCCGTGATGATCTTCACGTCGGGCCGGTTGAGCTCGCCCAGCGCCGCGTACAGCGTGGTCGTCTTGCCCGAGCCCGTCGGGCCGGTGACGAGCACGATGCCGTTGGGCCGCGAGATCACGCGCCGGAACCACTTGTAGTCGTCCTCCTCGAACCCGAGCTCCTTGAGGCTGATCAGGTTCGCGGAGCGGTCGAGCAAGCGCATCACGACGCTCTCGCCGTGGTTGGTCGGCAGGATCGAGCAGCGCACGTCGACGTGGCGGCCCTTGAGCTCGAGCCCGATGCGCCCGTCCTGCGGCTTGCGCTTCTCGGCGATGTCCATCGCCGCCATGATCTTGAGGCGACTGACGAGCGGTGCCGCGAGGTGCGGCGGGTGCTCGGCCACGATGCGCAGCACGCCATCGACGCGGTAGCGCACGCGCAGCGCCGCCTGCCCCGGCTCGACGTGGATGTCGCTCGCGCGCATCTGCAGCGCGTCCTGGAACATGCGCGTCACGAGGCGAATGATCGGCGCGTCGTCGCCCTCCTCGCCGCCTTCGGTCGCGCCCATCGAGCGCGCCACGCTCTCCTCGGGCGCCGTGCCGTAGGCCTGCTCGATCGCCCGGCGCAGCGCGGTCGGCGCGGCCACGGCGCAGGCGACGTCCGTGCCGAGCTGGAACTGCAGCTGGTCGACGACGATGCGCTTGAGCGGCTCGTCGATCGCCACGACCAGCTTGCCGCCCTTCTCGAGCACCGGCAGCAGCCCCTGCGCGACCGCGAAGTCGGCCGGGATGCGCTCGAGCACCTCGGGGGCGATCCGCCCCTTGGTCAGGTCCACGAAGGGCAGGTTGTGGAGCTTGGCCAGCGCCCGCCAGACCGTCGCCTCGTCGGCCTGCCCCATCCGCACCACGACCTCGGCCAGATTCTGGCCGCCGCGGGCCTGCACCTGGGCATCGCGGAGCTGCTCTTGGGTGACGACCCCGGAGCGGACGAGCAGATCACCGAGCTCTTGGGACATTGGGGGGTGTTGCGACCGGCGCGCGGCGGCGGAGTGTAGTCACTTCCGCACACTTCGGGGACAAACCGCGGGCCGAATCCGTGCGAAGTCGCACGAAGTGGCGCGACCCGCCCCCTCGCGCCGGAGGGAGCGGGTCGCGCTCGAACGGATCGGTCGAGGCCCGCGGGCCCCGCTCTCCGGAAATCAGCCGCCCTTCGGCGGGATCGGCTGCGGCGGCGGCTGCTGGCCGCTGACGCCCGGACGGCACACGCCCGAGAACAGCACCGGGATCTCCGGCTTCTGCGGGTGGCCGGTCTTGATCATCAGGCGGCCCTGGAACGAGCCGTCGACCGTCTCCGGCAGGCCGTTGAGCGTCAGCTCGACCGTCGCCGTCTTGTGGTCTTCCGACATCTTGACCGTGTGCGCGAAGGACGACGCGTACGGGAACTCGGGCTTGGTTTCGTTCGGACCGACGAGGCGGATGTCGAGCGTGTCCCCGAAGCTGAAGTTCGGGTCGTAGCTCTTGATCGTCAGCGTGCGCGGCATGACCTGACCGGGGCGCACGAGGCCGAAGCTGATGTACTGCGGCTCGAACGAGATCAGGCCGTTGACGCGCGCGGTGACCATCACGGTCGCGCCGTAGGTCGTGGCGGCCGGGTGGCCGTGGCCATCGTCGGCGGCCGCGGCGGCGCCGGCGATCTGTTCGTCGCTCTTCAGGTTGATCGGGTAGCCCGTGTTGCCTTCCTTGCAGCCCGGACCCATCGTCACCTTGACTTCCCAGACGTTCGCCTTGCCGGCGGCGTCGGGCTCGCGCGGGGTGATCTGGACCTTCATGCCGTCCGGCAGCGGGCGCTGCTCCATCGTCAGCATGAAGTTGCCCGGCTTCTTGCCGGCGACGGTCATCACGCGCTCGACCGTGTCGGCGGTCGACATCTGGCCGAAGTCGATCGTGGCCGGCGTGATCTGGAAGTACGTGTCGACCTTGGCGTTGAGGCCCAGCGTCACGATCTGGCGCGGGTCGTTGCAGGTGACGTTGACCTTGCTCGAGGCCTGCTGGTGCTTGCCCTGCGTGTTGAGCTCGGCCGTGAGCTCGATCGAGGTGCCGACCGGGAGCGGATCACCGAACTTGTAGACCTCGAGCGAGCCGTCGTCCTTGCGCAGCTCGAGCTTGGCGACCGTGCAGCCGCAGGTCGGCTTGGCGGCGGTGATGACGAGCGGCTCCGGCCCGGAGCTGCGCATCTTGAACGTGTGGGTCAGGCGCTCGCCCTCGATCGCCGAGCCGAAGTCGTGGTCGACCGCGTCGACATCGAGGCGCGCCGCCTGCGTCGTGACCGGCTTGGGGTCGCCGCTGCCTTCCTGAGGGCGCGGGGTCGGCGACGGGATCGGGACCGGCTGGGGCGGCTTCTGTTCTTGGAACGCGAAGCCGGCGCCGACGGTGGAGCACAGCGCGAGGCTGGCGAGGAGGAACTTGGAGGTGCGCGACAGGGTCATGGTGGCGATGGTTGCGAGGAGCCTTCGGACGCCCCCTGGATCTGGTTCCAGTCAGGGGGGTCGTTCCGGGTGGAGGATGGTACCCGTCGGGGAGGCCTCGGGGCGACCCGGTGCTTTCGACCGGAGCCGGAGCGAGGCCTGAGCGAGGGGCGCGGAACCTGTCCGAAAGGCCAACAAAGACCCCGCGGAGTGGCAGGAACCGAGTCCGGGCCGAAGTACGACCCTCGGCCCCCCGCTGCTAGCGAAGATTTGCACAAAGTTGGCCCGGAGCGCCCGGCGAGCGCGGCCCAGCCGCGGCGCTCGGGGTGGGAGCGCGGCCCCCGGCGCCGCTAGGATCCGGCCATGGCTCGCTCTCCCCTCCCGGAAGTCCGTTCCGCTCCGCGTCCCCTCTCGCTCGCGCTGCTCCTGCCCCTCGGGCTCGGCCTCGCCGGCGCCTGCCGCTCGGTCGAACCTGCGGAGCTCGTCGCGGCGAACAAGACGACGGCACGGGACACGATCAAGGCCTTCCAGACCTACCTGCGGGCGGACCTCTACGAGCAGGAGTACGGCTGCTTCTCGAGCGACTTCAAGCGCCGCGAAGGCGTGTCGCTCTTCACCTACAGCGAGTTCCGCGACCGCCTCGCGAAGGAACAGCCTTGGTACCGGCTGATCGGCAGTGCGGAGATCGTCGAGGAACGTGAGCTCGGCCCCGCGCGGCGCGAGATCGACCTCGCGATCGCCGGGAAAAAACTGCGCGCCACGCTCGTGCGCGAGGACTTTTTTCGCATCTGGTGGCACGACGCCTATGAAGATGGGCGCAGGCCAGCGGGAACCTTGGTGCGCTTCACGGAACCTTCCGACTCGCCCTCCAAAATGGTGGCAGAGTTTCCTCTCGAACGGTCTGGACGGACCGTCGAGGACCTCTCGAGAGCCACCGTCGAACGGCTGTGGCTGATCGACGGGGTCGAGCTCCTCTCCGACGACTAGCGGCCTCCCTCGCAGGGGGCCCACCGCGCCATGAGCCCCCAGAAGCCTGCACCTCGACCGAAAAAAGCGCGCCCCCACGAGAAGGTCGCTCTCGCACGACCGCGAGCCAAGCCCACGCGTGCGCGGACGCCGCGCCCCGAGCGCCTCGTCTACTCCTTCGGCGGCGGCAAGGCCGACGGCGACCGCACGATGAAGGACCTGCTCGGCGGCAAGGGCGCGAACCTCGCCGAGATGAGCCGCCTCGGGCTGCCGGTGCCTCCGGGGTTCACGCTCTCGACCGAAGTCTGCACGCACTTCTACTCGCACGGCCGCAAGTACCCCACTTCGCTCGAGCGCGAGGTGCAGGCGGCGCACGAGCAGGTCGAGCGCGAAATCGGCAAGCGCTTCGGTGACGCGGCGGACCCGCTGCTCGTCAGCGTGCGCTCGGGCGCGCGCGTGTCGATGCCGGGCATGATGGACACCGTCCTCAACCTCGGCCTCAACGACGCGACCGTCGAGGGCCTCGCGCGCGTCTCGTCGAACCCGCGCTTCGCCTGGGATGCCTACCGGCGCTTCGTGCAGATGTACGCGGACGTCGTGCTCGGGCTCAAGGGCGATCACGGCGACGAGCGCAACCCGTTCGCGGCGGCCCTCGACCGCAAGAAGCACGAGCGCGGCGTCACGCTCGACACCGAACTCACCGCAGCCGACCTCAAGGAGCTCGTCACCGAGTTCAAGTGGATCGTGCAGCAGCGCACGGGCCGCCGTTTCCCCGAGGAGCCGCGCGAGCAGCTGTGGGGCGCGATCGGCGCCGTGTTCGGCTCCTGGGAGAACGACCGCGCGCGCGCCTACCGCGAGATGCAGGGCATCCCGCACGACTGGGGCACCGCCGTCAGCGTCGTCGCGATGGTCTACGGCAACCTCGGGCCCGACTCGGGCACGGGCGTCGCGTTCACGCGCGACCCGGCGACCGGCGAGCGCAAGTTCTACGGCGAATACCTGATGAACGCGCAGGGTGAGGACGTCGTCGCGGGCATCCGCACGCCGCTCCCGATCGGCACGCTCGAGAAGGGCTCGCCGCGCGCGTGGAAGGAGCTGCAGCGCATCCAGCAGCGGCTGGAGAAGCACTTCCGCGAGATGCAGGACATCGAGTTCATGATCAAGAGCGGGCGGCTCTTCATGCTGCAGTGCCGCACCGGCAAGCGCACGGGCCTCGCGGCGGTGCGCATCGCGGTCGACATGGCGGAAGAGGGCCTGATCTCACGCGAGGAAGCGCTGCTGCGCGTGCCGCCGGAAGCGCTCGACCAGCTCCTGAAGCCGATCTTCGAGCGCAAGGAGGTCGAGAGCGCGCGCAAGGAAGGCCGGCTGCTCACGCGTGCGCTCAACGCCGGCCCCGGGGCCGCGTCGGGCCGCATCGTGTTCCGCGCCGAGGACGCGACCGAGTGGGCCGCCCGCGGCGAGACGGTGTTGCTCGTGCGGCAGGAGACGAGCCCCGAGGACATCCGCGGCATGCAGGCGGCGTGCGGCATCCTCACCGCGCGTGGCGGCATGACGAGCCACGCCGCGCTGGTAGCGCGCCAGATGGGCAAGGTGTGCGTCGCGGGCGCGGGCGAGCTCGAGATCCCGCACGGCGAGCGCGTGCTGCACGTGCGTGGCCGCACGTTCCACGAGGGCGACTGGCTCTCGCTCGACGGCTCCACCGGCGAGGTCTTCGAGGGCCGCATGGCGACGCAGCCTTCCGAGGTGATGGCCGCGCTCTTCGGTCACGCCAAGGGCGGCGCGCTGTGGAAGGCCTACTCGAAGCTGATGAAGTGGGCCGACGAGGCGCGCGATCTGGCGGTGCGCGCGAACGCGGACCAGCCCGACCAGGCGCGGGTCGCCGTCGCCTTCGGCGCCGAGGGCATCGGCCTGTGCCGCACGGAACACATGTTCTTCGACGGCGACAAGATCGACCTCGTGCGCGAGATGATCCTCGCCGAGACGACGGCCGAGCGCGAGGAGGCGCTCGCGCGACTGCTGCCGCTGCAACGCGCCGACTTCGAGGGCCTGTTCGTCGAGATGGCGCCACGCCCGGTGACGATCCGCTCGCTCGATCCGCCGCTGCACGAGTTCCTGCCGCACGAGCCCGAGGCGATCGCCGCGCTCGCGGAGAAGATGGGCATCTCGCCCGAGCGCCTCGCCGCCAAGGTCGAGTCGCTGCGCGAGCTCAACCCGATGCTCGGCCACCGCGGCTGTCGCCTCGGCATCAGCTATCCGGAAATCACCACGATGCAGGCGCGCGCCGTGTTCGAGGCGGCCTGCAACGTGCGGCGCAAGCTGCGCAAGACCGTCAAGCCGGAGTTCATGATCCCGCTGGTCGCGACGCGGCGGGAGCTCGAGCTGCAGGAGCGCATCGTGCGCGAGACGGCCGAGAAGGTGTTCGCCGAGCAGGGCCTGCGTGTGCCCTACCTCGTCGGCACGATGATCGAGCTGCCGCGCGCCGCCGTGTGCGCCGACGAGATCGCCGAGCGCGCCGAGTTCTTCTCGTTCGGCACCAACGACCTCACGCAGACGACCTACGGCATCTCTCGCGACGATGGCGCGCGCTTCATCCCGCACTACATCGAGCAGGAAATCTTCCCCGCCGACCCCTTCGCCCAGCTCGACGTGCGCGGCGTCGGCAGCCTGATGCGCATCGCAGTCGAGCTAGGCCGCCGCACGCGCCCCGACCTCAAGCTCGGCATCTGCGGCGAGCACGGCGGCGACCCGCGCTCGATCGGCTTCTGCCACGACCTCGGCCTCGACTACGTCTCCTGCTCCCCCCACCGCCTCCCCATCGCCCGCCTCGCCGCCGCGCAAGCCGCCCTGCGCGCGCGGCAGGCGTAGGTCGGGTGTGAAGCAGAAGGAACCAGGGGGACGCAGAGAAGAAGGAGGAGATCGAGAGGGAGAAGAAGACGGAGGGAAGGAAGCAAGAAGAGGAAGGCGACGAGGGTCGCGCTTCCTCTGCTTGCCGGAGCCGGTGCGGGTTCTAGAGGTCGAGCTTGTCGGCCTGCAGGCCGTCGATCATGCGCAGCACGGTGCGCGCGACGCGGCGGATCTTGTCGTAGTCGATCTTCTCCGGATCGTCCGTGGGCTTGTGGTAGTCCTCGTGGATGTCGGAGAACAGGAACGCGACCGGGATCTTGAGGTTCTTCGAGAAGTTGATGTGGTCCGAGCGGCCCCAGTAGGCGTCGCAGGAGCCGAGCTCGGGGAAGCCCTCGAGCGGCGCGCAGGCTTCCGCGATGCGCACGAGGCCGTTGTATTCCGCGCGCGCCTTGGTCGGCGTGATCAGGAGCTTGTCGGGCGCGTTGCGGCCGATCATGTCGATGTTGAGGTCGCACAGCGGCTTGGCGCCGTCCGGCAGCCACGGCTTCTCGGTCCAGGCCTGCGAGCCCCACAGGCCCTTTTCCTCGCCGGAAACCCAGATCAGCATCACCGAGCGCTTGAGCGGCCCGCGCACCGTGAGCGCCTCCGCGAGCGCCAGCAGGCCCGTCGTGCCCGAGCCGTTGTCGTCGGCGCCGTTGTAGATCTGGCCGTCGCGCGAGCTCGTGCCGACGTGGTCGTAGTGCGCCGAGATGATGATCACCTCGTTCTTGAGCACCGGATCGCTGCCCGGGATCCAGCCGCAGACGTTCTCGGCCATCACGCGACCGCCGTCGCCGAGGTACGCGCGCTTGTGCGAGAGCTGCAGGTCGACCTTCGCGCCCGCCTTCGGCAGCGCGCTGTCCTTCTTCTCCGCCTCCGGCCACGCGCGCGCGAGCGCCTCGCGCGACACGAACACGACCGGCAGCGTCGGCTTGGGAGCGCCACCCGCATCCCC
>JAPLOE010000268.1 GCA_026692705.1 Planctomycetota bacterium
CGACGGCTGAGAGCGGAGCTCCGGCGTCACTCGCTCCGCAGCGCGCTTCAGGGCCGCGCGAGCACGCGCGCGTAGACCGCTTCGATCCCGGCGACCTCGCCGCGGATCGAATGACGCTCCACCACGAAGCGGCGCGCACGCTCGCCCATCGCGAGCAGGCCCGCGGGGTTCGCGAGGAGCGGTTCGAGCGCCGCGACGAGCTGCTCCAGATTGCCCGTGTCCGCGATCGCGCCGTTCTCGCCGGGCATGATCATCTGCTCGTAGGCGCCCGCGCGCGACGTGACGGCCGCGGCTCCGCTCGCCATCGCTTCCAGCGGCGTCAAGCCAAAGCCCTCCGACAGCGAGGGCGACACGCACAACGCGACGCGCTGGTACCAGCGCTTGATTTCCGGCCCGGAGAGGTCGCCGAGGAACACGATGCGCTACTTCAGGCCGGCGGCGACGATCCTGCGCTCGAGGTCCTCGCGGTAGCCGCGATCCGCCGGGAGTCACAGGCCCGAGATCACGGCCGTGAACTCGGGGTGGCGCGGGAGCAGCCGACACATCGCATCGACGAACAGGTGCGTGCCCTTGTTCGGACGAACGCGGCCGAAGACGCCGATGCCGTAGCGCCCCGGCAGGCCGCTCTCGCGCCACGCGGCCAGCTTGTCGGGAGGCGGGACGAAGGCGTCGGTGTCGACGCCGTGGGGGACGACCGCGTCGTGGCGATCGAGGAACGAGGCCGCGCGCTCGGTGACGGCGATGATCGCGTCCGCGCGCGCGACGATCGTGCGCCACGTGAGCCCGTGGCGGCGGGGGCTGGGCGACGTGTAGACGAAGCGCCAAGGTTGGAAGAGCAAGTAGCGCAGCACGAGCCCGAGCAGCAGGTCGCCGGCGCGGCGCGCATGCCAGATGCGATGGCGTGAGCCGGTGGGGGGCGTCCAGCCGTGCCGCAGCAGGTCGGACCAACGGATCGTGCTCTCCAGCCCGAGCGCGCCCCGGTCGAGCACGGCTACCTTGCGAGCGCGCTGCTGGACCGGCACGAGCGCGAGGATCGTCGCCGAGACGCCGGCGAAGCGGCGGTGGAGGTTGACGACGAGGACCGTGGCGTCGCGCAGCGGGGAACTCGAGCTCATCGGGCCCGCGGCGGCAGGGCGCGGGCCGCAGAAGATAGCCGCGGCGCCCGCGCGACCCCCGAGAAAGGGTTCGGCCGGTGCGCGGGACCCCTCCAGCGCACCGGCCTCACCGCCTCGCTCACTCACACCCTGCCCGTGCAGCTCGTTTGAAGCGAGCCGCGTCAGGCCGGGTGTTCTCTCTGGTTGCACCCTTCGGCGTCCGCCGTCGTTTCCGATCGGCTCCGCTCCTTGGCGCGCCTGTGGTTTCGGTTCGGATCCGTCCGGCGCTGCAGGGAATCGCCCGTGTTTTTTCTCGCACGGCTCGTTCTTGGGCCGGAGAACTAGCACGTTTCACAACTGAGTCGTCCAGGGTGCAAGTCGTGGACGATTCACTGCCGAATTCGGCCGGAGAATGCCGCAGCAGGCCCGCGAGCGGCCGACTTCGCGCTGCTACCGTCACGCCTTCCATGCGGACAGCAGATGCGGTCGTGATCGGCGGCGGGATCGTCGGGCTGGCGACGGCCTGGACGCTGGCGGGCGAGCGGCGCGGGCGGCGGGTGGTCGTGCTCGAGAAGGAGCCCGACCTCGCGCTCCACCAGACTGGCCGCAACTCGGGCGTGGTCCACTCGGGCCTCTACTACAAGCCCGGCTCGATGAAGGCGCGCACGTGCCTGCACGGCAAGGCGCTGCTCGAGCGCTACTGCCGCGAGCGAGGCGTGACGCTCGAGACGTGCGGCAAGGTCGTGGTCGCCACGAGCGAGGCCGAGTTCGCGCAGCTCGACAAGCTCGCGGGCCGCGCGCGCGACAACGGCGTGCCTGCGACCGAGATCGGTCCCGAGCGCCTGCGCGAGCTCGAGCCGCACTGCGTCGGCCTGCGCGCGCTCCACGTGCCCGTCACCGGCATCGTCGACTACCGCGGCATGTGCCGGGCGCTCGCCGCCGACATCCGGCTCAGCGGTGGCGAGCTCGTGTTCGACGCGAAGGTCACCGGCCTCGAGTCGCGCTCGGGCTCCGTCGTGGTCGAGAGTGCCGCGGGCGAGTTCGAGGCGCCGGTCGCGATCAACTGCGCGGGCCTGCATTCCGACCGCGTGCTTCAGCTCTC
Organism: Planctomycetota bacterium; assembly: GCA_026692705.1. Lineage (GTDB taxonomy): Bacteria > Planctomycetota > UBA1135 > UBA1135 > F1-120-MAGs118. The sequence goes on from JAPLOE010000268.1 coordinate 2,197, forward strand.
CGGCGCGCGCCGCCCCGCACGCATCGTGCCCTTCCGCGGCGAGTACTTCGAGCTCGTGCCCTCGGCCTGGCACCTCGTGCGCAACCTGATCTACCCCGTGCCGGACCCGAGCTTCCCGTTCCTTGGCGTGCACTTCACGCGCATGGCGCTCGGCGGCGTCGAGTGCGGCCCCAACGCCGTGCTGGCGCTCTCGCGCGAGGGCTACCACTGGGACGACATTCGCGTGGGGGAGCTCGTCGACGCGCTGGGCTACAACGGCTTCTGGAAGCTCGCCTCGCGGCACTGGAAGGCCGGAATGGGCGAGATGTGGCGCTCGCTCTCCAAGCGCGCGTTCACCAAGGCCCTGCAGCGGCTCGTGCCGGAAATCCGCGAGGACCAGCTGGTTCCCGCCGAGGCCGGCGTGCGCGCGCAGGCGCTCGCCCCGGACGGTTCGCTCGTCGACGACTTCCTGATCCAGCGCGAGGGCCGCGTCGTGCACGTGCTCAACGCTCCCTCGCCCGCCGCGACCGCCTCGCTCGCGATCGCCGAGCACATCGCGACGCACGCGCAGCCGCTGCTCTGAGCCCACGCCGTCCGTGCTCTGGATCGGCCGCCGATCCACGGATTCCGCCGCGCCAGCCGTCTGTCGGTCCCGGAGCACTGCGCCTAAGCTGGATCGCCGTCGCTGGAGCCCTGCGCCAGCGAGCCCCCCGCGCGCCACCCCGGCGCACGGCTTCCATCTCCGCATCGGAAGGTCGCCACGGACATGTCCCACGCGCTCTGGATCCCGCTCTGCCTCGCCTTCGTTTCTCCCACGGTTTCGGCGCAGTCGAGCGACGCGCGCACGCTGCCGGAGCGCCTCGAGGCGTGGCGCGAGCTCAATGGCGCCGGCTGGCGCATCGACGTCGACGAAGGCACCGGCTACGCCGAGTTCCTGTACGGCAGCGCGCTGCCGAGCGAGTTCCGGCCGTCGAGCGACGAGCAGTGGTTCGTTGCCGCGCGCCAGGCGCTCGCGCAGACCGCCGAGCTGCACGGCATCGAGCCCCAGACGCTGGTCGAGCAGCGCACCGTGTTCCTGCCGCTCGGCATGGTCGGCTCGACGGACAAGCAGACCGTGCGTTTCCGTCAGGTCGTCAACGGCGTCCCGGTCGACGGTGGCGCGGTCAACGTGCTGTTCGACCAGAGCGGGCGCTTGCTCTCCGTGCAGACGCGCGCGCTGCCGAACCTCGCGGGCTTCGCGACGGTCGCGAGCCTCTCGCCGGAAGCGGGCGTCGAGCGCGCGCTCAAGGCCTTCTCCGCCGACTTCGGCGTGCGCGGCAGCGTGGTGAGTGGGCCGGAGCTCGTCATCGCGCAGCTCACGCTCGAGGAACACCGCGAGCCGCGCCTCGCCTACAAGATCGACGTGCAGTGGCACATGGACGGCGTCGCTCCCGAGGGCGGCCTGTACTTCGTCGACGCGCACACGGGCGCGATCCTGCGGCGCGATGCGTCGATCCACTACTTCGACGTCGGCGGCACGGTGTTCACCAAGGCCACGCCCGGCCTCGCGCCCGACCGCCCCTCGAATGCTCCCACCAACCAGGTCGCGCGGTATGCGCTCGTGCAGAGCCCGGCGGGCAACGTCACGACCGACGCGAACGGCAACTTCAACTTCCCCGGCGCCACGGGGCCGCTCAACTGCACGTTCACGTTCGTCGGCACGTTCAACGACGTCACCAACCAGGCCGGCGTGCCCTACTCGACGGTGCTGCCGCTCACCGGCACCGGCAACACGGTCGTGCTCAATCCGAGCCCCAGCGAGCACGTCACCGCGCAGTCCAACGCCTTCGTGCAGAACAACGCGATCCGCGACTGGATCCGCTCGGTCAACCCGACCGACTCCACGGCGGACTTCATCAACGTCTCGAACTGCAACATCGCGTCGTCCTGCAACGCCTACTACAACGGCAGCTCGACCAACTACTTCATCGACTCGGGCGGTTGCCCCAACACCTGCTACTCGACGGTGATCGCGCACGAGACCGGCCACTGGCTCAACGATCGCTACGGCACGGGCAACGGCTTCGACGGCATGGGCGAGGGCAACGCCGACATCTTCGCGGAGTACCTGTACGACACGAACATCGTCGCGCAGGACTTCTTCGGGCTGGGTTCGCCGATCCGCGACGGACTCAACACGCGGACGTTCTGCGGCGATTGCTGCGGCCCGTGCTACGGCGGCCTGCACAACGACGGCGAGGTCTGGATGGGCGCGGCGTGGAAGCTGCGCCGCAACCTGAACAACACGCTCGGCAACGCGGCCGGCGACGCCGTGGCGAACAACCTGTTCCTCGACTGGATGAACGCGTACAACCAGACCGAGATCAAGAGCGTCATCGAGGCGCAGTGGCTGACGCTCGACGACAACGACGGCAACATCAGCAACGGCACGCCGCACTACTTCGACATCGACGCGGGCTTCGTCGAGCAGGGCTTCCCCGGCGTGCCCTTCGTGCCGATCCAGTTCACCGCGCTGACGCAGGTCGCCGACACCACGAGCGTGAGCGGCCCCTACGTCGTGCAGGCCAGCGTGAGCTCGGTGCTTTCCGGCGGCAGCATCGCCTCGGTCGCGCTCAACTACCGCGTCGGCTACTCCGGTGCGTTCACGCAGCTCGCCATGAGCCCCGTCGGCGGCAACACGTGGAGCGTGGCGCTCCCCGGCGTCGCGTCGGGCCAGAAGGTCTTCTACTACGCGCGCGCGACCGACACCGCCGCGAACGCGCAGAGCTTCCCGCCGAGTGGTGCGGGCGACCCGCTGTTCTTCTGCGTCGGCAACGTGCAGTCGCTCGTGTGCGACTCGTTCGAGAACGCCGGGCAGTGGGATGCCGGTCTGGGCGGGAGCTTCGCGGGACGCTGGGAGCGGGGTGACCCGCTCGGCACGATCTCGGGCACCACGCAGGCCCAGCCCGAGTTCGACTTCACGCCGGGCACGGCGACGAAGTGCTACTTCACGGGCCAGGGCACGAATCCGACCAACCCCGAGGAAGCCGACGTCGACGGCGGTCCCTACTTGCTGACGTCGCCGCCCGTCGCGATCGCCTTCGGCAACGCCGAGGTCCGCTACGCCTACTGGTTCTACAACGATGACGGCGACGACCAGCTGCTCGTGCAGGCCTCGAGCGACGGCACGAACTGGACCACGGTCAAGACGCACTCGTCCTCGAGCTCCTCGTGGCGCGAGGCGCGTGCGGACGTCGGCTCGTTCATGCCGGTCGGCGCCACGCTCTACGTGCGCTTCAGCGTCAAGGACGCGCCCAACAACTCGCTGACCGAGGCCGCCATCGACGACGTGTGCATCACGACGCTCGCGCCCAACGGCTGCGCGCAGCCGCTGATCCACTGCGCGAGCAAGATCGACTCGTCCTTCTGCGTCCCGCGCATCGGATACTCGGGCTACGCCAAGGTCAGCGGCAACTCGCCGTTCCCGATCACGCTCTCCACCGCATCGCCCGGCCGCACGGGCCTCCTGTTCTACGGCTACGCGACCTACTTCGGCCCCTGGCAGGGCGGCGCGCTGTGCGCCCAGCCTCCGCTGCGCCGCACGCCGACGCAGACCACTTCCTTCGGCGCCGGCTGCACCGGTTCGCTGAGCTTCGACTTCAACGCCTACATCCGCTCCGGCGCCGACGCCGGCCTGTTCGCCGGTCGCACCGTGGCCGCGCAGTACTACTACCGCGACCCCGCCGACCCGTTCGGCCTCGGGCTCTCCGACGGCGTCTACTTCACGATCTGCCCGTAGGCGCGCGCGTGTTCGGAACCCGATCCACGGGCCGGCATCGTCGAACGGGGTGTTCAGCAGATGAGCTGGATGCCTTGACCG
>JAPLOE010000269.1 GCA_026692705.1 Planctomycetota bacterium
CTCGATCGGCGCGAACGGAATGCCGCGGCGTTGCGTCGCACGCGCTTCACCGAGTTGCGCACCTCCGGGAAGGAGCGGCAGGAAGTCGTGCGGCGGCCGTGCCGGGATCGACTCGCCCTCGAGCAGCGCCGCGAGATCGCGCAGCAGTTCCTGCGGTTCGGGAGTGCCGAGCACACCCGACGCGATCAGCGCCTCGACCGAGTCGCCGTAGCGCTCGATCGCCGCCAGCCGCTCGCGTGCGTCGCGCTGGCGCAGCAGCACGAGCGACACCGCGATCACGCCCGCGATCGCGAGCGCCGCCGCCGCGAGCTCGAGCCCCTTGCGCCGCGCGCGCGGCTCGCGCCACACGCTGCGCGACCACAGCGCGAGGCCGTACAGCACCGCGAGGCCGATCAGCAGATACGGTCGCCCGCCGCCTTCGTCCGTCGCCGTCGCCGCCGCCGGCGCACGTTCGGGCCGCGGGTCGAGCACGAGCGTGCCGCGGCGCTCCGGCCGCTGCGCGACTTCCGCCTCGCCCGTCCACGTGCCGTAACTCTCGAGGAATCCGCGCTGGTCGCGGTCGCACAGCGCAACGTTGAAGCCGAACTCCGCATCGTCCTGCGGCACGAAGCGCCCGAAGTTGCGCCACGGGAAGCGCGCCTCGAAGCGCACGCCGCCCGGCATCGCGCTCGTCGCCACTTCCACGCCGCCGAAGCCGCCGTCGGGCCGCCCCGGCTGTCCCTCGCGCGGGTACACGCCCCACGGCCGCTCCGGCCACGAGGGCGCGAGCATCACCTGCCAGTCGTCGGGCCCCCACTGCGGCGCCACGTCGACCATCGACAGGAACAGCTCGATCCCGTCGCCCAGGTACCAGCGCTCCGCATCGTGCTGCGCCACGTCATCGCGCAGCTCGCCGCCGATCACGAGGTCGGTCGCGTTCCAGCCCAGCCACAGCCGGACGCCCGAGTCCTCCACGCCGCGCCACAGCGCCGTCGGTGCGCGCCCTTCGAGCGACACCCACTGCTCCGGCTGTTCAATGGCGAGCGCCGGCGCATCACTCGCGCGCCACTCGCTCGCGTCGCCATCGATCACGAGCTTCGCCGGATCGACCCACACCGCCCGCGCGCGCGCCCGCCCCGACTGCGCGCCGTCGTTCGCATCACTTCCCGCCCGAGCGCCGTCGCTCGCGTCACTGCCAGCCCGAGCGCCGTCGTCCCGCGCCCGCTCCGCCTGCGCCGAAGTGGCTTTCGCCTCGCCCGCCTTCGTCCCCTCGCCCTGCGCCCACGCCGCCGCCGCCAGTCCCACGACCGCCAGCCACGCCCCTGCTCTCGCGCCCCAGCTCACCCCCGCATGGTAGCCCGAGCTTTCTGGTTCCCCACGCCTCCGCTCTCGGCGAGCGCGCGCGCCATCGCCGGGCGTCGACTCCGAAACCACCACTCGTGAGGCGCACCGTTCCGAGCGAGTTGGCCCAGACGGAGGATCGTCGCCGCTCCACGGTCACCCGTGCGCCCATGGGAATGCTGCGATCCAGCGTCCGGAGTCCGATGAAGTGCGGCGCGTCCGACACGAACGCGAACGGCTCGTCGCAGCCAGCGCGCACGCCCCGCATCGCGGCATCGTTTCGGACCGGGCCCAATCAACCCCTCCAGACAGGCCCTTGAGTTTTCGGGGTGGCTGGACGAAACTTGCCGCCGGACTGGGAATGCCCGGTCGGCGCGGGGCCTCGGTGCAGACCGGGGCCTTGTGCATTTCAGGGGAGCACCTTCAGGCCGTATCCATCGATCTCCCCACGGGGTCCGCGCCAGAGCTTCGGCTGGATGACGTCATAGGCCCGATTGAGCTGCTGGGGCGAGAGCACATGCCGGCCGATGGGACGCGCGATGAGGTCGGCGAGCTGCAACCCCGGAAGGTTGGCCTTCTTGCTCGCGAAGTGGATCTGCAAGCCCGAAACCCGTTCGGCGACGCGCCTGAATTCCAGTTCCAGAGCGTCGTCCTCTCGTCGCCCGCGGCCTTCGCAGATCACGGGTGTCGGACCGTTCCCTCCACCGAGTGCCGTCAGGCGACTCGCCACACGCTCCAGGCCGTGCTCCAACGCCAAGTGATAGGGATTCTCGGGCGCTGAGAACCGGGAACGAAGTCTGTCCTTGCGGATCACGACCGCCACGATCTCCATCGGGGCGTGCTCGATCAGCTCCGTCAGCTCTGTCATGAATTCGCGGCGGCGAACCTCGTTCAGGAGGATGTTGAAGGCACCCTTGGACTTCACGATCTCGTGCTCGTGGAGCACCACGAGGTCGTGCCCAAAATGCCGGAGCTTGAAGCGCACGATCGACGGGCAGATGCGCTCCGCGTAGTCCGTCTTCCGCAAGATGCAGAACGCGAGCACGAACACGGGGTATCGAGGGTCGCAGTTCTCGAGCCCGTGGTCGCCGCTCTCGTCGACGAAGACGAGGAAGTCGCCAAACAACGACGTGACGCGCTCGGTTGCCTGCGGCTCCTTCATGGACGACTCACCTCTACCCTGCGCCAGATCACGCCGTTAGGGATTTCTCGGCTGGCCTCCGGCCGCGTACAGGGACCACGAAGCGCGCGCGGCTCGCTCGCAGTCGGCACCGCTTTCTCCAGCGCGGCGGAAGGCCCGCCTGCGCGCGACTTCCTCGATGGCGAGGCGTGAAGCTCTCAACGACGGACGGGAAAGGCCGCGAGCGCGGCGGTGAGCTGCTCGAGCGCGAGACACAGCGCGGCCTGGTCGCAGTCGAACGTGAGCGAGCACGCAACGGCAGGAGCGTGCGTTTTCAATGTGGCGCGCACTCTGGCACGGCCGGTCTTCCGGAGGTTCACGTTCAGCTCGAGCCACTCCTCCAGACTCTCGAAATGCGCATCGCCCTCCTGGGCCGTGAGCGCGGCGCGCAGGCCGCGCTCGAACTCGGCGAGCTCAAACGTGCGAAGCGACGCTTGCGTCTTCGCTCGAACGCCCGGCGCGGAAACGGACACCTCGCACACGATCCAATTGGCGTCGTCCGGGTCGGTCGAGGCGGGCCGTTCGTAGTGGAATACGTCGATCCGCACGCAGGCTCCGTCACTGGCGAGTTCGACGACCTGTCTCACGCGACACAGCTCGAGCCGCGCGAACGAAACACCCCGTGCGCGGCATCAGATCGCTTCAAGGAAAGCCACTTCGCCCATGCCCGCGGCGAGGGCGCGCAGTTCGGTCGCGAAGCGTTGGAGCAGGGCGGGTTCCGAGCGCAAGTGCGTCGTGGCGGAGTTGGCGAGGTTCAGCGATCCGAACTCCCTGAATTCTCGCTCCTGCACGCAGGTCACGAGCAGCCGGCCGGGCGCGAAGTAGCGGAAACGGCCGCAAAATGCGCCACTGGCATACTCGGGGCCGAAGACGCCGAACGAGAGTTCGAATTCGCCGCCGCTGGCCGGATCGTCGAACCGCGCGAGCGCCTCCGCGGCTTCCGTGAGCTGCTCGTGGCCGACGTAGACGCGGTTCACGGTGAGCGACTCTCCGTCCGAGACGCGCAGCTCGAGCTCGACGAGATGCTCGTCGCTCCACACCTGCTCCACTTCGATTCCGCGCCGCATCGCTGAGGCTTCCACTCTCCAGCGCGCAGCACTTCGGCGCAACGGGGCAACGTGGAAGCGGCGGAATCAGAGCGGGCCGGCAGTCCCGAGAAGGACGGCCGGCCCGCGTGAGATGCAGAGTTACGAGGCGCTCGGACTAGCGACGGCCGCGGCCGCCGCCGCCGCGGCCACCACCACCGCCACGGCCGCCGCGGAAGCCACCGCGGTCACCGCCGCGATCGCCGCCACGGTCACCACCGCGTTCGCCCTCGAAGGCGGGCTCGCCGGCGGGGCCACCTTCGAAGTTGGCGTCGCCGCCGCCTTCGTCGCCGCCACCGCCACCACCACCGTCGCCTTCGCCGTCACCACCGTCGCGCGGCGGTTCGCCACCGGCGAGCAGGGCCTTGCGCGAGAGCTTGATCTTGCCGCGGTCGTCGACGTGGATCACCACGACCTCGACGGCATCGCCGACGTTGACGATGTCGGTGACGCGGTTGACGTAGCCGTGGTCGAGCTCGCTGACGTGCAGCAGGCCCTCGACGCCCGGCAGAATCTCGACGAACGCGCCGAAGTCCTTGATGCCCTTGACGGTGCCCGAGTACTTGGTGCCGATCTGCGGCGTTTCGCACATGCCGCGGATCGTGTCGAGGCAGCCGTTGACGAGATCGCGATCGACGCCGGCGACCTGCACGTTGCCCTTGTCGTCGAGGATCGAGATCTTGACCTTGAACTGCTCCTGCAGCGCCTTGATCTGGCGACCGCCGGGGCCGATCAGGTAGCCGATCTTGTCGGCGGGGATCTGGATCAGCTCCATGCGCGGGGCGAAGGGGCTGATCTGGCCGGCCGGGCGCGGCACCGCGGCGAGCATCTTCTTCAGGATCTCGCGCCGGCCCAGGCGCGCCTGCTCGAGCGCCTTCTCGAGCACCTCGCGCGAGACGCTCTTGACCTTGATGTCCATCTGCAGCGCGGTGATGCCGAGACCCGAACCGGCGACCTTGAAGTCCATGTCACCGTTGTGGTCCTCGGAGCCCATGATGTCGGAGAGCACCGCGTAGCGGTTGCCTTCCTGGATCAGGCCCATCGCGATGCCCGCGACCGGCTGCGTCAGCGGCACGCCGGCGAGCATCATCGCGAGGCAGCCACCGCACACGCTCGCCATCGACGAGGAGCCGTTGGACTCCATGATGTCGCTGACGATGCGGATGGTGTACGGGAAGCGTTCCTTCGGCGGCAGGACGGCCGCGAGCGCGCGCTCCGCCAGCATGCCGTGACCGATCTCGCGGCGACCCGGGCCCATGATGCGGCGCGTCTCGCCCACCGAGTACGGCGGGAAGTTGTAGTGCAGGTAGAAGTTCTTGCGGTACTCCTCGTCGATGCCGTCGATGATCTGCTCATCGTCGGCGGTGCCGAGCGTCACGCTGACCAGCGCCTGCGTCTCGCCGCGGGTGAACAGTGCCGAGCCGTGCACGCGCGGGATGAAGTTCGGCGAGATCGCGATCTCGCGGATCTGGTCCATCGCACGACCGTCGGCGCGACGGCCGTCGAGGATCGCGTCGCGTTCGACCTGCGCGAGCAGGTTCTCGAGCAGCGCCTTGACTTCCTTGGTGCGCGCCTTGAGCTGCTTCTCGTCGGTGATGCCGGCGACGAGCGCGGCCTTGGCCTCGTCGACGACCTTGGCGAGCGCGTCGTGGCGGTCGTGCTTGCCGGGCGTGAAGATCACGTCGCGGATCGCGGGGCGGTAGGCCTCGACCTTGGCGGCGAGAGCGGCGTCGACGGCCGGAGCCTTCCAATCCATCTTCGGCTTGCCGGCCTTGGCGCGCAGTTCCTCGATCAGCTCGGCGATCTCGCGGATCACCTTGTGGGCGAGCTCGAGCGCGTCGATCACTTCGCGCTCGGGCAGTTCCTTGGCGCCGGCCTCGACCATGCACAGGCCTTCCATGTGGCCCGCGACGACGAGGTCGAGGCGCGATTCGGTGCGCCGACGGCTGTCGGGCGGGAACACGCACAGCTCGCCGTCGAGGTGGCCGATGCGCACGGCACCCATCGCGCCGTGGAACGGGATCTGGCTGATGTGCACGGCCGCGAAGCCGGCGATCATCGCGATCACGTCGGCGTTGAGACCGCCGTCGTAGCTCAGCGCGTGGCTCATCACCTGGACTTCATTCTTGAAGCCCTCGGGGAACAGCGGGCGGATGGCGCGGTCGCACAGACGCATGGAGAGGATCTCCTTGGTCGTCGGGCGGCCTTCGCGCTTGAAGAAGCCACCGGGGATCTTGCCCGCGGCTTCGGTCTTCTCGCGGTAGTCGACGGTGAGCGGGAAGAAGTCCTGCTCTTCCTTGGCCTGGCCGACCGCGACGGCGGCGAAACACTTGGTGTTGCCCAGCGTGGCGATCACGGCGCCGTGGGCCTGGCGGGCCATCTGGCCCGTTTCGAGGGTGAGCACTTGCCCACCGGTCAGCTCGCGGGATACGCGAATCGGTTCGAGGTTCATCTGAAAGTCTCTTTCGTCTTTGCTTCTGGTAACGGGGTGTTCGGTGGGGCCGGAGCGGCGCGAGTCGCGCGCCGGAGGCCCGAAAAGTCAGCGAGCGCCCTCGGGAGGCCGCGTGGCGGCTCCCTGCGAGGGCGCTCGACGTTCAGGTCGAAACGAGGATCGGTCGAAGCGAGAGGTGGCGCCCCGAATCGCGGACAGGGGTGCGCGACGTTTCGCTCGACGCGCTCAATCGACCTCGGATCACTTACGGAGCCCGAGCTTCTCGACCAGCGCCGTGTAGCGAGCCGGCTCGCGGCGGCGCAGGTACTTGAGGAGCTTCGAGCGCGCGCCGACCATCATCAGGAGGCCGCGGCGCGAGGTGTAGTCCTTGCGGTGCAGCTTCAGGTGCTCGGTCAGGTTGTTGACGTGCTCGCTCAGGAGCGCGACCTGCACCTCGGGCGACCCGGAATCACCGGGGCGGGTGGCGAAGGTCTTGATGATCTCGGCCTTGCGGTCGGCGGAAATGGCCATCGGAGTCTTGCTTCCTTGGGACGCGACGGGCGCGTGCCCGGGCTTGTCCACTTGCCCCGGCCGCAGAGCCAAAGCTCCGCAGGCGGGGTGCGCCGAGGACGTCCCATGACGTCGGGTCCCGGCTCGCGGGCCGCACCCCCACTCCGGGGGTCCGGTCCGAGGGGTGCCGCAAGCCTGTCGGCGACCCCGTAGGGGCGGGGAGCATAGCGACGGCCTCCCCAAAACCCAAGGGGGCGGCCGAAGCCACCCCCTCGTACTGTCCACAGGCCGTTTCCTGTGCCCTAGCGGGTCGTCGGAGCCTTCTCGGGGTCGCGCGAGGGCAGGGCGACCAGAATGCCGTCGACGGTGAGCTCGACCGCGCGGCGCAGCATGGCTTCGTCGGAGATGAACTGCTGGCGCTGGCGCGACAGGTCGACCGAGCGCGTCGTGTGGCCGCCCCACAGCGCGTGCGACGGGTCGGGATCGTTCGCGTCGAGCAGGTAGACGTCGGCGTCGACGACCAGCGTCGCGTGGGAGCTCCAGCGCGAGCTGTCCCAGTTGGTGAGCACGACCTTGAGCGTCGCCTGCTCGCCGAGCGTGCCCGGCGAGTAGCTCGCTTCGGTCGCCTTGACGTTGCGGTCGACGAAATCGAGCGAAAGCGGCGAGTAGCGCAGCGCGACCAGCCCCTTCTGGAAGTCGTCGCGCATCACGTCGAGCGGCAGGTTCGTCTTGCCGGTCTTGTTCTCGATGCGCGGCACGACGACCTCGAGCGGGTTGACCGACTTGAGGCGGCCGACGACGAGGCCTTCGCTGTCGATGCCGCGCGGCCGGATCGGGCTGGCGCAGGCGCTGACGAGCACGGCGAGAACGGCGAACGACAGGAACGGCGAACGGCGCAGGGAGAACGACATGGAGGCTCCACCGGAAGCGGCGCTGGGAGCAGCGTGCCGGCCCGAGAAACTCGGGCGAAGCGGCGCGCGACGGGCCGGATTCTAGGGAGAAACGCGCCGCGGTTCCATCGTCCTCGCGCTCGCCCGAATGCGATTTTCTTCGGGACCGGTGGCGCTCAGGGCTGGCTGAAGCCGAGCGGGGCGCCCTCGGAGATCACCGTCGTGCGCTTCTCGAGTTCGGCGAAAGAGAAGGCGGCGGCGTCGAGCGTCGGGAAGGCGTAGGCCGAGACGGTCGCGAGCACCGTGCCCGAAGGCAGCGGGGTGCCGCCGGCGCCCGACAGGTCGGGCAGGTGGACGGAGTTGAAAGCCCCGCCGAAGTCCTCGCGCCACAGGACCCAGCGGCGACCGCTCGAGCCCACCAGCGTGACGCGGTACAGACCCGGATCGGGTCCGGCGAGCACGTCGACGAACTGCACGTCGTAGGACGGGCCGGCGGTGGTCTGGAGCGGCAGCGGGCTCGTGATCAGCGGCAGCTGCGGCAGGTTGAGCACGTTGGGGACGGCGTTGTAGCGCGGGCGCAGGCCGCTGCGGCCGCCGAGGGCGTCGCGGATCTCCGCGCGGAAGTACAGCGCGCTCTCGACGGTTCCGTTGGTGATCAGCTCCCCACGCACGTCGCCCTGGTACTTGTTGGCGGTCGGGTCGACGACGCCGGGGATCGCGCTGCGCACGGCCCACTGGGCGGCCGGGCTGCCGATGGCGTCGAGCGCCGCCCCGCGGCCGAGCACGATCGAACCGGCGATGCCGGGGACGTTGCCTTCGACCGTGATGCGCGGCGCGCCGTCGACGTTGGAGAGCAGGAGGCCGAGCGCCGTCGAGGCGTCGAGCACCGCCGCCGGACCGTCGAGCACACGCTCCTCGGTGTCGACCGAGGCGTCGTCGAGCAGCACCGTGCTCGAGATCGAGGCCGCCGACGGGCTGCCGGGCGTCGCGGGCGGGATCGGCAGCTCGATCGCGAACGAGCGCAGGAAGCTCGTGGCGCTGAACGTGAAGGCGCTGGCGGGCGTGACGGTCGCGAAGAAGCTCAACGCACCCAGCGGGCCGGGCCGCAGCGTGAGCGGGCCGTACTGGCAGGCCGAGATCGTTCCGACCGTCGTGCAGCCGGAGACGGTCGAGGTCGGGGCCGCGGACTCGAGCCGGCGCGAGTCGCTGACGACGCGCTCGAAGCTCGTGAAGGCCGACGAGTTCGAGACCGTGCCCGCGCCCACGCCGGGGGCGAGGTTGGTGGCCGTGAGCGGCACACGCAGGCTCGAGACCCGCGCGCCGTGGAAGCTCCACAGGTCGTAGCCCGTCGCTTCGACCGTGACGATCGATTCGTTCGTGAGCGAGGCGTCGACGATCACCGAACCGAGGGCGCCGGTCGTGTCGGAGTCGACCAACGTGCTGGTGCCGAGCGCGAAGTCGTGCACGATCACGCGCGCGCCGACGATCGGCGCGTTCGTGCGCGCGTCGAAGACGCTGACCTGGAACTGCGTCGCCGCACCGGGCACCGCGAGGCCGGGACCGACGGCGCCGGTCTGCAGGAAGCTCGCGAACACCGTGGAAACCGCGGGATTGTAGGCGCGGTCGTAGAGCACCATCTCGATCTGCGGAATGCCCTGCGACGGGTCGACGAGGCCGAGCGCGACCGGAGCGGCGACGAACAGCCCGTCGGCGCGCGACGCGACCACGTCGGGCCGGAAACCGTTGTTGCTGGTGCCGCTCACGACCTCGACCGAGCGGATCTGCTCGTTCGCGCGGCCGACGACGACGAGGTCCTTCTGGTCGCTCGAGAACGTCGTGGTGTTCGTGCCCGACGTGCCGAACCCCGTGAATTCCGGCGGCGTGACGTCGAGCAGCAGTCCCTGCGAGCTGGCGGCCTTGGCGTCGGTGTCGAGCACGAAGGCCGGCGAGCGCACGCTGCCGCGGCGCAGCGAGGCCGCGAGGAACACGCTGCCTTCCGCGAGGCGCAGCGCGAGCGGTGCGGTCGCCGAGGCGAGGTCGAGCTCGCTCTCGCCGATCTTCACCGTCTCGCCGGTGTCGTGGTTGAGCGGCAGCGGGTCGTAGCTCGCGAGCGTGCCGAGCTCGACCTCGCGGAAGAGCGTGACGAGCTTCGCCGGCGCGACCGTGCCCGTGCCGATCACGTACAGGTCGAGCAGGTCGGCCGTGTCCGAACCGAACAGCCACACTTCCATCTCGAGCGCCGCCGCCGGGTCGAGCCCGTCGAGGTTGGCCTTGCCGATCGCGTCGAAGGGCAGCGACAGCACGTCGATCGAACGCGGCGCGCCGAAGGGCGCCAGTGTGAAGTCGAAGCTCGTCTCCGTGAGCGACGTCGTGCCACCGACGGCCGTGATCGGCGCGGTGCTCGGCGAAAGCCGCACGGTGACGACCGAACTGATCTGCAGCTCGGCCGGAACGCCGCTGGCGTTCGCGCTGCGCCAGCGCCAGCCGCGCCGGTCCTCGATCGAGGCCTGCCCGGCGCTGATCGTGAGCGCGGTCGGCGCGGGATTCTCGGTCGGCGGGTTGGCGCCGACACGCACGAGCCACGACGGCGCCGTCACGTTGACCGCGCGGTCGAACAGCACGAGCACTTCCGGGCTCAGGCCTTGACCCGTCGCGTTGTCCGGCGGGAACGTCATCACGACGCGCGGCGCCGTGGGATCGGTGGCGGCGGTCGAGAACGTCCCGACGATGCCGTCGGCCGGCTTGGGCAGCTTGGAGCCCTGCAGGTCGGTGATCAGCGCGGTGTCGCGCCAGCTGACCTCGTAGTCGGTGTCGGCCTGCAGCGCGACGGTCGGGATGAGCACGGCGACGCGCCCGTCGCCCGAGAGCGTGGCCGTCAGCGGAATGCCCTGCTGGGTGCCCGCGATGGCGATCTGGAACGCGCTCGCGATCGTCGCCGGCGCCATCGACTCGCTGAACACGAGCGCGATCGGCGTCGTGGTCGAGATCTGCGTGCCGGTCGGGAAGAAGTCCTCGACCGACGGCTCGGCCGGGTTCAGCCACAGGTTGGTCGAGGGCAGGACCGAGGCCTCGCTGCCGACGCCACCTCCACCTCCCCCGCCACCGCCGCTGCCGCAGTTGCCGCTGTAGACGCAGGCCGGGTTGTCGCAGGAGGCGAACAGCAGCGAGGCGACGCCCGCGAGGGCGGCGAGGCGCAGGGCTTGGATCACGCGGTGGGTCATGGAGGGCGGAGGTCGGCCGACGACGGCGCCGCGGGAGCGCGGAGTCCGTCGTCAGGGTGGACGACCGAAGGCCCGTGCATCTTCCTGTCGGTTCGCCCGGGGATCAAAGAGCGGCGTCGGAAATGGTCCGCGAGAGCCCGCGGGAGCCCGAATTCGATGGCGCAGACTTCGGGCCGCCGCCGTAGGTACCGGGGGGCGCTCCGGGCTATGCTGCGCCTCGAGAACGCCCTTCGCCCCATGCGCATTCGTCCGACTCCGCTGCTGGCGCTGGCTCTGGCCTCCTGCGTGACCGCTCCGGGGGGCGACCAGCCGCCCAGGACGAGCCCCCCGACCGGTGTCGAGGCCGGGTCGGCACCGGCCATGGTCGCGCCGCGGCCGGACGAGACCACGAGCCCCGCCGCGACGCCCCGAAACGACTCCGGTGCCGCCGCGAAGGGCGAGCCTGGCCTCGAGCGGGACGAGAAGCCGGCTGCGGAGGCGAATCCCGCTCCCCAGGCTCCGCAGGATCCCGAGACGGCGCGCCTGCGCGACCTCGCGAAGGCCGCGATCGACCGCGGCGACTGGGTCGGAGCGCTGGCGCTGATCCACGACATCCTGACCGAGCCGCGCATCGCGCAGGCGCGGGCGCTGCTCGTCGAAGGCCGCGATGCGGAGGCGCTCGCGATCACGCAGGAAGTGCTGGCGGTCGCTCCGGCGGAGCCGCGCGCGCTGCTCGTGCACGCGGAAGCGAGCCTGCTCGGCAAGACCAACGAGGCGCTCGAAGCGGCGCGCAATGCTCGCGCGGCGCTCGCGGCCGGCGGTGCGAGCCTGCAGGCGCGCGAGGCGCCGGAGCTGACGATCGCGCGGGCGCTGTGGGACGCCTACGACTCCGCGGTGCGTGCGGCGACGTCGAGCGACGAGCTCGCGCGCGAGACCGAAGAGGCGCTGGCTCGGCTCGTCGGCGCGCAGCCGGGCGATCGTTGGGCGTGGCTCACGCTCGCCGACGTGCAGGCGCGCCGCAACGACCTCGCCGCTTCGCAGGCGACGCTCGAACGTGGCTTCCAGAAGCTGCCGAACGACCGCGAGCTCTCGGCGCAGCTGCGTGCGACGGCGCTGCAACGCGGAGGCCATGCGGAAGCGATCGCGGCCTTCGAGCGCATGCGGCCGAGCGCGACGGGCAGCCCGGACACGTGGTGGATTCCGGCCAACGAACGCTTCGAGCGCGCCCTCGCGCTCGAGCCGAACGCCGCGATCGACGAGCTGCGCATCGCCGAGGGCGAGTACGCGGCGGCGCGCGCGCTCGACACTTCGCTGCGCCCCGAAGCGACGCGCATGGAGGCACTGTGCCGCGCAGCGACGGGCTGGAAGCAGCGTGAACTCGGGCGTCTCGCGGCGGCGGCCGAGAGCTTCCGCTCGATGGAAAAGCGCGAGCGCGGCGCGATGGTCACCGAGCTGCCGGGCAAGGTCGAGTCGGGGGTCGTCGGGCTCGCGACGCTGGCGCTCGACCACGAGGCCAAGGGCGAGCCGATCCCGGCCGCACAGCTCCACCTCGAGTTGCACCGCTACCAGCCCGACGTGCTCAAGTGGGCCGTCGAGGCCGGGCGCCTGTACCGCGCGATCGCGGACGAGGCGCACGCCAACGCCGAGGAATTCCAGCTCGCCGCCGACCGCCGCATCCTCGAGCCGCGGCGCCTGCTCGCGCTGCGCGACCGGGCCGGAATCGACGCGACGATCCCGATCGGTCCGCGCCTCGAGACCGAGCTGCGCATCCGCGCCGAGGACCAGCGCAAGCGCGCGCAAAAGGCCTTCGAGAACGCCTACAAGGCGCTGCTCGACGCCAGCCGCCTCGCGCCCGACAACGTGCGCGTGATGGCCGACGCGGCGCTGATCGCGGTCGAGTACCTGCGCAACGACACCGAGATCGCGCGCGGCCTTTTGCGCACGGCGATCGCGCTCGGCGACAAGCAGCTCGCCAACCCCGCGCTCACCGAACGCGAGCGGGCGCGCCTGCGCGAGGCCTGGGGCGACGCCCACGAGTACATGGGCCTGCTCTACCTCGAGCGCGACGGTGACCCGCGCCGCGCACTCGAATACTTCCAGCGGAGCCTCGACATCGGCCCCTCGCCGCGGCCGTCGGTCTCCGAGCTCTACATCCCTCGCTGCCAGAAGGCCCTGCCCCAGCGTCAGTGACGCCCCCGCCATGCACATCGTCCTCGCAGCCCTGCTCGTCGCTTCCGCGCCTTCCCCGGCCGCCGCCACGCCCGCCCACTTCGCCCCGCAGGAATCGGTCGAGGCGCTGCTCGAGCGCGGCCGCGCGCTGCTCGTCGAAGGCAAGCTCGTCGAGGCGCAGGCGGCCTTCGACGCGGCCGCAGTCGCCGAGCCCGGTGCGCGCACGCGCGCGTGGGTCGCGCGCGGCTGGATCGCGAGCTGGAAGATCGACGAGGCGCTCGAGGTGATCGACGAGATCAAGAAGGATCCGGCGGCGGAGAAGCTCGTCGACTACCTGTTCGGGCACGCCTTCCTCGCGCTCGCCAAGCGCGAGATCGCGACCAACGGCGGTGGCCAGTACACGCAGGGCCAGTTCGAGGATGCGCTGCGGCACTTCAAGCTCGCGGCGAAGACGAGCGCGTCCTCGTGGACCGACCTGTGGCTCGGACTGGCGGAGTCGGCCTGGTACGCGCAGGACATCGAGGCCGGTCACGACGCCGCGGCGCACGCGCTCCAGCTCAGCCCCAAGCTGCCGGAAGCGCACGTGCTCGCCGGGCGGCTGCTCTTCTCGAGCTACATCATCGAGGCCGACGAGCGCGCCAAGGCCAAGCTGTGGGAGAAGGCGCACGCAACGTTCCAGGAGGCGATCACGCTCTACGGCACGCCCGCGGAATACGCGAAGCAGTCGGCGCTCGCCGACGTGCACGCGCAGTGCGGCGACCTGCAGGGCTGGAAGAAGGACCTCGCCGCTGCGGGCAAGAGCTACGCCATGGCGATCGAGTGGGATCCGGCCGTGGTCAAGTTCCCGGCGGTGCACTCGCTGCTCGGCGCCGAGCCGTTCCTCGTGTGCATCGAGGACGGTGCCGCGCGCTTCCAGGCGCGCGTGGGCGAGACGGACGCGCGCAACGCGACGACCTCGTGGTGGAAGGGCTTCGCGCAGTTCGAGAACGCCAAGTGGGCCGAGAGCGAGGCCTCGTTCCGGCGCGCGGTCGAGCTCTGGCCGGCCTTCACGAACTCCTGGTACTACGTGTTCCGCGCCGCGTTCTCGCAGCAGCGCTACGAGGAGGCGATCGAGGCGCTCAAGAACTACCGCCGCATCGACACCGACGGCCTCGTGGCGACGCTCGCCGGCGACTTCAGCCGCAACGAGGGCGTGCTCAACGGCCTGATCGGCTGGTGCGCGGATCCGGCGAAGCAGAAGGGCCGCGTGCGCAACGACGACGCCGCCCTGATCTGCGAGCTCTTCACCAAGGTGCAGCCCGAGGTCGGGCGCCACTGGAACAACCTCGGCCTGTTCCTGCGCGACCAGGGCGACGCGCTGCGCATGCGCCGCGGCGAGAAGCCCGATCCGGAAGTGCTGGCGGACCTGTGGACGCGCTCCTTCGACGCCTACGAGCGCTCGCTGCAGCTGAGCCCGAAGGATCCCAACTACCTGAACGACACCGCGGTGATGCTGCACTACTACCTGAAGCGCGACTTCGACCGCGCGCAGGCGATGTACGAGCAGTCGTTCAAGTACGCCGAGGAGGAACTCGCGCGCACCGACCTCTCGCCCGACGACCGCGCGGTGCGCGAGATCGCCAAGCGCGACTCCGCCGACAACCAGCGGCGCCTCAAGAAGTGGCTCGAGCTGCGCGAGACGCAGCCCGACCTCGATCCCCAGTCCGTGCGTTGAACCTCCCCGTCCGCATCCTCCACGGCGCGCCGACGGAGCCGGTGATCGCCGTCGACGGCGCCTTCGAGAGCACGCTCGCGGCGCCCGGCCTCGCGCTGAGCCACTGGCCCGGCAATCGCACGCCCGCGGAACTGCGCCACGACCTCTCGACGGGTTCCGCGCTGCTGTTCGCGCGCCTCGCGCCCGCGCGCCGGGCCGAGCTCGCGCGCGGCTGCACGGCGATCGTCAACAACCACTTCGACACGGACGGGACCTGCGCGCTGTTCGCCGTGCGGCATCCCGAGCGCGCGCTCGAGCTCGAGCGCGAGTTGCTCGAGACCGCCCGCGCCGGCGACATGTGCGAGTTCCCCTCCGAGCGCGCACTGGCCGTCGACGCGATCGTCGCGGGGTTCGCCGAGCCCGAGCGCTCCCCCATCGCGTCCGAGCTGCGCGGCCTCGACTCGCGCGCGCGCCACGAACGCGCGACGCACGCGCTGCTCGAGCTCCTGCCGACGCTGCTCACCTCCGACCTCGCCCCGTGGCGCGACCTGTGGGCCGAGCGCGTCGAGACCGCGACCGCCGAGCGCAACGAGCTCGGCCTCGTCGCGCGCGACGACCTCGTGCACCTCGACTGGACCGTGTGGACCGCGAGCGCGCCGCGTTTCGCCGCGCGCGCCCCCGGCCGCCACGCGCTGTTCGGCTCGACTCCGCAGGACCGCGTGTTGTTCGCGCGCGCGAGCGGCCGCGGCGGCCTGTACCGCTTCGCGATCGACACCTACTCGTGGTTCGACCTCGCCACGCGTGCGGTGCTGCCGCGCCCCAACCTCGAGGCCACCGCCGCGCGCCTCAACGCACTCGAGGGCAGCTCGCCCTTCGACGAGCTCGCGTGGCGCTCGCAGCCGACCGGCTCGCCCTCGCCGGAGCTGTGGTTCGGCACGAGCTCGCTCGAGCTCTTCGCCGAGCACAACGACTCGCTCGCCGAGAGCCGGCTCGAGCCCGCGCTGGTGCGCCGCGTGCTGGCCGAGGCGCAGCGCGACGCGCTGGTCGCGGCCCTGCCCGACTGAGATCGCGCGCCGCGACGCAAGCGGGCGCGCCAGGCTCTTCGCCCGACGCGCCCGCGTGACGTTCCTGAGGCTGCGAAACGGCTACTTCTTCACCGGTTCGACGCGCATGCGGTTGATCGTGCGCACCATCATGAAGATCGCGAAGGCGACGATCACGAACTCGAGGATCGACTGGATCAGGTTGCCGTAGCCGAGCACCGGCGCCTTGGCGGCCAGCGCCTTCTCCAGCGTCTCGTACTTCTCGCCGTCGAGCGCGTAGAAGCGGCCCTTGAAGTCGATGCCACCCGTCAGCACGCCGACGATCGGCATGAGCATGTCGTTGACGATCGAGTTGACGATCTTGCCGAAGGCGGCGCCGATCACGACACCGACCGCGAGGTCGATGGCGTTGCCCTTGACGGCGAACTCACGGAATTCCTGCATCATTCCCATGGCTGTGCTCCTTTGGGGAACTGGGGGGACTGGGGGGATCAGAACTTCCAGCCGACCGACAGCAGGTAGCGGTTGTCGACGCGCTCGGCACCGGAGACCGGCGTGTTGTCGTAGTCCATGACCCACTTGAGGGTCATGATCATGTTCTCCGAGAGCTTGGCGTCCGCCGTGAACTGCGAGCGGCCGTACACGTCCTCGGTGTCCTCGACCGACGGGTACATTTCGAGCAGGTGGTTGAAGCTCCACGTGTCGCTCGCGCGGTGCGTCGTGTTCGTGGCGAGGCGGACCGTGATGTCCTCGGTGTCGGTGCCGAACTTGTAGTCGGTGTCGATGTACGACATACCGGCTTCGAGCGCGAACTTCCAAGTGTCGGTGTCGACGAACTGGTGGCCGAGACCCGTACCGGCGTTCCAGCGCAGCGCGATCGTCTGCAGGTAGTCGTTTTCCGCCGTCAGCATGCCGTAGGCGTACGTTTCCTTCGCGAAGAAGTAGTCGTACTTGCCGCGGCCGAACGTGCGGCGGTCCGTCAGCGTCCAGTCGTTGTTCGGCGGGTTGTTGTTCTCGGCGTACACCCACAGGAAGCCGAGGGTGAACTGGTCCTTCTCGCGCTTGAGCGTCGCGTCGGCGCTCGCGTTGGCCTGGCGCATCTCCGAGTTGCCGTCGGTCATGACGAAGCCGGCGGAGATGTTGCCGGTCCACTTCGGCTCGACCGGCGCGGCGGCGTCCTGGATCGGGGCCGTGACGAGCTTGGGAGCGCTGGCGGGTGCGGTGGCCGTCGGGGCCGCCGTGGCTGCGGCGAGCAGCGCGATCTGGATGAAGGGCTGGAACATGGCTTGGTTTCCGGGGGAAAGGGACGGGTACCGTCCGGTTGGGGGGGGCGTTCCGCGGGGCGAGGAGGATAGCGAGGAGCCCCAGAAGTCGGTAGTCGCCCCTCGGGCACCTCAGCGGACGGGTTCGGGCCGCGGCGAGCCGCCGTTGCCGGCGGCCTTTCCATTTCCGACACGCGGATGGCCCGAAACGCCCGGGACGATGCCGCCGGAGGCGCTCACGGGACCGTCGACGCGCCGGATCGTCGCCCGCGGGGCCGGGACGATCTCGTCCTTGGAATCCGGCTCGAGACCGGCGAGCGAGAACACCCGCTCGAGCAGACGCACGCGCTCCTGCATCGGCAGGCAGTCGACGGGGATGTACGGGATGCCGAACAGCTCGAGCATCAGCTTGACCATGCCGTCGATGCGCAGGACCTCTTCCCACGCGACGCCGGCGCGCACGCCGTCCTCGGCGAGCAATTCACGGTGCGGCCGCAGGAAGAACACGAGCCCGTCCTTCACCGACTCCATGTAGGCGGCGAGCCGCGGGTCGGTGGCGAGCTTGTTGAGCACGCGCGCGTGGTGCGCGGCGTAGGCGAGATTGCAGAACGCGCGGTCGGACACGAAGGATCCGACGTGACCCGCTTCGGCGGTGATCTGGCGCTCGAAGACCTCGGCCTGATAGCGGTCGACGACCTCGAGGCGCGAGCGCATCGAGTCGAGCTGCTCCTCCATCTCGGCCAGCACGCCCCGGGCCACTTCCGAGATCATCGGCAGGCCGTAGGTGTCGCGGACCCAGCGGGCGAGGGTCGTCTTTCCGGTCGAGTGGGCACCGACGAAGTAGATGCGGAGCGGTCGCTGCACGGGGTCTCCTCCTGAGAGGCGGGATCCTATCGCTGGTGCCAGATCCGTCCAGCCACCCCTACATATTGTGGATAAGTCGTCCCGCGGCCGGGTCAGGGCAGTCGCCGCCCGCGCCGCACGAGCAGCGTCAGGTAGGCCACGAGCACCAGCCCCGACCCGAAGAACAGCCCGCGCACGCCGATCCAGTTGCTCAGCGCCCCGCCGGTCATCGACGCGACCGCGATGGCGAGCGCGCGGGCCCCGAACACGACCCCCACGGCCCCGCCGCGCTGCTCCGCCGAGGACTCCGCCGCCGCCACGCCGAAGGCCAGCGGCGCCGACCCGGCCATCGCGGCTCCGAACAGCACCCGCCCCGCCAGCAGCCACTCGTAGGTCGGCGCGAGCGCCTGCACGACCAGCGCCAGCGCGCACAACGCCGCGCAGCGCTTGAGCGCGCGGAAGGCTCCCAGCCGGTCGCCGTACCTCCCCCACAGCGGCATCGCGATCAGGTTCGCGGCTGACATCGAGAAGAACAGCGCGCCCGTGCTCGGCTTCAGGCCGTCGATCGACGTGCCGAGGTCGCGCACGTGCAGCTCGAGCAGCGGGTTGGTCGCGCCCATGCCGTACTGCAGCCAGAAGAGCAGCCCCACCGACGCGCGCAACGCTTCCTGTCCGCGCAGCTCGCCGATGTCGCGCAGGAGCGAGCCGAGCCCGCTGCGTGGCTCGCCCGCTTCCCGCCCCGCGCGCCGGTGGCTCTCGTCCTCGTGCGCGAAGGCGAGGATCACCACCGCCGACACCGCCGACATCGCCGCGACCGCCAGATACACCTCGCGGATGCCGAATTCCGCGCGCAACAGCTCGCCCACGAGCGGCCCGAGGATCGCGCCGACCACCATCGACGTGCTCAGGCGGCTCGACACGCGCGACTGCTCCGAGGCCGGCGCGAGCACGCTCACCAGCGTGACGCTCGGCGCCACGAACCCCGAGAACATCCCCTGCGCGATGCGCAGCGCGAGCAGCTCCCACGGATTGCGCGCGAAGCTCATCGCGCCCACGAACACCGTGATCGCGAGCATCGAGCGCAACACCATCAGCCTGCGCCCCACACGATCACCGAGCGCGCCCCACAGCGGGCTCGCCAGCGCGGCGAACAGCGGCGCCGCTCCGTACAGCACGCCCGACCACGTCGCGATCTCGCCCCTGTCCGTCAGCCCGAGCGACTCCAGTTGGCTGGGGAAAAACGGCAGGAACGCCATCATCCCGATCGCGGTGACCGTGTTGGCGAACCACACGGCCGCGAACGTCTGCTTCCAGCGCGACATGAAGCGCGCCAGCGTACGGCTTGAGCCAACGCGATGCTCCGGGCGAGACGAAGACCCGCGGACGCTCGCTCGAAGCGCGCGCGGGGCCGCGCGCGCTTCAGCTCGCCGCGCGCTGCTCGTCGGCGAGGGTCGACTCGACGGCCTTATGGCCGGGGTCGGCCAGCGTCGAGCGGATGCGCCCGACCTCGTCCCGGCTGTCGACGAAGGCCGCGACCACGCTCGGGTCGAAGTGGCGCCCGGACTGCTCGCCCAGGTACGCGAGCGCTTCCTCGTGGCTCCACGGCCGCTTGTAGGGCCGCACGGACGTGAGCGCGTCGTAGACGTCGGCCACGGACACGATGCGCGCCGCCAGCGGGATCTGCTCGCCCGCGAGGCCACGCGGATAGCCCTTGCCGTCCCAGCGTTCGTGGTGGCACCAGGCGATGTCGAGGCCCATCGCGAGGAACGGATGGTCGCCGCCACCGGCGAGGATCGCGCGCAGCGTCTGCGCCCCGATTTCGGCGTGCGTGCGCATCACCTTCCACTCGGCGTCGTTGAGACGGCCAGGCTTGAGCAGGATCGAGTCGGGAATGCCGACCTTGCCGACGTCGTGCAGCGGCGCGGACTTGACCAGCGCTCCGATCCACTCGTCGGTCAGCGTGCGCAGGTACAGCCCGCGCGCGCGCAGCGCCTCGGCGGCGAGGCGGCAGTACTGGCTGACGCGCTCGACGTGCAGGCCGGTCTCGTTGTCGCGCTGCTCGGCGACCTTCGCCATCGCGAGGATCGTCTCGTCGTGCGCGATGCGATTCTCGCAACGCCCCAGGCAGTTGCCGGCGGCGAAGGCCGTCGCGCCCGCGATCGACACGAGCAGCTCGACCTTCTCGGCGCCCAGCGGCTGGCCCGTGACGTCGATGGCCGGAACGATCAGCGTGCCGAGCTCGCGATCACCGCTCGGCAGCGGCTGGTAGAGCAACCCGTCCTCGGGCAGCTGGCCGGACTGCGCGCCGCGTGCACCGCAGTGGTCGGGCGTGATGGCGTATTCGACGCGCGCACCGCTGACGTCGCAGATCTCGCGCGTCGCGAAGGCCGCCAGCTCGGCAACGGCCCCGAGCGTGCTCGTCCGGCCGAGTTCCTCGGCGAAGCGCCGCATGCGCAGCAGGGCGCGCGACTGCTCGTGGATGCGCCGCTCGAGGCTGTCGGTCAGGCTCGACAGGCGCGCGCGCGACACGTTGAGCGCCCGCGTCGCCTCGTGCTCGGCGACGAGGCGGCGGTGCTCGGTCACGCATTCGGCGAGCACCGGCCCGAACGAATCACGCGAGAAAGGGCTCGCGACCAGCTGGAAGACGTGCGCGCGGCGCAGCGCCGTGGCGATGGTCGAGACGTCGGCGTGGCAGGCGGCGAGCACGGTCACCGACTCTGGCGACTCGATGCGCGCGCGCGCGAGCAGCTCGATGCCGTCGATGCGCGGCAGCTCCTGCGCCGAGACGATCACCGCGAACGAGCGGCCGTCGCGGATCGCGACGAGGGCCTCTTCCGGCGTCGCGGCGAGCCAGATCTCGTGCTCGGCGCCGAACCAGGAACGGAACGACTCGCGGACGGCGGCATCGCCGTCGACGTACAGGATGCGGGAGATCATCGGGGGTGGCTGCTCCGGCAGGCTGGAGCCCTCCCGCTTTCGGACGCGCGGCCCCATGCGACTTGAGCGCCTCGCGCGCATCCCGCGAACCTGCGCAGAATCCCGCGCTCCGGGCCGCCAAGTGCGCGGGCGGCCCCGGAAGGGATTTCAGTTCTTGTAGCTCTGGATCGGCGCGGGGATGCGACCGCCGCGCCGGTGCAGCACTTCGCAGGAGAACTTGCCCGGATCCTGCACGATGGCGGTGCCGAGCAGGCCACCCCACTCGACCGTCTCGCCCGGGCCCTTGCCGGGCACGGGGATGATGCGCACGGCGGTGGTCTTGGCGTTGACCATGCCGATCGCCATCTCGTCGGCGATGATGCCGGTGAGCGTGGCCGCGCTGGTGTTGCCAGGCACGGCGACCATGTCGAGGCCGACCGAGCAGACGCTCGTCATCGCCTCGAGCTTGGCGAGGCTCAGCGCGCCGACGCGCACCGCGTCGATCATGCCGGCGTCCTCGCTGACGGGGATGAACGCGCCCGACAGGCCGCCGACGCTCGAGCTCGCCATCGCGCCGCCCTTCTTGACCGCGTCGGTGAGCAGCGCGAGCGCCGCCGTCGTGCCGGGAGCGCCGGTGCGCTCGACGCCGATCAGCTCGAGGATGTCCGAGACCGAGTCGCCCAGCGCCGGAGTGGGCGCGAGGCTGATGTCGACGATGCCGAAGCTCGTGCCCAGCCGGCGCGCGGCCTCGCGGCCGACGAGCTCGCCCATGCGCGTGATCTTGAAGGCCGTGCGCTTGACGGTTTCCGCGACCGCGAGCAGGTCGGGCTCGGGCCCGAGCTTGGCGATCGCCGCGCGCACGACGCCGGGGCCGCTGACGCCGACGTTGACGACCGTCTCCGGCTCGCCGGTGCCGATGTGCGCGCCGGCGACAAACGGGTTGTCCTCGACCGCGTTGCAGAAGCACACGAGCTTCGCGCAACCGAGGCCTCCCTGGTCGGCGGTGAGCCGCGCCGTCTCGAGGATCACCTCGGAGAAGCGCGCGACGGCACTCATGTTGATGCCGGCCTTGGTCGTTGCGAGCGAGACCGACGAGCAGACGTGCTGCGTCTCCTTCAGCGCGCGCGGGATCGAGCGGAACAGCGCGTCGTCGGAGTGCGTGAAGCCCTTGTGAACGTAGGCCGTGAAGCCGCCGATGAAGTCGACGCCGCAGGCCTTCGCCGCCGCGTCGAGCGCGCGCGCGAAGGGCACGAGGTCGTCGGTGCCGCTCGCCGCCGCGACCCACGCGATCGGCGTCGTCGCGATGCGCTTGTTGACGATCGGGATGCCGTAGTCCGACGAGATGCCGCGCCCGACCTCCTGCAGGCCGCGCGCGTGGTGCACGATCTTGGTGTAGATCTTCTCGCAGGCGCTCTCGGCGTCGGGGTCGGCGCAGTCGAGCAGGTTGATGCCCAGCGTGATCGTGCGGATGTCGAGCGTCTCCAGCTCGATCATCCTCACGGTCTCGAGGATCTCGCGGTCGGTGAACGGCATGGAAAGGTGGATCCCGGGGGGAGCGCGCTAGACGCGGTGCATGAAGCGGAACACGCGCTCGTGCATGACGCGCACGACGTAGTCGTCGGGGCCGCCCATGCACTCGAGCGTCGCCTTGAGCTGCGCGAAGCCGGAGCCGGGCGGGAGCTCGACCATCAGCAGGATGTGGAAGTAGCCGTCGACCACCTTCTGCGAGATCAGATTGTAGATGCGGTCACGGTTACCGGCGTTGTCGAACTGGAAGTCGAAGGTCCCGTTGCCGTCCAAGTCCCAGCGGTACTTGACGATGCGGTCGTTGCAGGACTGGTCCGGGTCGAAGCTGCCCGTGGCGTCGAGCACCAACGAGCCTTGCAGCACCCGATCGACGAAGTACGG
>JAPLOE010000270.1 GCA_026692705.1 Planctomycetota bacterium
GAGAGTGCGAGCGTCGAGGTCAGTTTCCGCGCGGCGCTGCTCGCGCACGTGCGGGGTCAGCTCTCGCTCGGCGGTCGCCCGGCCGCGGGCTGGGAAGTGCGGCTCACGTCGCTGCGCGAGCCCGGCCGCGCCGCGCGCGTGGCGACGCTCGCTCCCGACGGGACGTTCCAGCTCGGCTCGCCGCTCGTCGGCAGCTCGCGGCTGGAGTTCTTCGATCCGCTGCGCGGCGCGCGCGCCTTCACGCTCGAGGCCGCGCTCGAGCTGCGCGACGGCGAACACGACTGGACGCTCGACGTTCCGCTCGCGCGCGCGCAAGGCCGCGTGATCGGCTTCGCGGCGAGCGAACGGGCGGGACTGGGCTGGCGCTTCGAGAGCGGTGCGCTGCGGGCGCGCGGGGAACTCGCGATCGACCCCGACGGAACGTTCGTGCTGCCGCGTGTGCCCGCGGGCGAGCTGCGCTTCGTGCGCCGCGCGACCGACGGCAACGAAGCGGAAGTGCGCCGTGCGACGGTGCCCGCGCTCGCGACGCTCGACCTCGAGCTCTGAACGCCGCTCCACGAAGCACTTCGGGAGCCCGACCGAGGCCGGACTCCCGAGGCGGAGGGGCGCGCGTGCGGCGCTTACTGCACGAACGTGATCTGGCGGCCGCTCGAGATGTTCGAGTCGTGGTTGCAGGGGCCGTTGTTGTCGCGGAACCAGGTCTGGAAGCCGAACGTGCCTCCCGCGATCAGGTGGCCGGCCACGGGGAAGTGCGTCGACGCGTAGGCGCCGAGGCCCGGGCCGTAGGTGACCGAACCGGTGGCGCCGCTCGACTGCACGCCGAAGCGCTGCATCGGTCCCGCGAGGCAGCGGCGTCCGTCGCCGAAGGGCACGCCCGAGTGCAGGTTGGTGCTCGCGATCATCAGGCAGCTCTCGAAGGTCGGGAGCTGCAGCGTGAGGAGCCTCAAGTCATCCGCGGCCACGCTCGCGCTGCCGATGGCGACGAGCGCCGCACCTTCCTGCGCGCTGCTCTCGCAGCCTTCGCCGGGCTGACCGGGGTTGCCGCACGGGCAGCCCGTCGTTGCGACGCAGAACGCGCTCCCGACCAGCGGATCGTGCAGCGTGAGCAGCTCGAACGCGCGGTTGTCGGTGATGTTGTAGTAGGTGCCGAACGCGCGGTGCCACCAGGTGGCGCCGTTGGAACCGACCGGGGACTGGCTCCAGGACCAGTTGATCGCCGTGGTGGGAGCGCGCGCGAAGATCGAGAGGTGGTAGCGCGTGTTCGCCGCGCAGAAGATCGGCGTCGGCAGGTCGGCCTCGTACTCGTACAGGCTGTAGGCGCCGGAGAAAACCTGCACCTGCGAGTAGCTCGCCACCGTCTGGCTCGAGATCGGCGGCTGGTCGGACACGGCGAGGTCGGGGTCCGCGACGGACGAGAGCGGATCCTCGTGGTAGATCTCGATCTGGAACCCCATCGCGAGGGAATCGGTGCCGGTCCAGCGGACGCGGGTCACGAGCTGGTCGGTCGGCAGCTCGAAGTCATCCCACGCGATCGCGTCGTTCTCGAAGTCGGCGCCGGAAGTGTGGATCCAGACCGTCGACTTGTAGTGGTTGCCGCCGCCGGGTGTCGCGGGTTGCTGGTAGAGGCTGGTCTGCGCCGCCGCCGTGGAGGCGAGCGCGAGCAGGGTCACGGCGAAGTTCAGGACTTTCACGGGAGTTCCCGGGGTGGCGAGGTGCGGGGGGCGTGGCGGGAGATGTGGGCGCTGAACGACGGCGAACGGGCCGGCGGTCGATTGAAATTCGGGAGCCCCACCCAAGCCCGGACTCCCGAGGCGGACGGGTGCGCGTGCGGCGCTTACGGCACGAACGTGATCTGGCGCCCGCCCGAGATGTTCGAGTTGCTGTTGCAGGGGCCGTGATCGTCGCGGTACCAGGTCTGGAAGCCGAACGTGCGGCCCGCGAGCAGGTGGCCGGCCGCGGGGAAGTGCGTCGACGCGTAGGCGCCGAGGCCCGGGCCGTAGCTGACGGCGCCCGCGGCGCCGCTCGACTGCACGCCGAAGCGCTGCACCGGTCCGCCGACGCAGCGGCGTCCGTCGCCGAAGGGCGTGCCGGACGTGAGGTTCATGCTGCCGATCAGGAGGCAGCTCTGGTTGGCGGGAATCTGCAGCGTGATCAGGCGCAGGTCATCGGCGGCGACGCTCGCGCTGCCGACGGCGACGAGCGTCGCACCCTCCTGATTGCTGTTGGCGCAGCCTTCGCCGGCCTGACCGGGATTGCCGCAGGGGCAGCCCGTGGTCGCGACGCAGAAGGCGCTGCCGAGCACGCTGGCTTCGCTCGTGAGCAGCTCGAACGCGCGGTTGTCGGCGAAGTTGTAGTAGATGCCGAAGCTGCGGCGCCACCACGTCGCGCCGTTCGCGCCCGTGGGCGAGGAGGCCCACTGCCACAGCTCGTTGGTCGACGGCTGGCGGCCGTAGATCGAGAGGTGGTAGCGCGTGTTCGCGGCGCAGAACATCGGCGCGGGAAGGTCGGCCTCGAACTGGTACATGTTGTAGAACGGCGGCGTCGCGAAGTAGGTCTGCACCTGCGAGAAGCTCGTGACCGTGTGGCTCACGATCGGCGGCTGGTTCGAGAGCGCGATGTCGGGCTTCGAGACGACCGAGAGCGGCTCCTGATGGAAGAACTCGAGCTGAAAGCCGAGCGCCATCGGCTCGCTGCCCCACCAGCGCACGCGCGTCACGAGCGTGTCGACCGGGAACTCGAACTCGTCCCACGCGATCGTGTCGTTCTGGAACTCGATGCCCGCAGTGTTGACCCACACGGTCGAGGGGCGGATGACGCCCCCGTCGGGGACCGGCGCCTGGAGCCAAAGGCTCGTCTGGGCGAAGGCGGAGGCGGACAGGAGAACGGGCACCAGGACCCGGGTGAGGAGATTCATCGAGGGGGGCGTCGCGGCGCCGGTCCGGAAGGCCCGGAGTCGGCGCGGAGGGGTCAGGGGGGCGCTGCGCTGCCGCAGTGGAGCGCATCGTTCGTGTCTGAATCTAGCCGTGGCGCGGACAACTGGCCGGACCGCAGCGGCTTTTCCGGACAAAACGTCCGCTCCAGACGTACCCAGAGCGCGAACAGTTCCCCGGCTTCCGGCACAAAGTCCCAGCTTGCGCCCGCCAGAGGCCAAATTCGAGGCTTGGGAGCCGCGCGAGGGCCAAGGTCGAGCCCTCCGGCCCGTCCGGCGGGCCCTCAGCCCATCCAGGCGCCGTTGTTGATGTCGAGCGCCTGCCCGGTGACGCCGCGCGCGTCGTCGCTCGCCAGCCAGCGCACGAGCCCGGCCACGTCCTCGGGCTGGCTCATGCGGCCCATCGGCACGGCGGACATGGCGATCGCGCGCGCCTCGTCGAAGCTCTTCCCCATCGCCTTCGCCATGCCGTCGAGGCCTTCGCGCGCCATGTCGGTCTCGACCCAGCCGGGGCAGACCGCGTTGACCTGCACGTTGGCGGTCGCGAGCTCGGCCGCGAGCGCGCGCACGAGCCCGAGCAGCCCCGCCTTCGACGCGCAGTAGCCCGTGTAGCCGCCGACGCCGATGCGCGCGAGGATCGACGCGATCACGACGAGATGGCGCGTGTCCGGACCGGGAGCGAGGTGGCGCTCGGCGGCGCGCAGGCACGAGTACGTGCCGACGAGGTTGGTCTCGACGAGCTGTTCGAAGCGGTCGCGCTTGCCCGGCGCGTTGGCGCCGCCGATGCCGGAGTTGGCGACGAGCGTGTGCACGGGACCGAAGCGCTCGGCCGCGCTCGCGAAGCACGTGTCCACGCTCGCGCGCTTGCGGATGTCGCAGGCGAGCGCCTGCACTTCCGCGCCGCGCCCGCGCGCTTCCGCCGCCGTCGCCTCGAGCCGCGCGAGGTCGCGCGCGAGCAGCGTGAGCCGCGTGCCCTTGCGTGCGAACCCGAGCGCGATCGCGCGCCCGATGCCGGTGCCCGCTCCAGTGACGACGACGTGCCGCGCGAGCTTCGCCATGGCGCGGACCTAGTGCGAGCCCTGACGCTCGAGCCAGCGCTCGGCATCGATCGCCGCCATGCAGCCCATGCCCGCGGCCGTCACGGCCTGTCGGTACACGTTGTCGGCGACGTCACCGGCGGCGAACACGCCCTCGACCGACGTGTACGTGCCGTCGTGGATCTTCACGTAGCCCGTCTCGTCGCACACGAGCTGCCCCGCGAAAACCTCGGTGTTCGGCTTGTGCCCGATGGCGATGAACACGCCGTCGGTCTTCTCGACCGAGAGCTCGCCCGTGCGCGTGTCCTTGACGCGCACCGAGTTCACCTTGCCCTTCTCGCCCGTCAGGATCTCGACGATCTCCTTGTTGAGCATCCACGCGATCTTCGGGTTCGCACGGGCGCGGTCGTACATGATCTTCGAGGCGCGAAACTCCTCGCGCCGGTGCACGATCGTGACCTTGGAGCACATGCGCGTGAGGTAGTTCGCCTCCTCCATCGCCGTGTCGCCGCCGCCGACGATCAGCACTTCCTTGTTCTTGAAGAACGAGCCGTCGCAGGTCGCGCAGGCCGACACGCCGTGGCCCATGAGCCGCGACTCGCTCTCGATCCCGAGCAGCTTCGCGCTCGCGCCCGTGCACAGGATCACGGCCTTGGCCTGGTACTCGTTGAAGTCCGTCCAGAGCGTGAACGGACGCTTGGAGAAGTCGACCCGGATCACCTGCTCGAACACGATCTCCGTGCCGAAGCGCGAGGCCTGCTCCTTCAGGTCCTCCATCATCTTCGGACCCTCGACGCCCTGCGGGTAGCCGGGGAAGTTCTCGACGTCGGTCGTGATCGTGAGCTGGCCACCGGGCTGCATGCCCTCGAAGAGCAGCGGCTTGAGGTTCGCGCGCGCGGTGTAGATGGCGGCGGTGTAGCCGGCGGGGCCGGAGCCGACGATGATCACGTCTCGGACTTGGGTCATGGGGAGTTCCAACGGCCTCGTGCCGCCCTGAGGAATGAAGCGCGGTATCTTAGGCGCGATGTCCCGCCAGATCGAGCCGCACGGCTCCCCCGCCGACTGGCCCGCGCGCCTGCGCGAACTGTGTGGGCGCATCCGCCGCGAGGCCCGCTCCGCCGTGGCCGCCGCCGTCGAGGCCGGTGACCTCGATCTCGTCGCTCGCCCCGTGCGCCAGGGCGCCGGAGACGTGACTTACGCGATCGATGCGCGCGTCGAGGCCGCGATCGAGCTGTGGTTCGAGGAAATCGCGAGAAACGAGCCACTTTCGCTGCTCACCGAGGACACCGGCTGGCTGCACCGTGGCCCCGACGGCCGCGGCGGCACGCGTGCGCTCGAAGGTTTCGACCACGGTGGCCCGCGCCTCGCGCTCGACCCGATCGACGGCACGCGCAACCTGATGGCCGACCTGCGGTCCGCCTGGACGGTCGTTTCCTTCGCGCCCCCCGGCCCGCTCGCGCCGCGCCTCGCCGACCTCTCGTACGGCCTCGTGAGCGAGATCCCCGACTCGCGCGGCGGCCGCTACCGCTCGCTGGAGGCCAACTTGGGCCCGCCCTGCACGCTCGAGCTGCGCGAGCTTTCCACCGACGAGCTCCTCTCGCGCCGCACGCTTTCCCCCAACTCCGACGCGCGCGTCGACCACGGCTACTTCCCCTTCTTCCGCTACTCGCCCGACCAGCGCCCCGCCCTCGCCGGCATCGAGACCACCTTCGCCGAGCGCCTCCGCGTCCACGAGGGCGCGAACCTGCGCCACTTTTTCGACGACCAGTACATCTCGAATGCGGGTCAGCTGTTCCTGCTCTCGATCGGCACCTACCGCATGATCGCCGACGTCCGCGGCTGGCTCGCGCGCCGCATGGGCACGACGACCGTCAACTCGCATCCGTACGACGTCGCTGGCGCCATTTTCTGCGCTCGCGCGGCGGGTTGTGTCGTCGATGGGCCGTTGGGTGCCGCTCTCGACTTCGAACTCGACGTCACGACGGCCGTTGACTTCGTCGGGTTCGTCAATGGCGCGACGGCGCGGCGCTTGCGGCCGCATCTCGACGTCGCGCTCGAGACTGCGCCTCGCGCGTAGAGCCGACAAGCAGGTCGGCCCTGCTCATCCGGGTTCGCCTACTTCTTCTCTGCGCCGACGAAATGCGCCGCGAGCGCCTTCGACGCGAACTCGGCACCGACCACGCTCATGTGACCCGAGTCCTGAAAGCTGTCCTCGCGGTACAAGACGGACTTGTCCTGCTGGAAGAGCTCCGCGAGCTGCGAGTAATACGCGACTTGCGAAGGACGCAGCGGGCGGCCGCGGAAGTTGGGTTGATCGAGGAACACGAGTCGCACGCCGCGAGTCTTGCAGAGGGCGGCGATGCGCTCGGCGTAGAGCTTCGTGGCACGGAAGCGCGAAGGATCGCCGAAGTCGTCGACGTCCTTGAACGTGGCGGCGAGCGCGTTCTCGTAGGAAACGGCGGCGGCCTGCTTGGTGACGCCGGCCTTGCCGCCGATCCCGAGCGGGCTGTCGGGCATGATGCGGTAGTAGCCGCGCTCGGAGAGCTGGGAATCGATGACGGAGCCGAGCGTGGGCTCGTGCGGCATCCAGTAGAGGCTCGCGCCACGCTGCACCGCGAGGTTGAAGAGCGCGCGCACGCAGTCTTCGGGGCCGCGGCCGAGAGCCTCGAGCGAGAGCTCGGCGTGCAGCTGGAAACGCTCGATGCGCGTGAAGGCGCCGAGCGGGTCGAAGGTCGGCGGATGGTCCTTGCGGCGCTTGAATTCGCGGGCGTTGCGCACGTCGTAGGGCTGCGACAGCGCGAGCGAGAGCGCGTCGGAAGGCGTCTCGAAGCGTGAGAGGGCCTCGTGCGGGAAGTCCTGGTTGTCCGACAGCACGCCACACTCGACGTAGGCGCACTTGGTATCGGGATGCGCGTCGAGCCAGCGTTCGAGCGTCAGGTACGCGAGCTGGCGCGAGGTGCCGAAGAACGAGAGGTTGACCGAGCGGACGGAAGTCCCGAGCTCGGCGGCGCGCGCGTCGAACACCTCGGGAATCACGCCGCGGGCAGTCTGCGAACTGCCGACGAAGACGACCTGCGCGGGCTCGGGCGCGCGGACGAGCTCGCGCAGCACCGCGTGGCGCGCGTCGCTGCACAGGCCCAGTTGCAGGCGCTGCGCCGCGACGAGCGCGAGCGCGCAGAACAGCACGAACCACGCGGCGACACGCGCGCTCTTCGATCGCAAGGGTGTGGTGGTGGCGTCCATCAGAACTGGAAGTACTTGAAGGGCGCCTTGGCGTAGCTGAGCGCGGCGAGGGTGCCGGCGAGCGCGACGAGCGAGAAGGCCTGAGCCACCGACGGCAGCGCGTTCCAGCGCTCGCGCAGGCGCTCGTGGATCCAGCGGGCCGGCGTGAAGTGGATCACGGCCGCGAGGGCGAGCGCGACGAGGCCCGCGGTCGCGAGCCGCGCTTCCGCGCTGGCCGGGCCCCAGCGCGCGAGCAGCTGGAGCATCTCGACCGAACCCGCGATGCCGCGGTTGCCTTCCGCCACGGTGCCGTTGCGGAAGAAGAGCATGCTGAAGGCGACGAGGTTGAACACGAACGCTCGCCGCAGCGTGCGCTCCCACCACGGGCGCGCGGCGCGCTCGGCGGGGCTCGCGGGCTTGCGGAACACGGCGCCCACGTACGTGAACACGCCGTGCATCAGGCCCCACAGCACGTAGTTCCATCCGGCGCCGTGCCACAGGCCCGTGAGGAACATCGTCCCCAGCATGTTGCGCAGGAACGCGAGCCGGTTCGCGCCGCGCCCGCCGAGCGGGACGAACACGTAGTCGCGGAACCAGGTCGAGAGCGAGATGTGCCAGCGCCGCCAGAACTCCGAGATCGATTGCGCGAGGAACGGGCGGTCGAAGTTTTCCTCGAGCCGGAAGCCCAGGCACATCGCGGCGCCGATCGCGACGTCGGAATAGGCCGAGAAATCGAGGTAGAACTGGAACAGCGCGCCCCACGTGCCGAGCACGACGCCGCCCGCTCCAAAGCTCGCCGGCGCCTTGAACACCGGGTCGACGAGATACAGGCCGATCATGTCGGCGAGCAGCACCTTCTTCGCGAGGCCGCAGGCCATGCGATAGACGCCGCGCTCGATGGCGCCGTCGTCGAAGCGCGCGGGTGCGTCGAGCTGCGGCAGGAAGTCCGAGGCGCGCACGATCGGTCCGGCGACGAGCTGCGGGAAGAAGCTCACGTACAGCAGGAAATCGAGCGGCGACTTCGCGGGCGCGAGCTCACGGCGGTAGATGTCGATCGTGTAGGAGAGCGTCTGGAACGTGTAGAAGCTGATGCCGGCGGGCAGCACGATGTGCCACGGCACGAACCCGGCCGCGTCTTCGAAGCCCGCCTGCGCGAGGGCCGCGCTCACGTTCTCCGCGAAGAAGTTGAAGTACTTGAAGAAGCCGAGCAGGCCGAGGTTGCCCACGAGCGAGAGCGCGAGCCAGGCCTTGCGCCGGCGCGGGTCCTCGGTGCGGTGGATCTGCCCGCCGCAGACCCAGTCGAGCGCCGAAGACACGAACACGAGCAGCAGGAACTTCGCGCTCCAGCCCGCGTAGAACAGGCAGCTCGCGGCCGTGAGCCACAGGAAACGTGCCTTGCGTTCCCGCGCGATCGCCCAGTGGACGGCGAGCACGACCAGGAAGAAGATCACGAACTGGGTCGAGTTGAACGCCATCGCAGGTCACCCTGACCCTATCACCCCGGGCGCAGCTATCAAGCTGGGCCACCGCGCGAGGCGCGCACGCGCGTCACGCGAGGCGCTCGTCGGCCCACGGATCGCCGCGGCGATGGAAACCCCTTCGCTCCCAGAAACCCGGACGTTCCTCGGCGGTGATCTCGATGCCGCGCAGCCACTTCACCGACTTCCAGCCGTAGCGCGCGGGGACGACGAGGCGCAGCGGTCCGCCGTGCTCGACGGGGAGCGCGACGCCGCCCAGCTCGGTGGCGAGCAGCACGTCCGGCTCGAGCGCGTCGTCGAGCGCCAGCGACGCGTCATACTTCTGCCCGTCGAAGGCCCGCAGGAACAGCGCGGTCGCACGCGGCTTTGCCGCTCCGAGCACGTCCGCGAGCCGGGCCCCGCGCCAGCGCAGCCCACGCACGCTCCAGCCGTCGGCCGCATGGAAATCGGCCTCGATCTCGACCGTCGAATGCTCGCGCAGGTGCGCGAGCGTGAGCACGACCGGCCGCTCGAGCTCACCCTGGATCGAGAGCGTCCAGCGCAGCTCGTCGACCGCGGGCGGGTCGCCGACGTGGTGGACCGGCATGCGCACGAGCTCGCGCTGGCCCGGAGGGAGCGGCGACGTCACGCGGGACCTCCCAGCGTCGGCGCCGAGGGGAACAGCACGCGCACGGTCGTGCCGCGGCCCGGCTCGCTCTCGACGAACAACGCGCCGCGGTGGCGCCGCGCGATGCCGAGTGCCGCCGAGAGGCCGAGGCCGCTGCCGGAGAACTTCGTGCTGAAGAACGGGTCGAAAATGCGCTCGAGCGTCGCCGGAGCGATGCCGCAGCCGCAATCGGAGATCACGAGCTCGAGATAGTCCCCGGCCGGAAGCGACGGCGAAAACGCTGCGCGCGCGAAATGCTCGGGCTGGCAATGCACGACCGCCGTGGCGACGCGCACGAGCCCCCCTTCGGCCGGCAGCGACTCGCAGGCGTTGAGGATCAGGTTGAGCGTGAGCTGGTGGACCTGTGCCGGGTCCGCGAGCATCGCCGGCAGCTCGGGGGCGAGATCGAGGTCGAGCCGCACGCCTTCGCGCAGGTCGCGCTCGAGCCAGTGCACCGCCTCGCGCACCGTGTCGGAGAGGTGCAGGCGCAGCACGACCGCAGGACTCGTGCCGGAGTAGCTCAGCATCTGCTGGCACAGCGCCGTCGCGCGCGAAGAGGCCTCGAGCACACGTTCCATCTGCCGCGCGAGCGCGCTGCCGGGGAGTGCGGCGAGCGCCGCGAGTTCCGCGCTGCCGACGATGCTCGTCAGCAGGTTGTTGAAGTCGTGCGCGATGCCGCCCGCGAGCACGCCGAGGCTCTCGAGGCGCTCGATGTCCTGCATGCGGCGGTCGAGCGTGCGCCGTTCCTCCTCGGAGCGCACGCGCGTGGTCACGTCCTCGATCACGTGCAGCTCGCCGACCGCCACGCCGAGCTCGTCGCGCAGGCCGCGCACCTGGTGCCGCAGCACGCGGCCGTCGCGCAGCGAGAACTCGGCCTCCGCGGGCTCGCCGGCTCCCGCGGCCGAGGCGCGCGCGAGGAACTCGTCGAAGGCCGCGGGTTCCTGCACGAGCCCGCGCAGGTGTGCCGCGATCTCGCGCGCGTCGAGGGCTCCGGAATCGAGCTCGCGTTCGCGCGCACCGAGCGCGAGGATCGCCGCCAGCGGCCGGTTGTGGCGCAGCAGGCGACGTTCCCCCGGCGTGGCGACGAACAGGCCCGCGGGAAGGCTGTCGAGCGTGGCGTGCAGCAGCGCCTCGCGGCTGCGCAGCTCCGCCAGCGCCTCGCGCTCGCGCGTGATGTCGCGGAACGTCACGACCGTCGCCCACGCGTGCACCGGAGTCGAAGGCAGGAGCCGCGACGTGATCGACAGCCACACCGTGCCGCGTCCCTCGCGATCGACGCCCATCACGACGTTGGTCTGCGGCTTGCCGGTGCGCAGCGTGACGCTCGCCGGATGTTCCTCGCCCGGGAAGGGCGTGCCGTCGGGATGGACCGTGCGCCAAGTGGGATCGAGCGGCGTCTTGCCCTGCAGCTGGTCCGAGGTGAGGCCGAGGATGCGCAGCGCCGCCGCGTTCCACTGCGAGATGCGCCCGTCGGCCTCGTGCACGACGAGCCCGTCGTCAATGGCCTCGATCGCGGTGCGCAGCTCCGCATAGCTCGCGAGGCCGGACGTCGAACCCTGTTCCATCTCGCGCTGCATCCTAGCCTCGCCGCCGCTCAGGGCGTGTCGCGCGCGACGTCAAAGCGCCGCAGCACGGCGCCGCCGGCCAGCACGAGCAGCCCGACCTCGACCAGCACGATCGGAAGCCCGCCGAGGATGCCGACGGCGACCGCGGCGACGCTCGGCAGCTCGAGCGCGAAGGCCGCGATGGCGTAGGGAATCACCGCGAGGCCGATGGCGATCGCGAGCCCGATCATGCGCATCACCATGAGCATCATCGCGCGCCCGGCGTTCTGCAGCGCACCGTCCTGCGCCGCGTTGGTGCGCACCGGCGCGAACAGGAACGTGGCGTTGTCGATCGACGTCCACACCAGCACCGCGAGCGGCACGACCGCGACGAGCAGCGCGAGGCGCGGGTCGGGATCCTGCCGGTAGATCGCGACGCCGGCGACGCCGAGCGTGATCATCACCGACACGAGCAGCGTCTCGGGCAGCAGCGTCGCGAGGAACACCTTCCACGGCGCGATCGGCCAGCTGCGCACGAGCCCGACCAGCTCGAGATCCTCGCGGAAGTCGAAGCGCAGGCCGATGCACAGGTAGAACGTGCCGAAGCCGGCGACGAACACCGCCGAGGCGAACGCGTCGCGCCCGTCGGTCGCGAAGACCGTCACCGACAGCACGCTGACGAGCGCCACAATCAGGCCGCCGACCACGAAGCTCGTGCGCGACTTGCGCAGGATCGACACGGCCTTGCGCCACGCGACGGCGCCGAACGGGCCACGGCCGGCGAGCCACGGCGTGCGCCAGGAACGAGTGGCGGCGCTCGCGCTGCCCTGCGTCGCGCCCAATCCGCGGCGCGCGCGGCTGAGGCGGCGCGCGACGTCGGCGGAGGTCTCGAGCGAGAGCTCGCGGAAGTCGACCGGAATGCGCGGGACGGCCAGCCACAACCCGATCGCGATCGCGACGCAGGCCGCGAACCACGGCACGAAATGCACGAGATCGACGGCGGAAATCGAGCGCACCCAGGGCGTGAACGGCAGCCGCAGCGCGCGCGCCAGCGGATGTTCGGCCCACACCGAGGCGAGGTACGAGAACCCGCGGCCCTCCGCCCGCTCGAGCACGCCACCGCGCATCGTCGCGAAGTAGCCGCCGATCGCGAGGAACACGCTGACCATCGTCAGCACGCGCCACGGCAGCTTCGCGAGCTTGCCCGCGAAGCGGTTCTCCGCGTCGCCGAGCACGAGCGAGAAGGCCTGCCCGACCATCGGCAGCGTGAGCATCGCCACGACCGCGCCAGAGAACGCGAAGGCCGGCACCGGCGCGCGGCGCGCGAACATCCAGCCGAAGAACAGCGATCCGAACAGCGAACGCGCGATGGCCGAACGCAGGCGATAGCGGATCAGGTCGGGGCGCGAGACCGGCGCGGAGAAGAGCGTCTCGATCTCGTTGGGCTGCAGGTACAGGCCACGCAGCGAGAACGAGTTGGTGAACGTGAGCAGCGAGAGCACCCTTGCGCCGCGCGAGCAGGCGCAGCGCCGCTCCCCCTTCGTTCACGCCTTGGCGCTCCCGCCGGATTCGCCGGTGGCCGCGAAGAAGATCTCCTCGAGCGAGCTGCCCGCGTGCTCGCGGAAGCGCTCGCGCGCCTCGTCGAGCGTGCCGGTGAACACGTTGCGGCCGCGGTCGAGGATCAGGAGCCGCGTGGCGAGCTCCTCGATCAACGCGAGCAGGTGCGAGGACAGGATCACGGCCGTGCCCGTGCTCGCGAGCGCCTCGATCTCGTGCTTCGCCGAGCGGATGCCGCGCGGGTCGAGCCCCGAGAGCGGCTCGTCCATCAGCACGAGGCGCGGCTGCGCGAGCCAGGCGCAGCAGAAGGCGAGCTTCTGCCGCATGCCGCGCGAGAGCTCCCCGCCGAAGGCGTCCTTCTTCTCCGTCAGCTCGAAGCGCACAAGCAGCTCCTCCGCCCGCGGCCTCCAATCCGCGAGGCCGTACAGCGCCGCCGTGAACTCGAGGTGCTCGTGCACGGTCAGCGAGTCGAAGGGCTGCGGGTCGTCGGGAATCCAGCGCATCACGCGCTTGGCCCGCTCCTCGTCGCGCGCGAGGTCGAAGCCGCCGATCGTCACGCGCCCTTCCTTCACGGGCAGCACGCCGGCGATCGTGCGCAGCGTGGTCGTCTTGCCGGCGCCGTTGGGGCCGACGAGGCCGAGGATCTCGCCCGCGCGGATCTGGAACGAGAGGCCGTCGACGGCGCGGTGCTTCTCGTAGGAGCGGCCCAGCTCCGCGACATCGAGGACAGTTTCGGTGGATTCCAAGCGCGCCGATTATGGAGCGTTGGAGCCCTCCCGTCACGCTCTCGCGTGCGCTTCGAGCCGCGCGCGGGCCGCGGCGTAGAGCTCGACCCGCGCCGGATCGGGTCGCGTCGGCGGACCGGACGGCGTCGTCCAGACCGAAGCGAGCTCGTCGAGCGAGACCCGCTCGCCGGTCGCCTTGCGGCAGGTCCACAGGGCCTGTAACGCCGCACCGAGGGCCGCGGTTTCCGGTTCGGCGAGCGGCACGACGTCCGCGCGCAGGCAATCGGCGAGGATCGAGCGCCACAGCACGTTGCGCGAGCCGCCGCCGACCGCACGCACGCTGTCGATCCGCAGGCCGAGCGCGCGCAGGCGCTCGACGCCGGACGCGAGGTTGAGCGCGACACCCTCGAGCGCCGCGCGGAACACGGTCGCGGGCCGCAGCAGTCCGGGGCGAATCCCCGCGAGCGTTCCCGTCGCCAGCGGCAGGTTCGGGACACGCTCGCCGACGAGGTAGGGCACGAACAGCAGTCCCCCACAACCCGGCTCGACCGCCGCCGCCTCGCGCGTGAGCGCCTCGAGGTCGCTGGCGAAGGCCGCGCGCACTTCCTCGAGCACGCCGGTCGCGTTCATCACGCACAGGAGCGGCAGCCAGCCGCCCGTGGAGTCGCAGAACGGCGCGATCAGGCCCTCGGGGTCGACCACCGGCACGTCCGAACGCGCGAACACCGTCGCCGACGTGCCGAGGCTCAGCACCGCGATGCCCGCACGCGTCGCGCCCGCGCCGATGGCGCTCATCATGTTGTCGCCGCCGCCGGAGCTGACCGGCGTGCCGACGCACATCTTCGGCAGGCCGAGCCACGCGCAGCCTTCGAGCGACAGCTCGCCCGCGACCGAACCGCTCGCGACGAGCGGCGCCACCATGCCCGGCAGGCGCACGTCGATGGCTTTCATCGTGCGCGCGCAGTAGCGCCGCGTCATCGGATCGAACCAGCCCGTGCCCGAGGCGTCGCCCGGTTCCGCAGTGGCGAGCCCGGTCAGCTTCCAGTTGACCCAGTCGTGCGGGAGCAGCACGAGGTCCGCGCGCTTCCACTTCTCGGGCTCGTGGCGCTGCATCCACAGGAGCTTGGGCGCCGTGAAACCCGCGGGAATCGCGCGACCGACACGCTCCGACAGCTCGCGCGCCTCCTCGGCCGCCGACGTGTCGCACCACAGCTTCGCCGGCCGCACGGGAGTGCCCTGCGCGTCGAGCACGACGGCGCCGTGCTGCTGGCCCGACACTCCGATGCCCTCGAGGCCCTTGAGGTCGACCTGCTGGAGCAGCTGCTCGGTCACTTCGCGCAGCGCCTTGCCCCACGTGTCGGGATGTTGCTCCGCGTGACCCGCGGGCAGACCCTCGATCAGGCCATACGACGACGAAGCGCGCGCGACGATCGCCTGCTCGCGATCGTCGATCACCAGCCCCTTCGTGCCTTGGGTGCCGACGTCAAAACCGAGGTAGAGCGCCATGCTAGAGACCGTGAGGATACTGACGGTCTCGCCGTCCGGCGCCGCCAGGCGACGGCGCAACAAGCATCCTGAGAGCTCGTATCTTCATTTCTTCACGAGCTCTCAGCGAACGCCGAGCAGGTGCTCCATCATCAGCTGGTCGAGCCGCTCGTAACCCAACCCGCGGCTCGCGATCGCCGCCGGATCGAGCGGAAGCGCCCGCAATTTGGCCACTTTCTCGCGTGTGTAGCCCGCGAGCAGCGGGTCGATCGCCGCGTCCTTCTGGTCGGCGACGAGTGCCTTCACTTCCGGGTCCGCGTCGAAGGCCTGCGCACGCGCCTTGAGGATCTTGTAGGTGCGCATGCAGCCGCGCGCGAAGTCCCACACGCCCGCGTCGTCCTCCGTGCGGTACGCGTGCGCGTCGAAATGCCGCGGCCCTTCGTAGCGCGGAGTTCCCATCGTGCCCTCGAGCAGGCGCACGAGCAGGAACGCCTGCCGCACGTCCTCGGAACCGAAACGCAGGTCCTGGTCGTAGCGGCCGATGCGCTGCGCGTTGAGGTCGATGTGGAACAGCTTGCCCGCTTCCATCGCCTGCGCGACGCCGTGCGTGAACGACAGGCCCGCCATCGTCTCGTGGGCGACCTCCGGGTTGACGCCGACCATCTCGGGATGCGCGAGCGTCGAGATGAAGTGCAGCATGTGCCCCGTGGTCGGGAAGTAGATGTCGCTGCGCGGCTCGTTGGGCTTCGCCTCGAGCGCGAACTTCAGGTCGTAACGCTGCTCGCGCACGTACTCGCACAGGAAGTCCATCGCGTCGCGCGTGCGGGAGACCGCCGTGCGCGGGTCGCGACAGGCGTCGGCCTCGGTGCCCTCGCGGCCGCCCCAGAAGACGTAGATGCGCGCGCCGAGCTCGACGCCGAGGTCGATCGCGTCGATCGTCTTGCGCAGCGCGAAGGCGCGCACCTTCGGGTCGTTGGAGCTGAAAGCACCGTCCTTGAAGATCGGGTGCGAGAACAGATTCGTCGTCGCCATCGGCACGCACATTCCGTGCTCGGCGAGTGCGGCCTTGAACTCGCGCACGATCCGATCGCGCTCGCCCGCGGAGGCGCCGAAGGGCACGAGGTCGTTGTCGTGCAGGTTGACGCCCCAGGCGCCGCACTCGGCGAGCTTCGCGACGGCGCGCGTGGGCGCGAGCGGGGCGCGCACGGCCTCACCGAACGGGTCGCGGCCGGTGTTGCCGACGGTCCACAGGCCAAAGCTGAAGCGATCGTCCGGGGTCGGGTCGAAGGGGTCCATCGTGGCGGGAATCTTCGCGGGCGTTGGAGGGTCGGAGGTCGAGAGCGCGGGGCGCTTGGCACGTGATGATGGC
Organism: Planctomycetota bacterium; assembly: GCA_026692705.1. GTDB lineage: Bacteria > Planctomycetota > UBA1135 > UBA1135 > F1-120-MAGs118. Next base: position 15,993 of record JAPLOE010000270.1, read on the forward strand.
GGAGGCTTGGGTCGCTGGCCATGCTGAGCCGAGGAGAATCTGGAACGCCATGGGATTCCACGAAGCACGAAGCTGGAGGGAGCGCCTCGTCGCGCACCGCGGGCTCGCCGCGAGCTTCCCGGAGAACACGCTGGCAAGCGTGCGGGGCGCGCTCGAGGCCGGGGCGCGGCGCGTCGAGATCGACGTGCAGCTCACCGAGGATCAGGTGCCGATCGTCTTCCACGACGCGACGCTCCAGCGCCTGTGCGGTGTCGGGGGTTCGGTGCTCTCGTCGCACTGGAGCCAGCTGCAGAAGCTGCGCGCCAGCGAACCCGGCCGATTCGGCACGCGCTTCGCCGACGAGCCGATCGCGCACCTCGCCGACTTCGCCGCGCTCGTCGCCAGCTTCGGCGCGCACGCCTACGTCGAGCTCAAGGGCGAGTCGCTCGCACGCTTCGGCGACGAGGCGATGCTCGCGGCGATCCGCGCGCCGCTCGAGCAGCTGGCGGGCCAATGCACGCTGATCTCGTTCGAGCTGCCGGTGCTCGGCCTCGCGCGCGAGCGCCTCCCCCATCCGGTCGGACCGGTGCTGAAGGAATGGAGCGACCTCGAGCGGCCCGAACTCGTGCAGCTCGAGCCGGAAGTCGTGTTCGTCGACGACCTCAAGCTTCCGCCGGGGCCCGTGCAGGCGCTCGCGCCGCTGTGCGTGTACGAGGTGCAGCTCGCGCAGCGCGCGCGCGAGCTCGTCGAGCGCGGCGTCGCGCTGATCGAGACCTTCCATGTCGAGCGGCTGCTCGCGGAGCTCGAATGAGCCTGCCTGAGCGCGTCGACGTGCTCGTGATCGGCGGCGGCATCCAGGGCGCC
>JAPLOE010000271.1 GCA_026692705.1 Planctomycetota bacterium
GCTGCGCGTCGTCGAGGTGCGCCCACAGCAGGCGCTGGCCAAGACTCTCCTCGCGCGCCATGTGCTGGAGGTGCTCGGCGAGGAACTGGTTCATGCGCTCGTGGATGCGGCGGCCGAGCGAGACGCGCTCGACCTCCGTCGCGGCTTCGAGGCGCGCGGCCATGGCGCGCAGCTCGCGGCCGAGCCCTTCGACGCGCGCGTGGTCGTCGGCCAGCGTCAGCGCCAGCTCGGAGTTGTGGCGCTGGTAGACCGGCTGGATGAACTCGTCCTCGTGATGGGCGTGCTCTTCGAGCAGGTCGAGCAGGAAACCGAGCGAGCCCGCGACCTCACGGGCGGCGGCCGGGTCGGCGAAGTTCGTGCGGGCGACGCGCTCGGCGGCGGCGAAGAGCGCGCTGCGCAGGCCCTTGTGGACGGTGGTGTACAGTTCGAGGCGGTTCATGTTGGACTCCTTGGGCTCGAGTTCGAGCGCGAAGGAGTCAACGGGAATCGCGGCGCGACGGCATCCTAAATGGTCGCTCGCACCTTCCTAAGAATTGACTAAGCGCGAGCGCCTTCTCGCAGCCGTGCAACGGGCCGCTCATTCCTGTCGTGAAAGGCCCGAAAACGGCCTGAAAACGCCTTGGGCGCAAGGTCCGGCGCATTCGTGAAAGCCGGCGCGAGGGGCATGGGCCGCGCCGGATGGAGTCCGCGGGAGCTTCTCAGCGGCGGGTCAGAGGGCTACCGTCGCGCGTGGAGGTTCCCCGATGAAGATCCGCAACGCCCTCGCTCCCGCAGCTCTCGTCCTCGTTTCCGTGCTCGCCTGCGTCGCCCCGACGCCGCAGGGTCACGCCCAGGCGCAGGAGGTCGTGCTCTCGATGGCCAGCCAGCACGCCGAGGTCGTGCGGCTCACGCTGCACGCGATCCCGGCGGGCGAGAGCGAGCTGCGCGTCGTCGCGTCGACGCTGCGCTCGCGGCTCGGCACGCCCAGTGATCCCGAGGACGTGGTCGCGTTCAAGGGCGGGCTCGAGGTCGTGCTCGCCGAGGGCGACAACACCGACGTCACGCTGCCGATCAAGAACTCGGCGGGCAAGGTCGTCGCGGTCACGGGCATCACGGTCAAGGGTGCACGCGAGCCGGGCATCGCGCTCGCACGCAACCTCGCCGACGAGCTCGCGCGCAACCTCTCGAAGACCAACCCGCCGCTGTGGTGAGCGGTCAGGGCCGTTCCAGCATCTGGCGGCGGTGCAGCGCACGCTGGCAGGCCGCGGCGAGTTCGTTCTGGTCGATCGGCTTGGTCGCGTAGTCGTCGCAGCCTGAGGCGAGGCAGCGCTCGCGGTCGTCGCTCATCGCGTGCGCGGTGAGCGCCACGATCGGCACGTTCGCGCCGCGCTCGCGCAGGATCCGAGCGGCGCTGTAACCGTCGAGGATCGGCATCTGCATGTCGAGCAGCACCAGCGAGAACGGCGGCGGCTCCGTCGGAGCGCCGTCGAAGGCTCCACCTTCGCACAGCGCCTCGACCACCGCACGGCCGTTGTCGACGGCGGTCACGCGCGCGCCCATGCGCTCGAGGATGCGCGTGAAGAGCTTGCGATTGGAGATCGAGTCCTCGGCGAGCAGCAGGTGCAGGCCGACGAACGGGCCGCGTCGCGGCAGCGGGGCCGCGGGCGCTGCGGGAGTCGGCTCCGCCGCTGCAGTCGGCGCGACGCTCGTCTCCACGACGTGGCGTGCCGCCTCCGCGCGCGCTTCACACTCGACCACCGGCAGCGTGACGGTGAACGTGCTGCCGATTCCGAGTGCCGACTGGGCGTCGAGCGTGCCGCCGAGCATGCGCGCGAGCCGCCGGCTGATCGGCAGGCCCAGTCCGGAGCCGCCGTAGCGCCGCGTCAGGCTGCTGTCGGCCTGCTCGAAAGGCTCGAACACGCGTGCGAGCTGCTCGGGCGTCATGCCGATGCCGGTGTCGCGCACCTCGAACTCGAGGCGGTGCGCGATGCGGTCGTGGCGGGCCGCGATGGTCACGCTGCCGCGCTCGGTGAACTTGAGCGAGTTGCCGATCAGGTTGACGAGAATCTGCCGCAGGCGCAGCGGGTCGCACAGCATGCGCGCGGGCAGCGCGGGATCGAGCGTGGCCTCGAGCGCGAGCCCACGTTCCGCCGCGCGCGGGCCGAGCAGCTGCAGCACGTCGCGCAGCACCTGCGCCGGATCCATCGGCAGGCGTTCGACGGTCATGCGACCGGCCTCGATCTTCGAGATGTCGAGGATGTCGTTGATCACCGACAGCAGGTGGTGGCCGTTGCGCGAGATGATGTCGAGCGAGCTCGCGTGGCGTGCGGCCCACTCGCTGCCCTCGGATTCCTCGCGCAGCACGTCGGCGTAACCGAGGATCGCGGTCATCGGCGTGCGGATCTCGTGGCTCATGTTCGCGAGGAACTCGCTTTTCGCGCGGCTCGCGTGCTCGGCGCGCAGGCGCGCCTGCTCGAGCTCGTCGAGCACGCGCAGGCGCTCGCGGCGCGTGAAGAACACGACCAGCCCGAGCACGAGGCTGACGAACGCGGCCACGCTCGTCCCCCACGCCGCCGCGAGGTCCATGCTCGCGAGGCGCTCCGCGTGCGCCGTCGCGTCGTATTCGACGGCCACGACGCACTCGAGCTCGCCATCCGCGCGCGCCACCGGCCGGAACGCGGCCACGAACGTGCCCCACTTGTCCGAGTAGGGGTCGGTCGCCACCTGCGGCTCGCCCGTGCGGAAGGCCTCGAGGAGTTCCACCGGAGCATCGTCATAGGGCTCGCCGAGCCCCGCCTGATCGATCACGCCATCGCCGTCGCCGTCGATCGGCAACGCGGCGTCGACGCCGAACACGACACGCTCGCCGACGAGACGGGTCGTGTAGACGTAGCGGACGCTCTCGGCCGCGGCGACGAACTCGCGCAGCGGCGCGACAGTCTGCTCGTAGTCCGGGCCGCCAAGTTCGCCGCTCTCGATCGCGCGCTGGTGCGCCTCGAGGTCGAGCCGGCCGGTCGCGAGCCGCGAGAGCACGGACAGTTCGCTGGAGAGCGACTCCTCGGCCGCACGGTGCGCGACGTGTTGCAGCGTCAGCATGCTCGCCATCGCCCCGCCGAACAGCGTCAGCGCGGCCACGAAGGCCCCGGCGCTCGGGGTCCGCTCGAGCGCGCGCGGCAGCCTGGACAGCCAGGTGGGCGGCATGTTGGGGTCCACTCCGGTGCTGGAACCGGGGGTCGAAGGAATTTCGCGTTTCCGCACGCCAACACTTGAGCGGCCGGTGCGTTTGCCGGCGGGCCCCCAGCCGGCACCCCCGGGACGCCATCCGGCTCGTTACAGATCCGTGGTGGAGTTGCGGCCCGCCACTGGGCAGCCTGTGGCCGCTCCCGATGCCCGCACCCACGCTTTTCCCCGGTTTCGCGGCCCTGATCCTGTCGCTCGCGGCGGTCGGCTGCGCGCGCGAGGCGCCCTCGGTCGTGCTCGCGCACGTGGCGTCGCCCTACGTCGAGGATGAGCCCGAGGGACGCACGCTGGCGGAGATGGAGCTCACGCTCGAACGCACGGGCGCGACGGCGGAGCTCGGCATCGAACTCGCGGCGCAGGGCCCCAACGTCGCGCCGGTCGTGGGCCTCGTGGGCGAGCGCAACACCAACCGCATCACCGCGCGTGAGCTCGGGCGGCTGTCGCTCGACGGCGACCTCGAGATCCGCAGCGTCGCGAGCGATGGACGTGTCGGGCCGCGGGGATCGCTGCGCGCGCTGCGTCGCGGCCGGCTGCCGGAGACGCGCGTGCAACCCGACGGCTCGGTCGAGCTCGGTGTGCCGAGCCACGAGGAGTTCACGCTGGAACTCGAGCTCCGCAGCGGGCCGCTCGAGCCCGGCGAATGGACCACGGAGCTGTGGGTCGCCGGGCGGCCGCGGCTGCGCATCCGCCACCGCTTCGACGGCGTCGCGGGCAGCATCGACGAGATCGACTGCCGTCCCGGGCCCGCGCCGAATCTCGAACTGCTGCAGGAGAAGCTCCGACCTTGAAGAACCTCGCGCTGATTCCGCTCGTCGTGCTCGTCGCTTCGCAGGAAGCCGGATTTGCGCCGTCGGACGCCGACTGGGCAGCGCGTGACCTCGAGGGGCGCTGGGTGCTCGTCGAGCGCGAGACGCTCGAGCACGGCTGGGCGCGCGTCGCTTCGCTCGTGCAGTTCCTTGAGAAGCGCCGCGAGGTCGAGCTGCTCGAGCGCCTGTGCCTGTATCCGCGTTCCGAAGGGCATTTCGCGACGTTCGAAGCGGCTCTGGCGCGCCTCGATGCTCCGCAGTGGGCGCGTGCGGTCGAGTGGAACCTGCGCCAGAGCGACAGCCACAAGCGCGACGAGGCGCACTCGGCGTTCTTCGAGCGCCGGCCGCGTGTCGCGCGCGCTTGGCTCGAGGCGCACGAGAGCGAGCTGCGGCCGCTGGCGGTCGATGTGCTCGCGCGCCTGCGAGCCTCGGAGGTGCCGCTCGAGCCCGAACCGAGCCAGCTCGGGCCCTGGAAGCTCGAGGTCGTGCTCGCGCCGCTCGCGACGGCGCAGGAAGTGCGCGATTTCGGCTCGAAAACGCGCGCGGAGCCGGGGCAGGTGTACCTGCACCAGATCGAGGACGCGCTGCGCGCCGTCGCGCAGAAGCAGCTCTTCGAGGAGCCGTGGCTCTCGCAGTTGTTCACGCTGACGCGCCATTCGCGGGCGGAAGTGCAGGCGCACGCTTGGCTCACGCTCGGAGAGGCCGCACGCGGACGGATCCCGGTCGAGCGCCTCGACAACGCCTCCTATCTCGCCGTGATCGACTCTGCCAACGCCGAGGCGCGCGTGCGCGCGGCGGCGACGCTCGCGCTCGGTCGGCGCGGCGAGTGGGACGCGCTCGCGTGGTGCGAGCTGCACCGCATCGCGCTCGACCCGCGGCACGCGGCGTGGTCCTCGGCGGTGCATTCCCTGCGGCAGTGGGGCGACGCGTGGAGCGCGGACCTGCTCGCCGAGCTCGCGCGCAAGCTGGAAGACCCGACGCAGCGCCACCTCGCCGAGGCGACCGTCGATGCCCTGCGCGCCAGCGTGGCTCCGCGGGTGTACCTCACGCTCGAACGCACCGTTGTCGCAGGGCTGGTGCGCTCCCCCATCGCGAAAAGGCGCAGCGAATGGACGGCGCTCAGGTTCGCGACCACGACGGACAACGACGAGGTTCAGGCGCTCGCCGACGTCGCCGCGAACTACGGGGCGCCCGCGGATCTCCAGGCGCTGGTCGAGCGCGCGGCGCCGGGCTCCGACCTCAGCGCGGCCGTGCGAGGCCTCGCCGCGGAATTCGGCCGCAACCGCTGAGCGTGCCTCAGGACACGCGGCGCTGCGAAGTGTCGGAGTCGCGCTCGGCGACGCCGTTCGTCGGCGGCTCGGCCTCGGCGGGATCGCTGACGAGCGAGGGGGTCGAGTGCGTGCGGAACCAGCTCGGCACCT
>JAPLOE010000272.1 GCA_026692705.1 Planctomycetota bacterium
GCGCGAGCGGCGCCTGCCGCACGAGCAGCCCCGGCAGCTCCGTGACCACGTCCTGCAGCCGCGGGACCGAACCAAACAGCGCGCGCGACACGACGTACTGCGGCACGAGCTCGAACAGCGGCCGCAGGAACCACAGCAGCACGAGCGCCAGCGGAAGGCTGTCGACGAAGGCGAGCACGAACGCGCACGTGGGCACGACGAGGAACAGCCACGCCGCGAGCAGCGGCCCTGCCCAGGCCTGCAGCATCGCGAGCGCGAGGTCGGTCGACTCGTGCGGCCCGCGCGGGCGCAGCACGACCGCGATGCGGTCAAGCTGCATCGCGTCTCCCCGCGAACAGGAGCCACGCGCAGCACAGCACCCAGATCGCGGCCCCCACCGCGTACTTGACCTCGCTCGGCAGCGGCTGCGCCGACCAGAAGCCCTCGATGAAGGCCGCCAGCGTCGTCATCGCCGCCGCTCCGACGAGCAGCCGCAGGCACCGCGGAGCCTCCTCGACCAGCGCGCGCGTGCGCGAGCGGCGCCCCGGCGCGATCACCTGCGAGCCCAGCCGCATGCCCGCGACCGCCGCGATCACCATCGCGATCAGCTCGAACGAGCTGTGGCCGACAACGAACGGCAGCAGCGTCGTCTGGTAACCGATCTGCAGGAAATGGCCGAGAATCGCGCCGAAATGGACGCCGTTGTAGATGAGCGACAGGATCGACCCGATGCCGAACACCAGCCCGCTCGAGAAGATCTGGAAGTCGATGCCGACGTTGTTGCGGATGTAGAACGCGAACATCGTCACGTTCTGGCTGGCGCTGCGCGTGATGCCGTCGCGCTGGCCGGGGTCGTACATCTCCTCGTACTGCTGGAGCTGCTCCGGGCTCATCAGCGTGTAGAGCAGGTCCGGTCGCTCGTGCGCGAGCACGGCGGTCCCGACCAGCGGCGCGACGAACAGCAGCGTGCAGATCCAGAACAGCCGCGCGTCGGCGCGCACGAGGCGCGGGAAGTCGCGGCCGAAGAAGCTCGCGAACTCGCGCAGGTAACGCGTCGGCCGGCTGTAGAGCTGCTCGCGGCCGCGCAACGCGAGCTGGTTCAGGCGCTGCACGAGCTCGCGCCCGTACATGCGGTGCCGCGCGAGCGCGAGGTCCTGGCAGACGAGCCTGTACAGGCGCGGCAGCTCCTCGAGGTCCGTGTCCGTGCCCTTGCGCTGGCCGTCGAGGCGCAGGAGCAGCGACTCGAGCTTGCCCCAGCGCCCCTTGCGCGCGGCGACGAACGGCTCGCGCTTCATTGCGCGCCCTCCAGCCAGCGTGCGATGCCGACGACGCGCTTCGCGCCCTCCGTACCCTTCGCCTCCGTGAACGACTCGAGGTGGTCGGCGAGCTCGTTCGCGCGCGCCGTGGTCCAGCCATCGCAACGCGAGGCGTACTCCACGATCGCCGCCTGCTCCCCCGCGGTCAGCGCGAGGCCGGGCGCACGCGACTGCGCCTTCGCGAGCTCCGGCAAGCGCTCGCGCTTCGGCGCGTGCACCACCACGGTCCCCGCGACCCGGTCTCCAAAACGCTGGAAATCCCGCGAGAAAACGCACGACAGGAACCCCGTCGCGTAGGCGACCGGGAGCATGTCGACCGTGCGCAGGAAGTTGCGCAGCAGCGACTCCGGCCAACCCACGGGCGTGCCGTCCGTGCGCACTACCGCGAGCCCGAGCGCGCGTTTCCCCGGCGTCGCTCCGCGCCAGTAGACCTCGAACAGCACGGGATAGAACCACTCGACGGTGAACATGAGCAGCAGGATCACCGCCATGCCGACATCGCCGAGAATCGCCACGAACGAAGCCGCCGACACGATCGACGCGCGTGCCACGAAGTCGATCAGGAACGCGTAGGAACGCACGAGCGGCCCCGCGACCTTGAGCCCGAGCTCGACGCCCTCCGGCGCCTCGACGACGCGCACCGTGTCCAGGCGCGGGTTCATCGCGAGACCACGACCGTGCCCGCCATCAGGTCGTGCACGCAGCGGCGCTGCTCGCCGAAGATGAACAACGCGTCGATCAGGCTGAAGATCGAGCACATGAAGCCCGCGAGGCCGGGCAGCACCGTCCGCAGCAGCAGGATCTGCAGCGCCCCGACGGGCTCGCCGTCGACGGTGACAATGCGGATGCGCATCACGCGCTTGCCGAGCGTCGCACCTTCCGTGACGAGCAGGTAGATCTGCACGCCGAAAATCGCGAGCCCGATCAGGAAGGCGAGTCCGATACCGGCCCAGCCCGCCGCGTTCGGCAGCTCTTCGTAACGCGGGTCGATGAACGCGCGGAAGCCGTTGCCGAGGAACAGGGGCAGCAGGCAGGGCAGGTACACGAGGTTGTCGACCAGCGCGGCGGCAAAACGCTCCCCCCGGCTGGCGAGCTTGAGCCGCGCGCGCGGGCCAGCTTCGGTGACGACCGTCGCCTTCGGCGCCGCATACGGATTGAGCTGTTCCTCGGGCGTTTCGCCGGGTTCCTCCTTGCGAGCGAGCTCCGTCAAGGCTTGAGCTCCATCAGGCGCCGCGCCTCGGCGCGCGCCGTCTCCTGATCCTTGCCGCCGGCGATCATGTCCGCGATCTCGTGCACGCGCCGCTCGCCCTCGAGCGCCTCGACGCGCGTGCGCGTGCGGCCGCTCTCGACCTTCTTCTCGACGCGCAGGTGCTGCGCCGCCATCGCCGCGATCGCGGGCAGGTGCGTCACGCACAGCACCTGATGGTGCTCGCCCAGCTTGCGCAGGTGCGCGCCGACGGTCGGCCCGAGCCTTCCGCCGACGCCGGAATCGATCTCGTCGAAGAGCAGCGTGCGCCGCTCGCCCGCTTCCGCGAGCACGCCGCGCAGCGCGAGCATGATGCGCGCCGTCTCGCCGCCCGACGCGACGCCGCGCAGCTTGCCCATCGGCTCGCCGGGGTTCGCCGCGAGCAGGAACTCGATGCGATCCATGCCGCGCTCGCCGAAACGCGCCTGATCGGCCTCGATCACCGCGCGATCGGCCGGATCGCCGGCGCTGATGCCGTCTTCTTCCGAGCGCTGGCCGATGCGCACGTCGAAGCTCGCGTTAGCGAGACCCAGTTCCTTGAGCGCCTTGTGCACCTGCTTCACGAGCTTCTCGCGCAGCGCCTTGCGCGCGCGCCGCAGCTCGCCCGCGTGCTCGAGCAGCTTCGTCCGCGCCGCGCCGATCGACTCGGACAGCCCGGCCTGACTCTGCTCGTCACCTTCCAGCCGCGCGATCTCCACCTCGAGCTCGCGGCGCTTGGCCTGCAGGCCCGCCGCGTCCGCGCGGTACTTGCGCTCGAGCCGCTCGAGCTCCGCCAGACGCTCCTCGACCTGCTCCAGCCGCCGCGGGTCGACCTCCAGCCGGTCGCCGAGCGAACGCAGCGCGCGCACGGCCTCGTCGAGGTGCGCGTGGGCCGACTCGAGATCGTTCGCAGGCCCTTCGAGCGCCGCCACCTGCGCGCGCCACGTGTCGACGAAACGCTGCGAATGCCGGATGCGATCGAGCGCGGCGTCGTCGCCATCGGCGAGCGCGCCGAGCAGCTCGGCCAGTCCCTGCTTCATGCCCGCCGCGTGCCGCAAGAGCTCGCGCTCGGGCTCGAGCCGCGCACGTTCGTCGAGCTCCGGATCGGCCTCGACCAGTTCCTTGAGCTGGAAGCGCGCGAGATCGAGCCGGTCGCGGCGCGCCGTCGCCTCACGCTCGAGCCGCAACGCCTCCTCGACGAGCCGCGCCCACTCCTCGCGCGCCGCGCGGTAGGCCGCGACCTGCTTGTCGAGCTTCCCGAAGCCGTCGAGCAGCCGCAGCTGCTCCGACGGATCGTGCAGGCGCTGGTGGTCGTTCTGCCCGTGGATCTCGAACAGCCGCGGCGCGAGATCCGCGAGCGCCTCGCGCGTCACCGGCCGCGCGTTGACGTAGGCGCGCGTGCGCCCGTCCGCGCTGACCGTGCGCACGAGCTCGAGCTCGTGTGCGCCCGTCGCTCCCTCGGCCTGCCAGTCCTCCAGCAACTCCGGCGCATGCCGGCGCGCCCAGCGGTGCACGCTCGCCGCGCCCGGCTCGATGCGAAAGCGCCCCTCGACCGTCGCGCGCGTCGCCCCGCTGCGCAGCATCGCGTTCTTCGGCTTCTCGCCGAGCAGCAGCTCGAGCGCCCCCACGAGCAGGCTCTTGCCCGCCCCGGTCTCGCCCGTGATCACGTTCAACCCCGGCCCGAACGCGAGCTCCGCGTGCTCGATCAGAGCGAGGTCCGATATCTCCAGTTCCACCAACATGCGCGGCCATTATTGCCACCCCCACGCCGCACCGTACCTCGCTCCTCCCCAGATTTGCGCGCTTCTCGCGAACGCACCTGCGCCGCAGTTCCGGCGGCTGGCCCCGTCCGAAGGGTCAAGGCTTCGAGGAGCGCGGTTCGCCGGACGCGGGAGCGTGAGCGAGGCGGGTGGTGGGCAGGGCGAGGCGCACGCGGATGCCTTCGTGGTCGCTGAAGGGCAGCTCGAAGGTCTCGCGGGAGAGCACCTGCAGGTCGCGGCCGACGAGCGCGTGGTCGATGGCGATGCCGAGCGGGTACTTGAGCGTGCGCAGGTGCCAGCTCACGCAGCGGCCGAAGCCCTGGCGCGAGTCGCGCAGGCCCGTCGATTCGAGCAGGTCGGGAAAAACCGGCGAGGTCGAGGTCGTGTTGAGGTCACCGAGGAGCGCGCTCGTGCCCGACCAATCCAGCCGCGTCGCGAGCTCCGCCAGCGCTTCGTTGCGCGCGTCGACGCGCCAATCCTCCGCGCCCGGCCGCGGCAGGTGCACGACGCGCAGCTCGAGCGGCGTCCCGTCGCGTTCGAGGTGCAGGTCGAGCGAGGGCGCGTAGGTCTCGGGCAGGTACAGGCGCTCGCCTTCGGTGAACGGCACGCGCGAGAACACGCCCATGCCCCAGGTCTGCTCGCTCCACTCGCCCGCCGGCGAGAACACGCGATGCGGCCAGTGCTCGAGGCGCTGCTCGAGTTCCGCCCGCATCGGCTTGGAGAGCTCGACGACCGCGATCACGTCGCCGTCGCTCGCGAGGAGCGCGTCGGCGATCTCGCGGTGGTGGCGGTTGGGCTGCAGGACGTTGGCGGAGACGAGCACGAGCTCCGAAGAGCCGCTCGCCGCCGCCGGTTCGCCGACGTAGAGGCCCAGCTCGGGCGCGAGCAACAACCCCGAAGCCACGGCGACGAGCGTCGCGAGCCTCCGCGCCCGCAGGACCACGCAAGCTCCCGCGACGAGCACCAGACCGAGTCCGAGGTGCCACTGGAAGCTGGCCGCGAGCTCGCCGAGCCACAACCAGCGCGCCGACATCACCAGCGCCGACGCAGCGCCGGCGGTGGCGACGAGCAGCGCGAGCGCGAGCTGGCGCCAGCGGCTGAAACGGCGGAGCTTCATGGTGGGAACGGACATGCCCTCCGGCCTGCGGGGACCGGATGCGGGCCTTCATCGAGCGGGCGGGGCTCCATTTCGGAGCCCGGGCGAGCCGCCGAGCCTAACCCGAGGCCGCCGTGCGCGCAGCCCCGGGTCCAAATGGAAACTCTTGCCGAATCCGCGGGGTTTCCGCGCCTCGCTCAGGCCCTGGCGTAGTCGGTGTAGCCCTTGGCGTCCTGCGTGTAGAAGGTCCGCGCGTCGGGCTCGACCAGCGCGACGCCCTTCCCGACGCGCTCGACCAGATCGGGATTGCTGACGTAGTGATGGCCGAAAGCGACGGCGGCGAGCGTGCCGCCCGTAACGGCTGCTTCGGCCTCGGCCGGCGTGTACCCCATGTTGCCGACGAGCGCACCGCGGAAGGCCTTGCGCGCCGGCGTGACGACGTCGCCCTTCTGCTGGCCGAGGAAGTCCGCGCGCATCAGATGCAGGTACGCGATGCCGCGGCGGTCGAGCTCGGCCGCGACGTGGCTGGTGACCGCCACCGGATCGCTGTCGCGCATGTCGTTGTAGCTGTTGAGCGGCGAGATGCGCACGCCGACACGACGCGCGCCGAACACCGCGATCGCGGCATCGGTCGCTTCGAGCAGCAGGCGTGCGCGGTTCTCGATGCTGCCGCCGTAGCGGCCGGTGCGCTGGTTCGAGCCGTCGCGCAGGAACTGGTCGAGCAAGTAGCCGTTGGCGCCGTGCAGCTCGACTCCGTCGAATCCGGCTGCCTGCGCGTTGCGGGCCGCGGCGCCGAAAGAGGCGCTGATTGCGGGCAGTTCGGCGTCGCCGAGCTCGCGCGGCGTCTCGTAGGGCACCTTGCCCTTGGACGTGTGGATCGTCGAGCGCGTGATCGCGAGCGCACTCGGCGCCACGGGCTGCTGGCCGCCGCTCAGGTCCGAATGGCACGCGCGCCCGCCGTGCCACAGCTGCAACACCATCTTGCCGCCCTTCGCGTGCACCGCGTCGGTGACCTTCTTCCAGGCCGCGACGTGCGCCGCGCCGTAGATGCCCGGCTCGCGCGCACCGAAGGCCGAGTTGCCTTCGCTCACCATCGTCGCCTCGCTGACGATCAGGCCTGCGCTCGCACGCTGCGAGTAGTACTCGACCATCAGGTCCGTCGGCACGTGCGCGGCATCGGCGCAGCAACGGGTGAGCGGCGCCATGACGAAGCGGTTGGGGAGCTGGAGATCGCCGAGGGCGACGGGAGTGAAGAGCGCGGGGTGCTGCATGCGGGGGGCGGAGGGGCTCGGGGAGGCGGAGAAGAGCGAAGCCTATGGAACTGCGCTCGGGAGTTTCCAAGGGCTTTGCAGTGGCTGAAGGAGCCGCAGGCTCGACGTCGATAGCATGGGCGCCCTTGAAAGCGCGCCCCGATTCACTCCCGGCCCTGACGGGCCTGAGGTTCGTCGCTGCGTTCGCGGTGTTCGTCGAGCACTCGCGCGAGGCCTTCGGCATTCCGATCGACGGCCTGCAGATGCTCGGCGGCGTCGCGGTCGGTTTCTTCTTCGTGCTGTCGGGTTTCATCCTGACCTACGTCTACGGCTCGCAGCTCGAGCGCCGGGACGTGCCGCGCTTCTGGCTCGCGCGCTGGGCGCGCATCTGGCCGTTGCACGTCGTGTGCCTCGCCCTGGCGATGCTCCTGCAGCCGTCGCACCACGTTCCGCACGACGGACACGCGTGGGCGGTGCTCGCGAGTCACGTCGCGCTGCTGCAGAGCTGGTCGACCGAGGGCGACTGGACGCTCGCGCTGAACGGCCCGGCCTGGAGCATCTCGGTCGAGCTGTTCTTCTACCTGTCGTTCCCGTTCCTCGCGCGCCTTGGCACACGCGCTTTCGCGGGGTTCTACGCCGTGCTGCTCGCGCTGACGGCAGGTTTCATCGTGTGGGGCGACCAGTGGGCCGGGAGCGACGGCGCGCGCGT
>JAPLOE010000273.1 GCA_026692705.1 Planctomycetota bacterium
CCGCTGCGCGAGCGCACCGAGGACATCGATCCGCTCGTCACGCACTTCGTGCGCCTGCACGGCTCCGGCCGCTCGGGCCTCGAGGTCGCGCCCGCGGCCCTCGAGCGCCTGCTCGCGCACCGCTGGCCCGGCAACGTCTCCGAGCTCAAGGCCGCCATCGAGCGCGCCTGCCGCCGCGCGCCCGGTCGCTCGATCGAGGTCGAGCACCTGCCCGCCATCCTGCGCGACGCCGACCCGGCGACCGACGACATCGAGCTCACGCCGACCCGCGCGCGCTCGATGCCGCGTCCCGCCGTCACGCCCAACTCCTCGGGCTCCCTCGCCGTCCCCGCCGCCGCCCCCGCCGGCGCCTTCGGCCAGCGCCCCGGCGAGATCGGCGCCGACGATCCCATCAGCCTCGACCACTACGAACGCAAGTGCCTCGAGCGCGCCCTCGCCGCCACCGGCAACGACAAGCTCAAGGCCGCCAAGCTCCTCAAGGTCGGCAAGAGCACGCTGTACCGCAAGCTGAAGCGCTACGAGATCGCGTAGTCCGCTTCCGCACGCTCAATTCCAGGGACGCGGCGCTTCTGGCGTCGCGTCTTTTTCTTTTGCGCCAAGTCGGAGGAAGAGAAGAGAAGGAACCGACAGGGGGGAGAAAAAGGGAGGGAGAGGGGAGCAGACGGAGGGAGAGGAAGAGAAGGAAGGGGAAGAGGGGCAAACCGGGAGTGGGCGCAGGCGCAGCGAGCTGTTGTCAATCGGTTGGGCGTTGCGGGGGGGGCGACTGAACCTGCCCGGAGCCCTGCCTTTCCTTTTCTCCGCTTCGGTTTCCTCCCGGCTCGGCTCCCTTCCGTCTCTGCGTTCTTCCGGTTCTTCTTCAGCGCGGAATGGCGACGATCGCTTCGCGGGAGGCGAAGGAGAAGATCGAGTCGCCGGTGGCGCCGGGGTTGCGGAGGACGGCGCGGAGTTCGACGGCGTTGACGTTCGACGGGAGTTGCGCGCGGACGAGCGACACGCGGCGCTGGCCGGCGTCCTGCAGGAGGATGCGCGTGCGGGAGAGGATCTGGGGCTCGCGCTCGAACTGGCCCCAGGGGCGCAGGGACCAAGTGTTGCCGTCGCGGTCGATGAGCTGGACGCGCAGGTCGACGAGTTGGGGATGCGAGCGGTGCTCGACCTCGATCTCGAAGGAGCGGCCCTCGAGGCGCACGCGCAGCTTGGGCGCGAGGTCGAGCTCGATGCGGCGCATGAGGTAGAAGTGGCCCTCGGGGAAGGCGGCGGCGCGTGAGTAGCGGTTGAGCACCGGCACGGTGACGAGCTCGTAGTCGGCGAACTGGGCGCGGATGCCCATGGCGCGTTGCGGGCGATGCGCCTCAGCGTCGAGCGAGTTGACCCAGTCGGCGGCGATGTCCTGCGCGGTGGGGGGCTCGTTGCCGAAGCGGATCGTGGGGACGATGAAGTCGGGGCGCTCGGCGAGCGCGCTGGCGACGTCGGCGCGCGGGCGACCTTCCCAGGCGCGCGTGCGCGTCTCGCCCGGGCTCGGTGCGGTGCGGCCGAGCGGGTCGATGACCTTGAGGCGCGAGAGGTAGCCGATCGCGCCCGGCCACGGCGACAGCACGGTCGAGTCGTCGGGCACCTGGTCGCGCAGGAACACGCCGATCTCGCGCAGGCGCTCGGTGGTGAGGATCTCCTCGGCGAGCCCCATGCGGCCGTTCTTCTCCTCGTAGCCGAAGCGCGCCTGCGTGCGCGGCTCCATCCAGCGGCGGTGCACGGTCTCGAAGGCGACCGGGCCGATGTCGATCGGGAACTTGCTCGCGAGCGCGGCTCCGCCGAGGCCGAGCACGAACAGCACCCAGGTCACCTGCGGCCAGATGCGGCGCTGGCTGTCGAGCGCGGTCTGCATCGCTTCCTGCACGGCGATCAGGAGCACCGCGAGGATCGGCGTCATGGCCTCGAAGAACGGCAGCGAGCCGCCGCCGCCGAGCACGACCATCCCGCACCAGCCGAGCGTGAGCGCGCAGGCGCGCAGGCCGAGGCCGCTGAGCGCGCGGCGCAGCACGTACCACAGCGGGAACGCGAACAGGAACGCGTTGCCCGAGGCGAGGAAGAAGTCCTGCACGTACGAGAAGCCTTCGCTCGTCGCGCGCGGGCGCAGCGCGAGCACCATCTCGTCCCAGGCCGACAGGAAACGCCCCGTGGCGCCGTAGCGCACGAGCGCGAGGCCGAGCCACGCACCGAGCGGCGCCGCGAAGCACCAGGCCATCGACGGGCGCTTCTCGCGCTCGCGCTCGACGAGGCGCCGCACGAGATCGAGCCCGAGCAGGAGCAGCGCGAACACGAAGCCCTGCGGCCGCGTCAGCGTCGCGAGCACGAGCCCGACCGTCATCCAGGTGCGCGAGCCGCGCTCGTAGGCGAGGAACGCGACGAGGATCCACAGCGCGAGCATCGAGGTCTCGAGGCCGCTGAGCGCCGCCGAGGCGACGCCGCCGGAGAAGACGTACAGGAGCGGCGCGATCACGCCCGCGAGGCGCTCGGGGCTGAAGCGCGCGAGCACGAGCACGCAGGCGAAGGCGCAGGCGAGGCCCACGAACTGCGCGAGCTGGTTGACGGGCAGGTAGAGCCGCTCGGCGATCGCCGCGACGCCGACCCACAGCACCGACGGGTAGCTGTCGAGCCCGAAAACCCCGTTTTCCCAGCCGAATTCGCCGGCCTGCACGAGGTTGCGCGCGACGCGGAAGCCGACGTAGGCGAGGTCGAACGGCGGCGCGATCTCGGCCGCGAGGTTCTGGTGGATCGCGAGCGCGTGCCCGAGCAGGATCGCGAGCGCGACGAACAGCGCAGTGGTGCGGTTCACGGCGCCGTGGCCTCCGCGGGGCTCGCGTCGGAGTCCTCGGGGTCGAGCACGACCCGCTCGGTGCCCGCGAGCGCGCTCTCGACGAGGGCGGCGACGTCGATGCGCCGCTCGATCTCCTCGCACGTCGCGATGCTGCCGTGCAGCACCGGATGGCGCGGCAGGAACAGCGTGCAGCAGTCGGGCTCCTGCACGCTCGAGAGCTCCAGCGTGCCGATCGTGCGCGCGCGGTCGATCGTCTCCTGCTTGTCGAAGCCGATCAGCGGCCGCAGCACGGGCAGGCCCGCCGCGGCGCCGATGCAGGTCAGGTTCTCGAGCGTCTGGCTCGCGACCTGCCCGAGGCACTCGCCGGTGACGAGCGCCTTCGCGCGCTCGAAGCCCGCGATGCGCGTCGCGATGCGCTGCATCATGCGGCGGTAGAGCACGGTGCGGTACGACTCGGCGCCCGCGTCGCGCAGCGTCTCCTGCACGGGCGCGAACGGCACGACGTACAGGCGCGCGGTGCGCTGCCAGCGGCCGAGCGTGCGCACGAGCTCGACCACCTTGCGGCGCGCGCCCTCGCCGATGTACGGCGCCGAATGGAACGTGACGAACGAGACCTCGCAGCCGCGCTTCATCGTCATCCACGCCGCGACGGGCGAGTCGATGCCGCCCGAGATCAGGCACAACGCGCGACCGAGCGTTCCGACCGGCAGGCCGCCGACGCCGGGATAGCGGCGCGCGAAGATCCACGTGCGTTCCGCGCGCACCTCCAGCCCGAGCACGAGCTCGGGCGCGTCGAGGTCGACCTCCAGCGGGTCACCGTCCTTCAGGATCGCGGTCGCGACGTGGCGGTCGAGCTCGGTCGAAAGCAGCGGGAAACGCTTGTCGCTGCGGCGCGTGAGCACGCGGAAGCGGCGCGTTTGGCCCGGCGGAATCTCGAGCAGCGCGTCGTCGAGCACACGCCGCGCGCAGGCGACGATCGCATCGACATCGTTGGGCACGCCCCAGGCCGGCGAGACCGACGAGATGCCGAAAACACGCGTCAGGCGCTGCGCCACGGCCTCGACGCGACCTTCGGGGAACACGAACAGGCGCGCGTGCTCGCGCTCGAAGCGCGCGGTCGCGACACCCTCGAGCGCATGGCGCACGTTGCGCACGAGCGCGTTCTCGAAGTCGAGTCGGTTGCCACCCTTGAGCGTGAGCTCGCCGTAGCGCACGAGCACGGCCTCGGGGCCCGACGGAATGCGGAGCT
The DNA here is from genome assembly GCA_026692705.1 of Planctomycetota bacterium. Lineage (GTDB taxonomy): Bacteria > Planctomycetota > UBA1135 > UBA1135 > F1-120-MAGs118. Next base: position 4,062 of record JAPLOE010000273.1, read on the forward strand.
CGCTCACGACGCCGCGCGCTCCAGCTCGCGCGAGACTTCCAGCAGCGCCTGCGTGGCTCGATCGACGTCGCTCTCGGTCGTCGAACGGCCGAAGGAAATGCGCAGCACGCGCCGCACGTCGTCGTCGGAGAGCCCGAGCGCGACGAGGCCGGGGCTGAGTGCCTTCGAGTTGGCTTGGCAGGCGCTGCCTGCGGACACGAACACGCCACGTTGCGCGAGGTGATGCAGCCGCACTTCCGCGGGAGCGCCGGGCACGACGAGCGCGACGATGCCGGGTTGCACGTTGCCACCCGGAGTGAGCACGCGCAGGCCCGCGAGCGGCGCGAGGCCGGCGAGGAAACGCTCGCGCAGCGCCGCGAATCGCGCGAGCAGCGCCGCACGCTCGCGTTCGGCCTCCGCGACCGCGACGCCGAACCCGACGATCGCCGCGACGTTTTCGGTGCCCGGCCGCAGGCCACGTTCCTGCCCGCCGCCGAACAGCACCGGCTCGAGCGCAACGTCGGGAGCGAGCACCAACGCTCCGGCGCCCTTGGGCCCGCCGAGCTTGTGCGCGCTGGCGATTGCCGCGTCGGCGCCGAGTTCCGGCAGCGCGCAGTCGAGCTTGCCCAGCGCCT
>JAPLOE010000274.1 GCA_026692705.1 Planctomycetota bacterium
TGCGCCAGACGATCTCGGAAGGCATCGACATCGCGCTCGTGGTCGACCGCTCGGGCTCGATGAAGTACGAGGACCTCGAGCAGGGCAAGACGCGCCTCGACGTCGCCAAGGAAGTCGTCGGCTCGTTCGCCAAGCGGCGCATGACCGACCGCGTCGGTTCGTCGGACAGTTGCGCGCTGCTCGTGTTCGCGCAGTACCCGATGCTCCTGTGCCCGTTCACGCTGGATTTCGGCGCGTTCGAGGGCTTTCTCGAGACCGTGCAGTACGTGCGCAACGAGGTCGAGGACGGCACCGCGATCGGGCGCGGGCTCGCCAAGGCGGTCAGCGTGCTGGCGGAGACCGACGCGCGCTCGAAGGTCGTCGTGCTGCTCACCGACGGCGAGAACAACGTGCCCGACATCCAGCCGCTCAAGGCGGCGGAGCTCGCGCGCGACAAGGGCGTGCGCGTGTACACGGTGCTCGCGGGCCGCTTCGCGTTCCAGGAGGACGTGTTCGGGCGCGTGTACCCGACCGAGCGCGAGCTCGACTCGACGGAACTCGAGCAGATCGCCGAGATGACCGGCGGCCGCTTCTTCCGTGCGAAGGATCGCGACTCGCTCGAGCGCACGTACGCCGAGATCGAGACGCTCGAGCGCACGGAGCGGCGCGAGGAGCGCTACACGGAGACGTACGACCTGTACTTCGAGCTGCTGCTCGCGGGCCTCGTTTGTTACCTCGTCGCCTGGGCCAGCCACGCCACGTGGGCGAGGAGGCTGCCGTGAGCGGGCTCGCGTTCCTCGGTTTCGACCTGCTGCGGCCGGCGCAGCTCGCGTGGCTCGCGGCCGCGCTGGCGCTGGCGTTGCTCGGGCTGCATTCGCTGGCGCAGCGCCGACGCGAGCGCGAGCTGCTCGTCGCCGCGCGGCATCGCCACCGTTTCCTGCCGCGTTTCTCGAAGTCGATCGCGGCGGCGCGGGTGGTGCTCGCGGTGCTCGCGGCGCTGTTCCTCGCGCTCGCCGTCGCCGGCCCGGTGCGTGGCTACACGGAGAAGGCCGTCGCGCGGAAGGGGCTCGACCTCGTCGTGTGCGTCGACACGTCGCGCTCGATGCTCGTGCGCGACCTGCGGCCCGATCGCCTGACGCGCGCCAAGCGCGAGGTCGCGGGGCTCGTCGAGCGCCTGCACGGCGACCGCATCGCGCTCGTGGCATTCGCGGGCGACGCACGCGACGTCTCGCCGCTCACGCACGACCGCACCACTCTGCGCGCGCTGCTCGAGCGCGTCGACACCGCCGAGAACATCCTCGGTGGCACGGACCTCGGCGCTGCGCTGCACCACGCGCTGCAGCTCTTCGACGGCCGCAGCGGCTCGCACGAGGCGATCGTCGTGCTCACCGACGGCGAAGACCTCGAAGGCAAGGGCCTCGAGGCCGCGCGCGCCGCAAAGGAACGGGGAATTCGCATCTACGTCGTCGGCATGGCGACGGAGGCCGGCGGCAAGATCCCGCAGGTCGACGCGAACGGCCGCGAGTCGTTCGTCAAGGACGAGGACGGGCGCGAGGTGGTGTCCGCACTGAGCGACGCGACGTTGCGCCAGATCGCCGAGGCGTCCGGTGGCGAGTACATCGCCGCGAGCCAGTCCGCGATTCCGCTCGAGGAAGTCTACGAGCGCCGCATCAACCGCCTCGAGGGCCGCGAGCTCGAAGGTGGGCTCGAGTACGTGCCGCACGATCGCTACCAGTGGTTCGGCGTCGTCGCGCTGGTGTGCATGCTCGTCGAAGGCACGCTGCGCGAGCGGCGCAAGCCGCGGCAGAGGAGGCTCGCGTGAAGGCGCTCGTCCTGTGGATGCTGTTGCAGGCGCCCGCGGTTCCGACGCAGGTTGCGCCGCAGCCGGAGCCCGCGCCGAAGGCGGCCGTGCAGCCGTTTGCGGGGACGTTGCGCGAGGGTCGGCTCGAGCTCGCGCGGCTATCGAAGGCCGAGAAGCACGAAGAAGCGCGGGCGCTGGCGGCGGCGCTCGCCGCGAAGCCCGATTTCGACGCGCAGCCGGAGGCGGAGCGTGCGGAGCTGCTCTACGCGATCGGCGTCGCGCACGGCCGCGCGTTGCAGATCCCCGAGGCCGTCGAGAGTTTCCATCGTGCGCGTGGGCTCGCGGGTTCGAGCGAGCTCGGTCGCGCGGCGGCCTACAACGCGGGCACGTACTTGCTGCTCGGCGCCGAGCAGGTGCGCGAGCAGATCCCCGAGATCCGCGATAAGCTCAAGCTGCCGCCGCTCGATCCTGCCCAGAGTCCGGCGCTCGCCGCTCCGGGTGGTGCCGGTGCCGGAGAAGAGGCGCCCGATCCGCTCGAGATTGCGCGTCAGGCCTACCTCGCGGCGCGGCTGGAACTCCTCGCGGCGTGGCGCGGCGACAGCGCGTCCTCGGACGTGCGCGCGAACCTCGAGCTGTGCGTGCGGCGGCTGCGCGAGCTCGACGAGCTCGAGCGCAAGCGCGAGGAACAGCAGCAGGAACAGCAGAACGAGAAGCAGGATCCCAACCAGAAGCAGGACCCGCAGGAAGGGGACCAGCAGCAGGACAAGGACAAGCAGGATCCCCAGCAGCAGGACCAGAAGCAGGATCCCAAGGATCCGCAGCAGGACGACGCGAACAAGGACGGCGAGAAGAACGAGCCGAAGCCGCAGGACGAGAAGAAGCCCGACGAGTCGGAGCCGAAGAAGGATCCGGGTGCGCAGGCCGACGAGGCCAAGAAGGAAGAGCGGCCGCTCAGCGCCGAGGAGATGCAGCGGCTCCTGCAGCAGCTCCAGCAGATCGACGAGAAGGCCAAGGAAATCGAGGCGCTGCTGCGCGACCGCCGGCGCCAGCCGGTGAAGAAGGACTGGTGAGATGAACCCCACACGTCGTATCGCCCTCGCGTTGCTGGTCGCGTGGCTCACGCTCGGCGTTCTCGCCGGCGGGGCCTTCGCGCAAAGCCGCGGGGCGGAAGTGCGCGCCTACCTGTCGAGCGGCGTCGTGCGCCAGGGCGACCGCGTCGCGCTGATCGTGACGATCGAGAACGCGCGCTCCTGCGATCTCGGGGCGCTGCCGCGCGTCGAAGGCCTCGGGATCGGGCCCGCGCCGGTGCCCAGCGAGCACCGCTCGTTCGTGATCGTCGGCTCGCGCAGCCAGGAATCCGTGTCGCGCACGTGGCAGATCCCGCTGCGGCCCGCAGACATCGGCGTCTACAAGATCCCGCCCTTCGACGTCACCGTCGACGGCGCGGTGCGGCGCACGCCCGAGCTCGTGCTCAACGTCGTGCGCGACATGAAGGGCGAGGAACTGGGCTTCCTCGAGATCAAGCCGGCCTCGACCAAGGTCGTCGTCGGCCAGCCGTTCTCGCTCGAGATCCTGTTCGGCTTCGACACCGCCGTCACCGACAGCACCAACTACGCCAACCTCGCGCTGGCGTGGTGGGGGAACCTGCCCGGCCTGCTCGAGAACGAGCCGCCGCGGCCCGACCCGGCACGGCGACGGCTCAAGATCCTCGTCAACGACCGCGAGACGATCGAGGTCGAGCAGCTCGACAACCGCAAGCTGCGCGGGCGCGAGTTCGTGCAGCTGCGCGTCGTGCGCTCGTTCACGCCGACGCGCACGGGCAAGCTCGAGTTCCCGATCTCGTACTTCGAGTTCGGGCGGATCGTCGAGAGCAACGACTTCTTCCGCACGCGCCGCGAGAAGGGCGAGACGTTCTTCTCGCGCGCGGCCGACCTCGCGATCGACGTCGTGCCGCTGCCCGAGGCGGGCCGTCCGGTCGATTTTTCGGGCGCGATCGGCGCGCTCGTCGCCAAGGCGGACGCGACGCCGCGCGACGTCGACGCGGGCGAGTCGATCAAGTTCAAGGTCGAGTGGACCGGCTCGGGCAACCTCGAGTTCTTCACGGCGCCCGACCCGGCGCGGCTCGAGGCCTTCCGCAACTTCCGCGTGTACGGCAAGACCGAGGACCGCTCGCTCGAGCGCCGCGTCGTGACCTACGACATCGCGCCGATCACGAGCGAAGTGCGCGAGATTCCCGCGCTCGCGCTCTCGGTGTACGACCCGCTGGCCGAGCGCTACACGACGGTCTCGACCGAGCCGATCGCGATCCGCGTGCGCGCGCTCGAAGGCGCGACCGGCCTCGCGGAGGCGGACGCGGCCGAGCGTTTCCGCAACGACATCTTCGACGTCGAGCGCGAGCCGGGCACGGCGCGCAACGTGGGGGCTCTCGGGGCGGGCTGGGTCATCGGATTGCTCGCGGTGCTTCCCGCCGGTTGGCTCGCGCTGCGCACGGCGGTGCGGCGCATGGGCGATCCCAACGCCCCGGCCGTGCGTGCGCGGCGGAACGCGCGCCGCAAGCTCGCGCGTGGCCTCGCCGGTGCGCAGGACGCGCGCGCGCAGCTCGAGCTCGTGCTGCAGTTCCTCGGCGAGCGCTCGGGGCGCACGGCGGAAGCGTGGATTGGCGAGCGGGTTAGCGCGCGGATCGGCAGCGGCGGCGAGCCGCTCGACGCACGCATCGCCGAGCTCGAGCGATCGGTGTGGGGCGGTTCGAGGACTTCGCTCAAGGCCGAGCAGATCCTCGCTGCGGCCGACGCCGCGATCGGAGGTGGCCTGTGAGCCGCGCCCTTCGTTGCGTGCTGTTCACCGCGCTCGCGCTCGTCGCGTGGCTCGCGCCGCTCGCGCAGGCGCAGGACGGCCACACGCGCGCGCTCGAGGCCTACCGCAGCGCTTCCTACGAGCAGGCGCGCACGCTGTGGCTCGCGGAGCTCGAGCGCAGCGACGACGCGGCGCCGGATCGTGCTCGCACGCTCTACAACCTCGGCAACACCGCGTTCCGCCTCAAGCGCCCGCTCGAGGCCGCGGCCTGGTACACGGCGGCGCTGCGGCTCGATCCGCGCGACGAGAACGCCTGGCACAACCTCGAGTTCGTGCGCCGCGAGGCCGGGCTCGATCCGGCGGACCGCGGCGACCTCAGCGCGA
>JAPLOE010000275.1 GCA_026692705.1 Planctomycetota bacterium
GATCATCGTCGCGGCGGTGAGCGCGCCGGTCCCGACGCTCATCGTCGTCGGCGTGCTGCCCTTGGTCGCGATCCCGATCGCCAAGCTCGGCCGGCGCGTGCGCAAGCGCTCGACCAAGTCGCTGGCGAGCCTCGGCGCGTCGGTCGAGGTGCTGACGCAGATGTTCTCCGGCATCCGCACGGTCAAGGCCTTCCGTGCGGAGGAACGCGAGCTCGAGCGCTACCGCGGCGTCAACGAGAGCTACCTGAGCACGGCGATGCGCATGGTGCGCGCCGTGGCGACGATCGAGGGCGCGACGACGTTCCTGTCGCACTTCGGCTTCGCGGTGATGCTCGTCGCCGTCGGCTGGGGAACGCTGCGTTTCGGGCTGTTTTCGAGCCCGGGCGACATGACCGTGTTCTTCGGCGGCATCGCGATGATCTACACGCACGTCAAGCGCATGACGACGGCGATCAACCACGTGCAGGAGGCCTCGGGCGCCGCCGACCGCCTGCAGGCGATCCTCGACGAGCGCCCCGACATCACCGAACGTCCCGGCGCGCATCCGGTGACGACGCTCGGCAGCGGCATCCGCTTCGAGGACGTGCACTTCACCTATGCAGGTCAGGACAAGCCCGCGATCGACGGTCTCACGCTGCACATCCGGCCGGGCGAGACGCTCGCGCTCGTCGGAGCCTCGGGCGCCGGCAAGACCACGACCGTCGACCTGATCGCGCGCTTCATCGACGCGAGCACCGGCCGCGTCACCGTCGACGGTCGCGATCTGCGCGAGCTCAAGCTCGACCAGTGGACCGGCATGTTCGCGATGGTCGGCCAGGTGCCGTTCCTGTTCCACACCTCGATCCGCGAGAACATCCTCTACGGCAAGCCGAGCGCGACGCAGGCCGAGGTCGAGGCCGCCGCGCGCGCCGCGCACATCCACGACTTCATCGCGTCGCTGCCGCAGGGGTACGACACGATCGTCGGCGACCAGGGCGCGCGCCTCTCCGGCGGCCAGCGCCAGCGCATCACGATCGCGCGCGCGATCCTCAAGGACGCGCCGCTGCTGCTCCTCGACGAGGCCACCAGCGCGCTCGACAGCGAGAGCGAGGCCGAGGTGCAGCGCGCTCTCGAAGGCCTGATGAAGCAGCGCACCGTCGTCGTCATCGCGCACCGCCTCTCGACCATCCGCAACGCCGACCGCATCGCCGTCCTCGACCAGGGCCGCCTCGTCGAGCTCGGCCGCCACGACGAGCTGCTCACCCTCGGCGGCGCCTACGCCCGCCTGCACGCCATGCAGTTCCGCGAGCCGGCGGGGGCGTGAACGGATCTCTCTTGGGGCGTGGAAGTCCCGCGGTCCGCCTTCGGGCTATCGGATGACGCTGCTCCAGTAGTCGGAAACGAGCTTGAAGGCGGCGTCGAGGTCGAGCGCGCGGACGCGGGCTTGAGCGGCGAGCTCCGGGTAGCGTTCGCGCCGCCAAGGCGCGTCCTCGCGCGCGAAGAGCCTGGCGAGCAGTCGCTCCATGAGCACCTTCGTCAGCAACGTGTTGATCGGCACACCCGACTGCAGCGACTGCGTCCGGAGCCGATCCAGGAGGGCGCGCCGAAGGGAGTCGGCGTTCGGGTAGCGGCGCGTCATCGTTGGGTGCGCGGCGGGACGAGGCGGAGTTTCCGGAGCAGCGCGGTGGGAAGGCCGGCGCGCTGGAGGGCCTTGAGGAGCGCGGGGCGGGTGACGAGGCCGCGTTCGAGGGCGGACCGGACAGCGCGGGCGAGCTCGTCCTGCGGCACATCCATCGATTGGGCGGCGTCGACGAGCGTGCGGAGCGGAGTCGTGACGGAGAACCCCTCGCGCGGCTCGAAGTCGGCGCGCGCAAGCTCGTCCCGGTGCAGGACACAACCCGTCGGCGGTTTCTTGCGGAAGCCCAGCGGCACGGTGAGGTGGGCCTTTTCGGGGAGCAGCAGGGTGAGGCCATGCACAGTGAGCGCCGTCACGTGGGAGGCCACGGCCTGCGGCCGGTCCTGCGAGTCGCGGCTCCAGAGGGACAGGCGGATCAGCTCATCGTGCGGCGAGACGGGCACGGTGGACAGTCGATAGGTCCCGTGCGCGACGCGCTCGAAGCGTCCGGTGCCGACGTGGTAGGTCAGGTGCGAATAGCCGTAGCCGGCCGTCGCGGCTTCGCGGCTGGTGAAGTAGCCGCCTTGCGCTTCGGCGACGCCGCGCAGCTCGAGCTCGGCTTGCTGGTTGGAGCGGTATTCCATGGTCTTCGGGGGCGGCTCTTGGCGGGCCTGTTCCGAGACAGTGTCGACCCTGCCTTCGCGACGCTCAACATGAAGCTTCAAAATATTTGAAGTTTCTCGCCGCAGCGGGATGGAGCGTGTTCCGCAGCCAAGGGGCTGGCCAAGGAGGGTGAGCGTGGGCAAGCTCGGGAGCGTGAAGTTGCCGGCGGTGCTGCTCGGGTTGTTCGTGGTGCTGTTCGTCGTGCTGGGGATCGCACCGAGTGACCGGTTGACGTGGGCGCTGGAGAACGGGCTCGCGTTGGCGGGCGTGGCGTTCCTGATGCTCACGAGGAAGCGCTGGCCGTTGTCGAACGCGGCGTACGTGTCGCTGTTCGTGTTCACGGCGCTGCACGAGATCGGTGCGTACTACACGTACACGCAGGTGCCGTACGACCGCTGGAGCGAGGCGGCGTTTGGGAGCGCGCTCGGGGAGACGTTCGGTTGGAAGCGCAACCACTACGATCGGCTCGTGCACTTCGCGTTCGGGCTGCTCGTGGCGCCGGCGGTGCGCGAGCTCGTCGTCGGCATCGCGCGCGTCACGCCGCGCGTGTCGTTGTGGCTCGCGTTGCAGACGGTGATCTCGTGGTCGGCGCTGTACGAGCTCGTCGAGTGGGGCGCGGCCGTCGTGTTCGGCGGCGCGACGGCCGAGGCCTACGTCGGCATGCAGGGCGACGTCTGGGACGCGCAGAAGGACATGGCGCTCGCGGCCAGTGGCGCGTTGCTCGCGCTCGCGACTGTGGCGTTCACGACTCTCCGAAGCGCTAGCTCTTCCCGATGAGGCACACGGCCTGAACGGCGACGCCGGCGCCGTGCGCCAGCGCGCCGAGGCCTTCGAGCGTCTTGCCCTTCACGTTGACGGCGTCGGGAGTGACGTGGAGCAGGCTCGCGATGCGTGCGCGCATGGCGGCGCGGTGCGGAGCGATGCGCGGGCCTTCGGTGGCGATGACGAGGTCGGCGTTGACGACGTGCCAGCCGGCGGCGTGCACGCGCGCGAGGCATTCGGTGAGGAGCGTGGCGCTATCGGCGCCTTTCCAGCGCGGATCCTTGTCGCTGAAGAGCGTGCCGAGGTCGTCGAGGCCGGCGGCGCCGAGCAGGGCGTCGGAGAGCGCGTGCAGGACGGCGTCGCCGTCGGAGTGGCCGAGCGGGCCGGTCGGGTGAGGGAGCTCGATGCCGCCGAGGATGCAGGGGCGCCCGGGCTCGAGGCGGTGCAGGTCGAAACCGAGGCCGACGCGGACGTTCATCGCTGACCCTCTCTGGCGCGGCGCGCGAGGATCGCCTCGGCGATCTCGAGATCGGCGGGCGTGGTGAGCTTGAGGTTGGATTCGTCGCCGCGGACGAGCGGCACGGGGCCGACGTAGCGCTCGTACAGCGCCGCGTCGTCGGTCGGCGAGAACTTTTCGGCCAGCGCGCGCGCGAGCAATTCGCTCAGCTCGCGCGTGCGGAACACCTGCGGCGTCTGCGCGGCCCACAGCGTCGAACGGTCGACGGTCTGCGTGGCGCGCACGCCATCGGGCGAGCTCTTCAGCGTGTCGCGCACGGGCACGGCGACGAGCGCGGCGCCTTCGCGCGCGGCGGTCGCGAGCGCAGCTTCGATCGTCGTCGGCAGGATGAGCGCACGCGCCGCGTCGTGCACGAGCACGAACTCGCACTCGCTCGGCACGGCCGCGACGCCCAGCCGCACCGAATCGCTGCGTTGCGCGCCGCCGGGCACGACTGCGCGGACCTTCGCGAGCGCCGGAACGCGCTTGGCGAGCTCGCCCACGCGACCGACATCGTCGGGGTGCACGACCAGCACGAGCGCCGTCACCTGCGCGCAGGCCTCGAAGGCCGCGCACGTGTGCTCGAGCACGCTGCGCCCCGCGAGCGTGAGGAACGGCTTGCGCTCGCCCGCGCCCATGCGCGTCGAGTTGCCGGCGGCGACGAGCACGGCGGCGGCTTGGATCGGGTTCGTCACGGGCTTCCTCGGGGCGAGCGCAGAGCGTAGGGTTCCGGCGGCTCGCGATGGAGACTCCTCGTGCCAACCCCGCGCCCAACCCGCGCATCGTGCTCGGCATCGACCCGGGCACGCGCGTCGTCGGCTTCGGCGCCATCGCGCTCGGCCCGCGCGGGTACGTGTTCCTCGGCGCCGGGGTGATCCGCACTCCGGTGAAGGCCGAGGTTCCGCAGCGCCTCGGGCAGATCCGGGCCGAGCTCGACCAGATCCTCGCGGACCTCGCCCCCGGCGTCGTGGTCGTCGAGGAGGCCTTCGCGCACCGCAACGTGCAGAGCGCGCTCCGCATCGGCGAAGGGCGCGGCGTCGTGATCTCGTCGGCGATAGCGGCCGGTGCGCGGGTCGTGCAGATCCCGCCGGCGGTCGCGAAGAAGGCGCTGGTCGGGTTCGGAGCGGCGGACAAGTCGCAGGTGGCGGCGATGGTGGCGCGGCTTCTGGGGCTCGAGAAATTGCCGGAGCCGATGGACGCGACCGATGCGCTCGCGCTCGCGCTCACCCACGCGATCCGGAGCACTTCGCCGCTCGGCTGAGGGGTGCTTGTCGCGAGACAAGGCGCTCGTTCGACGGTCCGAATCGCGGATCCTTGGAGCAGGGGGCTGGCGCGTTTGGCGGCGTGCGAGCAGACTTTCGCGACTTCGCCTCTGAGGGGGGGCGCAAGTTTGGAGTCCACCGAAGCAGTTTCGGCCGCGGTAGGTCGTGTCGTCGGAGCCGGTTACGCCGGTTGCGAGGTCGTGGACCGGGACCTCGTGCTTGGCACGGGCGAGCGTTTCCCCTTCGTGCTGGTGGGCGACGGCGGACGGCTCGTGCTCGTCATGGTGCGCGGCGACGACGGGCCGGACGTGCCCGGTGCGGCGCTCGCGAGCCTCGCCAGCTCCCAGCGTTTCCTGCCGGCGATCGCCGAGCATCTGAGCACGGCCCGCATCGATCCGACCCTTCCGCCGGTCCTGTGGGTGGTCGTGCGCGAGGCCTCGCGGACCACGCGCGACAGCCTCGAGCGCCTCGCCCCCGGCCAGGTGCGGCTGTTCGAGCTCGTCCGCATCGAGAGCCGCCGCGGCACCGGCGAGTACCTGACCGAGGTGCAGCTCGGCTCGCGCATCCCCGCGGCCCTGCCGACCGGCTCCCAGCTCAACCCCGGCGCCCGCCCCGGCTCCCCCAACCTCGCACCCGAGCCCTCGATCGGCCTCGGCGCCCTGCCCACGCACCTGCGCGCGCTCGCCCACTCGATCTCGCGCCGCATCGAGCACCTCGACGACGCCGTCCTCGCCACCCGCGCCCCGGAGTCGACCGTCTGGCACTTCGATGACGACGTCGTCGCCTCCCTCGCCGCCTGCGGGGGCAAGCTGCACGGCACCGTCCCCGAAGTCGGCTTCGACGCGCCCGTCGAGCACGCCGCCGACGTCGAGGCCTTCCTCGGCGCCGCCGCCGAGCGCTACCTCAACCTGCTCGGCCAGGTCGAGCTCGTCGCCGCCCCCAAGCTCTCCCCCCGCGAACCCCTGCTCACCCCCGAAGAACTCGCGCACTTCGATCCGCGCGGCTGAGTTGAGTCGCGACAATTCCGTGCGGCCCCTTGAAGCGGGTGGGAGCGGGATGCCAGCCTCGTTGCGGTCCTGAAAGGCACCGAAGGGCGGCTGCGAGGAGCGGCGGCCAGAGAGGGTCTGGAGCTGGGTCTCGACGACGTTCTCCGCAGGTGGAAGAGCGCGCGCTCTGGGAGCGCAGGGGGCCTTGTCGTCGAGGATCTGCCGCGGGCGAACGCGCCGAAGTGCTCGAGCGTGTGCGTCGCGAGCGGCAAGGGCGGCACGGGCAAGTCGGTGATCACGGCGTCGCTGGCGAGCCTGTTGTCGGCGCGCGGGCGGACGCTGCTCGTCGATGCGGACATGGGCGTCGGCAACGCGCACATCCTGCAGGACCAGAGCCCGCCGCGTTCGTTCGTCGACGTGGTCGCGGGGCGCTGCACGGTGGCCGAGGCGCGCGTGGCGTGTTCGAGCGCGCTCGATCTGGTCGGCGGCGGCTCGGGCGTGTCGCGCATGTCGGCGCTCGACAAGGGCGAGCTCGTGCACCTCGCGCGCGGCCTCGCGGAGATCGAGGACGAGTACCAATTCGCGCTCGTCGACTCGGCGGCGGGGATCTCGGAGCAGACGGCGTCGTTCGCGGCCGCGAGCGACCTGTGCCTCGTGGTGACGACGCCGGACATCACGGCGATGACCGATGCCTACGCGTTCCTGAAGGTGCTGCACGCGAGCCGGCCCCGCGCGCGGCCGCTGCTCGTGGTCAACCGCGTCGCGCAGGGTGAAGGCGACGACGACGGAGCCGCGACCGCCGAGCGCATCGTCGCCGTGTGCCAGAAGTTCCTGGGGCAGGCGCCGCGTTTCCTGGGAGCCGTGCCCGACGACCGCGCGGTCGTGCGCAGCGTCGCGATGCGGCGGCCGGTGGTGGTGTCCGCTCCCGACAGCGCGGCGGCGAAAGCCCTGCGGGCGATCGCGCGCGAAGTGCTGGTCGAGCTCGGCACCCGCCCGCGCACGGGCCTCGGGCGGACGCTGGGGCGGCTGTTTGCGTAGCGCGAGGATTTTTCCGAGATCAGGTGCGACCGGCGAGGGGGGCCGAGCGTCGTTCCCTTGGTGGGAAGCAGAGAACCTGTGTGGTGTGTCGTGCTCGTCGGCTGGGTGGCGACGACGTGGCTCGACGGGTTTTGGGAGCCACCGCCGCGGGAGCCCGAGACGAATGCGGAGACCGTCCGTCCCGTGCCGGACCCTGAGGTCGCGAGCCCCAGGGAGCTGCGCCGCCTGCCGGGCATCGGCGAGACGCGGGCGCTCGAGATCGTGCGCGACCGGTGGGCCCGCAAGGCCAGCGGGGCGCCGCTGGAGTGGGGGAGCATCCGGGGGGTCGGGCCTTTGACGGAACGACGCATCCGGGAGGCCTTGGCGGAGTGGACCACGCCGCCGCAGCCGCCGTGAGGCTCGCGGAGAGCTCACGCTCCGGCCGCAAGGCGCCGAGGGCTGGTAGACTCGACCCGCCCCCTGCGGAGCCCCCTGCGCCGTGACGTCCCGAGCCACCGACCGCTCCGAAGCCCTGCCTGCACCCCGTACCGGCCTGCCGCCGCCGCTCACGCGGGCGCAGATCGACGCGGTCGTCGTGCCGGCGCTGGACGAGGACCGCTACGGGCCCGAGCGGACCGGGCGTGGCGACATCACCTCGCTGTACGCGGTGCCGGAGGCCGCGCGGGCGCGGGCCAGGCTCGTCTGCAAGGCCAAGGGGCGGCTCGCGGGACTCGATGTCTTCGCGCGTGTGGTCGAGCTGTGCGACCCCAAGGCGAAGACCGAGCTGCTCGCGCGCGACGGGGCGGCGATTTCGCCCAAGGACGTGCTCGCCCGCTTCGAGGGCAGCGCCCGCGGGCTGCTGCTCGCCGAACGCACCGCGCTCAATCTGATCCAGCGCATGAGCGGCACCGCGTCGGCGACCGCCCAATACGTCGAGCGCTGCTCGGGCCGCGCGCGCGTGCTCGACACGCGCAAGACGACGCCCAACCTGCGCACGTTCGAGAAATACGCCGTGCGCTGCGGCGGCGGCGAGAACCATCGCTTCGGCCTGTACGACGAGGCGATGGTGAAGAACAACCACCTCGACCTCGCCGGGCGCGGGCTCGAGGAGGTCGTGCGCGACCTGCGCAAGGCGCTGGGGCCCGGCGTGCGGATCACGGCCGAGGCGCGCGACGAGGCGGAGGCCCTGGCGGGCATCGCCGGCGGCGCCGACGTCGTCCTGCTCGACAATTTTTCGGTCGAGCGCCTGCGCGACTCCAACCCGCGCCTGCGCGCGGCGGCCGAGCGCCGCGGCCGGCCGGTCGAGCTCGAGGCCTCGGGCGGCATCACGCTCGAGACCATCGGCGATTTTGCCGCCACCGGGGTCGACCGCATTTCCGTGGGTGCGCTCACGCACTCGGCTCCGGCTCTGGACCTCTCCCTGTACCTGGAACCGCTCCCGTGACCTCGCCGCTCGAGCCGCGCCGCACCACGACGCACCGCATCGGCGCCGAAGTGTCGTCCGAAGAGCTCCTGCTCGAGCTCCCGGCGGCGCATTCGGCGGCGCGGGCGGCCCGTGGCCTCGTGCGGCAGTTCGCGATGGCGCGCGGTGTCGGCGGCAGCGACCTCGACAAGCTCGTGCTGGTCGCCGATGAACTGATGACCAACGCCGTCGACCACGGCGGGGGCATGGGCACACTCGACGCCAAGGACCTTACGTCGCCGGTGCGCATGCAGCTCGCGCTGCAGGTGACCGCGGCGGGCTGGCAGATCGAGGTCTCCGACCAGGGCGGCGGCGACCCGGAGCTCGTCGACCGGCTGCTGCACCCCGAGGGTGAACCCGACCTCGAGGACGAGCGTGGGCGCGGCCTGTTCCTGCTCGCGCTGGAGTGCGAGTCGATCGAGGTGCGCCGCAGCGCCGACGAGCTCGACCTGTGCCTCGTCGCGCACTGCAGCCTCGGGATGAGTGGTTGAGGCAGTCTGGCGTGCGAGCCTTCGCGCGCAAGTTGCTCGAACTCCCGCGCGGCGCGGCGTGGCTCCTGTGTCTCGCGTGGTTCGGGCTGATCTGGTGGATGAGCTCGCACCCCGGCTCGCAGGAGCCCGCAGAGTGGTGGGTTCCGGTGCTCACCAACGGCGCGCACGCGCCGGTGTACGGCCTGTTCGCGTGCTGGCTCGCGCTGGTCGTGCCGCGGCGTGAAGGCTGGCCCGTGCTCACCGGAGCGATGCGCGCCGGATTGCTGGTCGCGATCGTCGTCCTCGGCGTGATCGACGAGCTGCACCAGTCGTCGGTGCCCGGCCGCGACCTGTCGGTGCTCGACGTCGTCACCGATCTGGTCGGCGCCGCCGTCGCGCTCGAGATCGTGGCTTTCCTCGGGCGCGAGCCGCAGCGCCCCGGCGGCCTCGCGCGCCGGCTCGCCGTCGCGGTGCTGGCCACGCTCGCCTGCGGAGCGCTCGCGACGTGGATCCCGGTTTGCTTCCCCGGCATCGGCTGGTTCTAGTACGCGCGTGACCGACCAACGCGACAACTACAAGAGCCCGCTTTCGACCCGCTATTCGAGCGCCGCGATGCGCCAGAACTTCTCCGACCAGAAGAAGTTCGGGACGTGGCGCAAGCTGTGGATCGCGCTCGCCCGCGAGGAGCGCGCGCTCGGGCTCTCGATCACGGCCGAGCAGGTGGCCGAGCTCGAGGCGCACGCGACCGACATCGACTTCGCCGTCGCGGACGCCTACGAGAGCAAGCTGCGGCACGACGTGATGGCGCACGTGCACGCTTACGGCGACGTCGCGCCGAAGGCCCGCGCAATCCTGCACCTGGGCGCCACGAGCTGCTACGTCACCGACAACACCGAGCTGATCCAGATGCGCGACGGCCTGCGCATCCTGCGTGGCCAGCTCGTGAGCGTGATCGACCAGCTGGCGCGCTTCGCCCGCGAGCACCGCGCGCTGCCGACGCTCGGCTTCACGCACTACCAGCCCGCGCAGGCGACGACCGTCGGCAAGCGCGCGACGCTGTGGATCCAGGACCTCGTGCAGACGCTCGAGGAGCTCGAGCACGCGGAAAGCACGCTGCGTTTCCGCGGCATCAAGGGCGCGACGGGCACGCAGGCCTCGTTCCTCGAGCTGTTCGACGGCGACCACGCCAAGGTGCGCGAGCTCGACCGCCGCATCACCGCCGCCTTCGGCTTCGAGCGCACGTTTGGCGTCACGGGCCAGACTTATCCGCGCCTCGCGGACTTCCGCGTCGCGCAGGTGCTCTCGCAGATCGCGCAGGCCGCGCACAAGTTCGCCACCGACGTGCGCCTGCTCTCCAACCGCAAGGAACTCGAGGAGCCCTTCGAGGACAAGCAGATCGGCTCGTCCGCGATGCCGTGGAAGCGCAATCCGATGCGTTCGGAGCGCATCTGCGCGCTCGCGCGTTTCGTGATGAGCCTGCTCGACAATCCGGCGCACACCGCGGCCAACCAGTGGTTCGAGCGCACGCTCGACGACTCGGCCAACCGGCGCCTCGCGATCGCCGAGATGTTCCTCGCCACCGACGCGATCCTGCAGGTGTACCTCAACGTCTCGGCGGGCCTCGTCGTGTACCCCGGCGTCGTGCGGCGCAACCTCGATGAGGAGCTGCCGTTCCTCGCGAGCGAGCACCTGATGATGGAGGCCGTGAAGGCCGGCGGCGACCGTCAGGAGATCCACGAGGCGATCCGCGTGCACGCGCGCGAGGCGGCGCGTGTCGTGAAGATGGAGGGCGGCAAGAATCCGCTGCGCGACCTGCTGCACGGCGACCCGGCCTTCGCGAAGGTCGCCGGTCGCATCGACAGCCTGCTCGATCCCGTCCGCTACATCGGCCGCGCGCCGCAGCAGGTCGACGAGTACCTTGCCGAGGAGGTCGCGCCGTTGCTCACCCGCCACGCCGGCCTGCTCGGCGCGAAGGGCAAGGTCGAGGTCTGAGCGTCCGTGAAGAACTGAGGGCTCGAGCTCTCAGGACGTTGGTTGCGCCGTCGCCCGGCGGCGTCAGACGGCGAGACCGTGAAGGGCTTCACGGTCTCTGAGGAACGGCAACGGCCGCGAGGAATTTCAGGATTCCTGCACCCGTTTCAGGCGCCCGCGACACTCTGGTGGAGCCATGGCCGCCCGTCCTGATCTCGCGCTCGATCTCGTCGCCCAGCAGGAATTCCTGCGGCGGCTCGCGCTCGATCTCGTCGGCCGTCCGGAGGAAGCGGACGAGCTCGTGCAGGAAGCGAACCTGCGCGCGCTCGATCGGCCGCCGGAGGATGCGCACAGCCTGCGCGGCTGGCTCGCGACGGTGGTCGGTCGGCTCGCGGCCCGCAGCCGTTGGCGCGCGGCGCAGCGCTGCGAGCGCGAACGCGAGGCGGCGCGCCCCGAGGCGATCGAGAGCGGACTCGAGGAGCTCGAGAACGCACGTTGCCTGTTCGACGGGCTGGCGAAGTTGCCGGAGCAATACCGGCAGGCGCTGGTGCTGCGCTACTGGCGCGACCAGTCGCCCGAACGCATCGCACGCGCGCTGGACGTGCCCGTCGAGACCGTGCGCTCGCGGCTCGCGCGCGGCCGGCGACAACTTCGCGAGGAGCTCGAGCGCCGCGGCTTCGGCGGTGCGCGCGGACTTGCGGCGACGCTGGTCGCGCTCGCGTGGCCGAGCCAAGGCTGGCTCGCGATCGCGCTCGAGCCGCTGACGGGCTGGATGCGGCGCTGGCGGCTCGAGCTCGCGACCGGCGCGCTCGTCGCGGCGCTCGCGCTGCCCACACCCGCGCCCAAGCTCGTGCCGTGGGTCTCGCTCGACCCGTCGGTCGCGCTCACGTCGCCCACCACGACTCCGCTCGTGCCCTTCACTGGCCCCGCGCACCCGCTGCAACCCGCGCAGCCGTTGCAGATCGAGCCCGCGCCGCCGATCGCTCGCGAACCACGGCCTCACTCCAGCGCCGTCGCCACCCTCCAACGCTGAATCTCGCGCCACCGCGAGGCTCGCGCTCCGCATTCGCCCCCCCAGGCCTCCTTGACAGTTTTTCGCATGTTTCGATTCCTGTTCGTCTCCACCGCTCTGTTCGCACCGCAAGACTCCCGGCCGCCGGTCTTCGCCGACGTGTCGTTCGAAAAGCTGCTCGAGAGCACGCGCGGCGGCGGTCGCATCGGCGTGCTCGACGCGATGACGAGCTGGTGCGGCCCGTGCAAGCAGATGGACGCGACGACGTGGCGCGACGCGAGCATCACGGGCTGGTTCGCGCAGCACGGCGTCGCGCTGCAGCTCGACATGGACAAGCACGAGGAGCTCAAGAAGCAGCTCGGAATCACGGCCTTTCCGACGATCGTCGCGTTCAAGGACGGCGTCGAGTTCGACCGCATCGTCGGCTCGCGCGGGCCGAAGGAATTCGGCGAGTGGCTCGAGAGTGTGCGCGCGGGCCACACGGCGGCCGAGCGGCGCATGGCCGATCTCGAGCGCGCCCGTGCGCAGGGCGCGGCGGGCTGGTCGGTGCGACGCCGCATCGCGGAAGAGCTCGTGTTCGCGCGCCAGTTCGACGTCGCGCTCGTCGAATACTTGTGGCTGTGGGACGAGGCCGCGGCTTCGGGACATCCGGCGAGCGAGGTGCGCGCAGGCCTGCAATTCGAGCTGCTTTCGCTCGCCGAGGCGCATGCGCCGGCCTCGGCGGCCTTGCGCCAGCGGCTCGACGCGTTGCGCGCGGCGGCGGCGAAAGTCGACGCGGACGCAGCGCTGCACTCGGACTTCCTGACGCTCGAGCTCGCGCTCGGCGACGAACGGGGACTCGCGGACTGGGCGGTCGCGCTCGCGCGCGAGCCCAAGGGTGTCGAGCGCCTGAAGCAAGTCGAGGAGCGCGTGTTCGAGGTGCTCGTGCGCCAGGGCGAGTGGCGCGTCGCGGGCCTTTCCTTGCGCAGCCCCGTCGCATCGGTCGAGTGGCTCGGCAAGAACCTCGGCGCCTACGACGTCGACAACGACGGTTCGCCGAAGTCGATCCCCGCGATCCCGCTCGGGGGCATGAAGCCTGCCGTGCCGGCTCAGGGTGCTCCGGCGGACGCGCCCGCGGCGAAGAAGCAGGACTCTATCCCCGCGGTGCCGCTCGGTGGCCTCACGCCCGCCTCCGCGCCGCGCGACGAGAAGCCGAACTCGATTCCCGCCGTGCCGTTGCTCAGCGGCGGCATGCAGCCCGCGAAACCGCGCGCTGCGGCGCCGACCGATCCTGTCGCGGTGGCCCGCGACGTGCGCGAGCGCCTCACGCGCGAGCTGCGCGGCATGGCGAGCCGCCGTTACGCCGCCCTGCTCGCCGCGGATCGTCTCGCGGAAGCTGGCGAGACCGCGACGGCGCTGCTGCGCTACGCCGACGACGCCCACTCGCGCGCTGCGCTCGCGGCCTGCGCCCTGCGCGCTGGCAAGTTCGAGCTCGACCGCGACCGACTCCAGCGCTGGCTCGACGAAGCCGCACGCTGATCCCCGTACAGGAGCCTCCCCATGACTCTGCGCAACCTCTCGATTCTCGCCCTGCTCTCCGTCGCCAGCGCTCCGGCGCTCGCGCAGGACCTGCTGATTCCCGATCGCCTCAACCAGCGCGTCCTCCACATCCGCGGCTCGAACGGCACTGTGGTGACGGCGAACTTCATCGTCGACGGCGGACCTTCGGGCGCCTACGACTTCGTCACGCCGCGCGAGGTGCTGCAGCTCCCGCCGTACCTGTTCGTGCTCGACACGGACGCCGACGCGGTGTTCCGCTTCCGCTGGAACGGGACGAGCGCGACCTTCGACGCCAAGCTGCAGCCGGGCATCGACGAGGCGCTCGGCATCGCCGCGGACCCGTCGGGCCTGATCTACATCGCCAACAACGGCGGCAACAACGGTGCGCCCGGAGTCGCGCTCGTGCGCATGACGCCCACGGGCACCGTGCTGCCGCCGCTGCCGATCGTGGCCTCGCGCCTCGAGGACGTCGCGTACCACAACGGCGAGCTCGTCGTCGCCGACTCGATCTCCAACGTGCTGCGCCGCTACTCGCTCTCGGGCGCCGCGCTCGGCACGGTCTCGAACGGCACCGCGCCGATCACCACGCCGCGCAGCTGCCTGACCGCGCTGGCCTCGACCGACCTGATCGTCGCCACGGGCGGCGGCACCACCGGCGTGCACCGCTTCACGTCCGCCTTCGCGGGCTTGTCGTTTGCGTCGTGGGCCTTCTGGAGCGTCGGCGCCGCCGCGGACCTCTCCAACGGCAACTACATCCTCACCGGCCCCGCGGGTCTCGCCACGCTCAACCCCAACAGCGGCGGGTTCTCGTTCCTCACGATCAGCGGCGGAATCCAGCCGGGCCTGTTCTCGCGCTTCGATCCGGCCGCGAACTGCGGCTCGATCGCCGTCAGCTACTGCACCGCGGGCACGAACACGGCCGGCTGCACCGGCTCGATCTCCGCGAGCGGCACCGCCAGCGCGAGCGCGAGCTCGGGCTTCACGCTCTCCGTCAACGGCGTCGAGGGCCAGCGCCTCGGCCTGATCTTCTACGGCCTCTCCGGCCCTGCCGCGCAGCCGTGGGGCACGAGCTCGAGCTTCCTGTGCGTCAAGTCGCCGACGCAGCGCATGGACACGCAGGACAGCGGCGGCAGCGTCGGCCTGTGCGACGGCAGCTACTCGCAGGACTGGAATGCGTTCCTCGCGGCGCACCCGTCGGCCCTTGGCTCGCCTCGCCAGGCCGGCCAGGCCGTGCACGCGCAGGCCTGGTTCCGCGACCCGCCGAGCCCGAAGACGACGCACCTGAGCAACGCGCTCGAATTTTTCATCTGCCCCTGATTCGCCTCCGACACTCGGCGCCGGGGAGCAGGTCGACGACCTGAATCCCGGCGCCGAGCGCATTGAAGAGCCTCCGTCGCGAGTTCGCGCGCGAGAGCTAGGCTCTGGGCCATGCGACACCTCCTTTCCCTGGGGTTTGCGCTCGTTCTCGTTCTTGCGGCGCACGCGCAATCCGTTTCGATCCGCGTCGTCGATGCAGCGTCGGGCGCCGCCGTGCAAGGCGCCGACGTGCGCGCCGTCGTCGTGAGCCACGTCGAGGAGCGCCGCCGCGAGCGCATTCCGCTCTCGGAGATCGCCGAGTGGGAGGCCGAGCGCGAGGCGACGAAGCTGCGCGCGGTGTCGGACGCGTCGGGCGCCGCGACGCTCGACTTCAGCGCGATCGGGGTTCCGGAGAGCTACGTGCTCCTGAGCGCACGCAGCGGCGACCTGTGGGGCGGGCGCGCGATCGTGGGGACGGGCGAAGGTGAAGTTGAACTGCGAGTCGAGCCCGACTTCTCTTTCGACGTGCATGTCTTCGATGCGTCGGGCCAGCCGGCTGCGGGAGTTCCGGTCGCGTACACGCATGCTCTCCCGGAGCACTCGCGGATTCCCAGGCGGATGTGCACCGCTCTGGTGACGAGCGACGTCCGCGGTGTCGCCCGCTTCCCGCACGCGCAGGACGTGCTGCGCTCGATGTCGAACACGACGCCCATGTTGTGGGCCGCGATCCCGACGGTGCGGCCCGTGGAGATCGCGATCGACCCGGCGATCTCGCAGCAGCCGAGACTCGAGCTTCACCTGCCGCCGTGCGGCCGCGTCCGCTTCCAGTTCGATGCAGGCTCCGCTGGGCAAGTACGACTCCGAAGGGCGTATCCGAAGCCCTTCGGCGGTGGGGACGCCTGGATGTCGATGGATCCGTGGCGCGTGCCAGTGCGCGATGGCGTCGCGCTGTTCTCGCACGTCGAGCCCGGGCTCGAGCTGGACTACCTGGTCGAGACTCCCGGCGTCGATGAGCAGAAGACGATGCAGGTCGTCGGGCCGTCGGGCGCTGGCGAGACGCGCGTGGTGACTCCGGGCAAGCGGCCGAAGCCGCGGAGCGTCGTCGCGCAGCTCGTCGATCGCAATCGGGAGCCGCTGCGAGACGGAAAGGTCCATCTGGACATCTGCTCGCATTTGCGGACCGCCAACCGGAGCTCGAGCTCCAATCGCGGCTACCGGAAGCAGGCGGACGCGGACGGCAGGCTCGAGTTCAACATTCCGTCCGAAGAGAGCGGCGCCGTGGAGCTGGGGTTCTCGGTCGAAGGTGTGGGGGAGTGGAACGGACTCGTGCCGAAGCTGGCGGACGGCGAGCGGCTCGATCTCGGCGCGCTCGTGCTGGTGCCCATCGGAGACCCGCAGTACCTCGGGAGCCTCGACGATGACGCGCTCGAGCGCGAGCTCCTGCGCATCGAGACGTTGGCGAAGGTCACAAGCAGCGCTTGGAGCGCGCTCGAAGGCCTCGCCATCGAGGCCGCGCGCCGCGGTGGCGAGCGATGGAGCTCGTTCTTCCGTCGCAGGCTCGACGACCATCGCGCGGCGGAGCGGGAAGATCGCTACTCCGACCAGACGCTGCCTGATCTTTCCTGGTTCGTTCTGTTGCGCCGCGCGCAGCGACGGCCGGATCCGTGCCGGCTCGAGGTCCACCCCGATGACCTCAAGCGCGCATCGTTCACGTCACCTGTGCGGCTCCGCGCGGCGGTCCGCAACGTCGATCCCGAGGAGTCCTTCGAGACAGGCACTGACGGGTGCTGGAACGTCCTCGCGGAGTTCGAGCCCAACGGGGCTGGCGTGCGCCCGGCGCGTCGTTCGGACCCTCCGATGCGGGGTGGACCGGCCGAGCGCTTCCAGCTGCGCCCCGGCGAGCACTCCGCCGAGAAGTTCGACAGCGGCTGGTGGGACATCGACCTCTCTTGGCAATTCGAAGTGCCCGAAGGGGACTGGCTCTTGCGGCTGGCTTACAGCCCGACGATAGGGTTCGACTACATGACGTCGCCTGTGGTCGTGAAGGTCGCCGCGGAGCCGTTCGTGCTGCGCGTGCGCGAAGAGAGGAAGTAGTGCTCAGCGCGCGAGCGAGGGGTAGCGCGAGTCGAGTTCGGCGCGCAGGCGAGCGAGAGCGCGGGCGGCGTCGCTGTCGGCGGCGAGCGGCGCGAGCAGCAGGTCGCGCGCTTCGAACCAGTCGGGAGCGCGAGGTGCGTTCGGGGCGTCGTTCGCGGGGGGACCGCCGTGCGTGAGGT
Organism: Planctomycetota bacterium; assembly: GCA_026692705.1. Classification (GTDB taxonomy): domain Bacteria; phylum Planctomycetota; class UBA1135; order UBA1135; genus F1-120-MAGs118. The sequence goes on from JAPLOE010000275.1 coordinate 16,804, forward strand.
CGAAGAACTGCTCGCGCACTTCGGGCGCCGCAGCGGTGCTCACGGTCTCGCGGATCAGCTTGAAGCGGCCGTCGGTGAGCGCCTGGTTGTGGCGGCGCGCGCGGAAACTCGGCGGCGGCGCGCCGGTCGCCGGATCGGGCGTGAAGTTCGGGAAGAAGCTCTCGGTGTAGTGGATTTCACGCACCTGCGCCGCGCGGCCTTCGAGCAGCGGCACGAGCGAACGCGAGTCGCGCGCGGCGTTGGGCGGCAGTTTCGCGCCCGCGAGCTCGACCGCGGTCGCGTAGACATCCTCGAAGCCGACGAGCGCGTCGCATGCGCGCCCCGCGAGCTTCGGCGCGAGCCGCGGCGAGCGCACGACGAACGGCACGCGACATCCATCCTCGTGCAGCGTGCCCTTGGAGTGCGCCGGATCGAAGGGCGGCAGGACGCCGCGCGACTCCGTTCCGTTGTCGCCGACGATCACGACCGTCGTGTCGCTGAAGTCGAGCGCCGCGAGCAGCTGCCCGACCTGCCGATCGAGCTCGCTCACGACGGCGCGCAGGCGCGCGGGATGGCCCTCGGGCTTCTCCGTCGCACCGGGCACGTCGTGCACGGGCGCGTGCGCGGCGTTGTAGGCGACGTAGAGGAAGTACGGCTCGGGCAGAGAGCGCACGAGCGCGAGCGCGTCCGCCGTCGTGTCGCTCGTGGGATAGTTCTCCGCGGGCGGCACGCGCTTGGCCTCCTGCTTCACCGTGCCATCGCGCGCGATCGTCGTCTTGAGCCAGTTCGCGTACCCCGCGTTGCGCGCCGTGTCGGGCGGCGCCTGCAGGTTGAAGAGCGAGCCGGAGAAGCTGTCGAACCACGAGCCGACGGGACGGCCGAGCGGGTGCGCCGGAAACTCGGCGAGCTGCGCGACGTCCGCGAGGTGCCACTTGCCGACGGCGGCGCACGCGTAGGCCGGCGACGCGCCGTGCAGCGCCTGCGGCAGGATCGGCAGCGCGAGCGAGAGCCCCGCGTTGCCCGCGTTCGCCTCGCCGTCGTCTCCGGCGTCCTTCACGACCGAGCCCATGCCGTTCGAGCGCGCGTGCAAGCCGGTGAGCAGGCGCGCGCGGCTGGGGCTGCAGGTCGGCACGGTCCACGCGTGCGTGAACAGCAAGCCCTCGCGAGCGAAGGCGTCGAGCGCGGGCGTGGCGGCGGGAGTGCCGGGCGCGCGGCCGCGCTCGCGGAAAAGAACTTCGTAGGCGCCGACGAGATCGATCCCGACGTCGTCGAGCACGACCACGACGACGTTGTGCGGCGGAGCCGAGTGGGGGCGGGCGGGGGCTGCCTGCTCCGGCGCCTGAGCCGTCGCGCAGGCGGCGAGCCACGTGGTCGCCGCGAGCAGGGGAGCGAGGGCGGGGAACTGGAGCACGGGGCGATTCTGCGCTCGCCCGCGCGCGCTTGCACGACCCGCGACCGGCCGCCGCGGCGGCATGCCCGGTGGAAAGGACTTCGCGCCGACGGTGTGACCGACGTACCTGCTTCTTTGTAGTTGCTTCGGCTCCCGCCCCGAAAGCGGCTTGCCCCTTGATTGCACCCATGCAGGTTGTGTCGATTCTTTCCGAGCCCCGGGCCCGCTTCGGTCCGCCGCGGGATCTCCGTGCAGCGAGTTCGGCCACCTCGCCGTGGGCCGGGCTCCCGTCGCGGGGGATCCGCGGCCGATGAAGGGCTCCGCCCGATCGCTTCACCCTCTCCCACCGATCGCCCCTAGCCCCCGTCCCGCGCCGTGACCGCCCCCGGAATCCCCAACGAGTTCGTGCTCTCGACCTCGTGCTTCGGGACACGCCTGCGAACCATCGAAGACCAGGCCTTCGCCGCGGTCGCGATGGGCTTCCGCAAGCTCGAGCTCGGCTGTGCGGAAACGCCGCCGACGCTCAACGGCTTCGTCGACTCGCAGCGCGAGACCGGGATCCGCGTGACGTCGGTGGTTTCCGGCTGCCTGAAGCCCTCGAACGAACGCCCCGTGTGCCAGCTGCTGTCGAGCCCCAACGCCGACGAGCGCGAGCAGGCGATGGGCTCGGTGCGCCGCCACATCCAGCTCGCGCAGAAGCTGCAGGCGCCCGCGGTCGTGCTGCGCGGCAGCTCGGTCGCCGATCCGAAGCTGCGGCAGGAAGCCGAGGTGCTCAACCTCGAGCTCGCGCGCGACGGCCTGACCGACGAGCTCGCCGAGAAGGTGCGCGACTTCGTGCTGCGCGTGCAGAAGAAGGGCCAGCGCCAGCTGGAGCACCTCTGCCGCTCGCTGCACACGCTCCTGACCGAGTTCCCCGCGAGCAAGATCGCGATCGAGCCCGGCCTGCAGATCGACGACCTGCTCAACTTCGAGGCCGTCGGCTGGGTGCTCGAAGACCTCTCCAAGCGCGGGCTGGGTTACTGGCACGACGTCGGCCGCATCCACATGCGCGAGAAGGCCGGCCTCCCCGGCCAAGGGCGCTGGCTCGAGTCCTACGCCGGCCGCATGGTCGGCATCCACCTGCAGGACGCCGCCGACGGCGAGTACCAGATGCCCCCCGGTTCAGGGGAAGTCGACTTCCGCTTGGTGGCCGAGTACACGCCCTCGACCGCGCTGAAAGTGCTCGAGATCGACCAGAGGCACGGCCGCACCGAGATCCTCGGCGCCGTCCAGTTCCTCTCGGGCAAGGGCTTCTAGATCGGGGTGCCGGGTAGGGGCTTGCCAAGCTCCTTGCCGTCGCTATCCTCTCCGCCTCTCGCCGCTTCCTTGGGAGCGACGGGGCTGACAAAACGCGGGCGTAGCTCAGTGGTAGAGCGCCACCTTGCCAAGGTGGATGTCGAGGGTTCGAATCCCTTCGCCCGCTCCAGCCTCCCTGTCCGGTGGACGGGTCCTGCGGGTCGGTTCGGCCCCGAGGCTGGTGTTCGCAGCAGGCTGGCCGGCGCCGGTTTTTTCGGCGAGAACCGCGCTTCGTGGTGCTTCCGGCGGGTCGCGATGGAGCTTCCCGGTCGCCTCGTGGCGTCGCATCCGCACTTGAGATTCACGGCCGAAGCCGCCGCTGCCGCGAGAGCGTTTGAACCGCTCCCGATCCGCTCCGTTGTAGGGCGCCCCTGACCCCTCCGGCGCCGGGCCCGCGACGCAGCGCTCCCGCCGCCGGTTCTCTCTCCCCACCGTCCCGCTCCCCATGGCTCTACTGCCCCTGTTCCTCGCCCTGCAGGAAGCCGGCTCCGAAGCCGCCGCTTCCAAGAACCCGCAGGCCCCCGTCTCCCAGACCGTCGTCACGGCCCCGCGCGCCAGTCGCACCGCGACCACCTCGGGAATGGCCCAGCAGGTGATCTCGTCCGAAGAGCTCGCCGCCACCGGTGAGCGCTCGCTGCCGCGCGCGATCGCGAAGGCGAGCGGGTTGTTCGTGCAGGAGACCAACCTCGGCGGCGGCGCCCCGATCATCCGCGGCCTGATCGGCAACCAGGTGCTGATCGTGGTCGACGGCGTGCGCCTGAACGACGGCGCGACGCGCGGCGGCCCGAACCAATCGCTCAACGGCATCGATCCGACCAACGTCGAGCGGGTCGAGATCGTGCGCGGCCCGACGGGCGTGCTGTACGGCTCGGACGCGCTCGGCGGCACGATCCTGATCTGGACCAAGACGCGCGCGGCCGCCGCCCGCGAGGGGCTGACCGACCAGGACCAGCGCCTGCGCGCGGTCGCCGGCGTCGAGGCCAACACGGCCGTCAGCGGCGCGCGCGAGTACGGCTCGCTGTCCTACGGCTTCGACAACGACGGCCTGCTGTTCGGCGGCTCATTCCAGGACTGGCAGAAGCTGCGCTCGGGCGATGGCGACGTCGAGAACACGGGCTACCACGGGCAGTCGTGGTTCGGCTCCTGGGAGCACCGCCTGTCCGACACGGGCTACCTGCGTCTGTCGGCGATGCGCACGCGCGACTTCGGCATCCCGCGCTCCGACCGCATGAACGTCGGCTTCCAGCAGACGCAGCCGTCGGACGCCGAGAACTTCTTCAAGCTGCAGGACCGCGAGCGCTACCTGCTCGCCTGGAACGAGAAGGGCACCGGCTTCTCCGACGACATGCAGGTGCGCCTGTCCCTGCGCGAATACACCGAGAACCGCCAGATCCGCGCGCGCGGTTCGTCGACGCGCCGCCTCGAGACGGACAACATCGAGACCGGCGGCATCGGAGCCGACTGGCGCAAGGCGATCGGCGACTCGCACTTGCTGACCTGGGGCTTCGACCTCGACTACGACGATGTCGATTCCAAGCGCACCAACGTCAACATCAACACCAACGTCGCGACCAGCGCGCTCGGCAACTTCGCGCCGAATTCGAGCTACCTGTACAGCGGCGTGTTCCTGCGCGACGAGATCTACGCCTTCGAGGCGTTCGACCTCACCGCGGGCCTGCGCTACTCCTACTTCGAGTTCGGCTTCGACGACACGACGACGGGTTCGGACGTCGACGGCGACTTCGACGCGTTCACGGGCTCGCTGCAGGCGGCGCGCGATCTCGCCGAGGGCGTGCGCGTCACTGCGACGCTCGCGCAGGCCTTCCGCGCCCCGAACCTGTCGGAACTGGCGCGCAACGCGACCTTCAACGGCGGCACAGAGCTCGCCAACCCCAACCTCGATCCCGAGGAATCGCTGTACGAGGAGCTCGCGCTCGACATGAAGCGCGCGAGCTGGAACTGGTCGCTCGCGATCTACCACAACGAGATCAGCGACGTGATGGGGCGGCGGCTGGTGAGCGACCCGACCCCCGGCGGCCCGATCGGCGACGAGACCTACATCCGCGAGAACACCGGCGACCTCGACCTGTACGGCATCGAGACGCGCTACCGCCGCAAGCTCGGCGGACCGGACTCGCCCTACGCGCTCCAGACCTACCTCGAGTACACGTACGGCAAGCAGTACGACGACTTCGTCGACACGATCAACGGCGGCCAGCCGTTCGACGACAAGCCGGCGAGCAAGATCCCTCCGCTGCACGGCAGCCTCGCGCTGATGTACGAGCCCGCGCAGGCCAAGGGCTGGTTCGGCTGGGCGAGCACCTCGTTCCACTTCGCGACGTCGCAGAACAAGCTCTCGCCGGCCGACCTCGGCGACCCGCGCATCGACCCCAACGGCACCAACGGCTGGACGCGCGTCGACATCGACGCCGGCGGCCCGGTCGGCGACCCCGCGAGCGGCACGACCTGGAACCTCGGCCTGCACAACCTGTTCGACGAGGACTACCGCGTGCACGGCTCGGGCATCAATGCGCAGGGCCTGGGACTGGTCTTTGGCGTGCAGATGAGCCTCTGAACGCGGCCGGCCGCTCCCGGGGCAGCTCGTGCGCCCCCGGAGCGGCTCTCCGCGCTAGCATGACGCCTGTCGTGAGACGCGAGATCGCACTCAAGGCCGCAACGGTCGAGACCCCGGCGGCCGGTTCCGCCGGAGTTGGCGCGGGTTCACCCTCCGCCTTCTCGTGGAGCTTCGTCGCGAGCTTCGGCCTGCATGCCGCGCTCGCCGGCGGCGTGGCCTGGATCACGCTCTCCGCTCCTCCGCGCCGCATCGTGCGCGCCGCGTCCTTCGAGGCGGGCACGGCCGAGGCCGAGCTCGCCGTAACGCAGCCCGAGGATGTCGAGCCCGTGCCCGAGCTCGTCGTCGAGGCGCCGGTCGAGCCTGCGCTCGTCGAGACCGAACTTCCGTTCCAGCCGCTGCTGCCGCTGGAAGGCCCCGGCGTGCCGCCCAGTCCCGACTCCGACTCGATGCGCGACGTCGTCAAGCTGCTCAACCGGCGCTGGACTTCCGGCGCTTCGGCGGTGGCGACGACCAGCGGCGACGGTGCGGATGCCGTGGGCAGCGGAACGGGCGCCGTCGCGGCCGCACCCGCGCCGTCGAAGGGCGAGGGCTCGGTCTACGTCGCCGCGCGCCACCTCGCGACGCCGGAGCCCGCCTATCCACGAATGTCGCAGCGCCTCGGCGAGGAGGGCACGGTCGAGCTGGTGCTTCACATCCGCGCGGACGGCACCGTGGCGGATGTGACCTTGCTCGTATCGAGCGGATTCCAGCGCCTCGACGATGCCGCCTTTGCCGCCGTGAGCGCCTGGCGCTTCGAGGCAGCCATTTCCGACGGCGTTCCCGTCGAGAGCTACCTGCGCCACCTCGTCACGTTCCGGATCGAAGGGCCGTGAGCTCGAGGTGACCGCCGTGCGTCACGCGCGCGAGCGTGCGCGGCGGGACGAGCGTGGTCCCTGAGAATTCCTGCACGATCGCGGGGCCTTCGAAGTGGTGGCCCGGCGCGAGCGCGGCGCGGTCGACGAGTCGAGTGCGCGTGAAACGGCCGGAAAACGCGACGCGGCGCTCGCCGACGAAGGCTGAGCGGGGCGCCGGGCTCGCACGCACGCTGCGCGCGCGCGGCGGCGGCGACGGAAGGCGCACCGTGACTCGCACGTTGACGAGCTCGACCTCGCGGTCGTCGAGCGTGTAGCCGTACAGCTCGCGGTGGCGCGCGACGAAACGCCGCTCGACGTCGCCACCTTCGAGCGGCACGCGCAGCTCGAACGACTGGCCCGAGTAGCGCAGGTCGAGCGCCACTTCGCACTCGGCGTCGCGCAGCGCGTGGCCTGCGTCGGCAAGTTCCGCGCGCGCGTCGCGTTCGAGCGCGCGCACGCGCAGCGCGAGCTCGCGCTTCGAGAGCGTGTGCACGGGCGCGAGCACCGCACTCGAACGCTCTGCGAGCGGCTCCGCACTCGCGAGTCCCAACGCCGACAGCACTCCCGGCGCGTGCGGCACGATCGCCCGCGGCATCGACAGCGCGCGCGCGAGGTCGGCCGCGTGCAGGCCGCCAGCGCCACCGAACGCGACGAGCGGCGTCACCCGCGGATCCTCGCCGCGCTGCAGCGTCATCACGCCCAGCGCGTGCCGCATCGCTGCGCGCGCGACGTCGAGCGCCGCCTGCGCAGCCGCGAGCGGCTTGAGCCCGAGGCGCTTCGCGAGACGCTCGAACGCGCGCTCGACCCGCGCGACGTCGAGCTCGAGCCGACCGCCGAGGAACGCACCCGACGCGATGTGCCCGAGCAGCACGTGCGCGTCCGTCACCGTCGGAATCTCGGCCTTTCCGTAGGCCACGGGCCCGGGCGAGGCACCGGCGCTCTCGGGGCCGACCGTCAGAACTCCCGCGGAATCGACGCGCAGGAGCGAACCTCCGCCGCAGCCGATCGTGTGCAGGTCGAGCGTCGGGATCGCGAGCGCGTGGCCACCGAGCGAGCTCGACTGCACGGGCTCGACGGCGCGCCGCGTCCCGACGCGCCGGAACGCGACGTCGGTGCTCGTGCCGCCCATGTCGAGGCCGACCATCGACTCGGCCCCGGCCTCGCGCGCGGCGCGCGACGCACCGAGCACGCCACCGGCGGGTCCCGAGAGCAGGATGCGCACGGGCTCTTCCGCCGCGCGCTCCGCCGCGATCGTGCCGCCGCTCGAACGCAGCAGCTCGAGCCGCGCGCCACCGAGCGCGTCGGAGAGATGCCGCAGGTAGTCGCGCACGACCGGCGCGAGCGCGGCGTTGACGATGGCCGTCGAGAAACGCTCGTGCTCGCGATGCTCGCGCACGAGCCCCGCGGACAGCGTGATCGGAACGCCGAGAGGAGCGAGCGCACGCGCGACTTCAGCCTCGCACTCCGGCGTCGCGTAGGAATGCAGCAGGCCGATCGCGATCGAGTCGACCTGCGCGGCCGCGAGCGCCCGCCGCAGCCGCGCGAGCTCGCTCGCCTTCGGCCGCCGCAGCACCTCGAACCCGTTTCCGTCCTCGCGCGGCGCCGTGCGCGCCTCGACCTCGAAGCGCAGCTCGCGCGGCACGAGCGGCGGCGGCTTCACGGGATGCAGCGCGTAAAGATCCGGCCGGTCCTGCCGCCCGATCTCGATCAAGTCGACGAAACCGGCGTTGGTGACGAAGGCCGCGCGCGCGGTGCGGCCGGTGAGGAGCGCATTGAGCGCGACGGTCGTGCCGTGCACGACCCGCACGGACGGACGCGAGCTTTTCTTGGCCGTCGCGCCGAATCCCAGCCGCGCCAGCCCCTCGAGCAGCGCCCGCGACGGATCGTCGGGCGTGCTCTGGACCTTCTCGATCGTGAGTCTTCCGCCGTCGAGCAGCGCGAGGTCGGTGAACGTGCCGCCGGTGTCGACGCCGACGACGGGCAAGGGTCGGGTGGGGGAGCGGGGCACGGCGGGCAGTCTACGTTGCTACCCTGTCGGCACTCTCCCTCCCCCGATGATGCTTCCGGCAGCGATCCTCCTCTCGTACCTCGTCGGTTCGATCCCGTTCGGGCTCGTGCTCGTGCGGCTCGTCAAGGGCATCGACCTGCGCACGCTCGGCAGCGGCAACATCGGCGCCACGAACGCCATGCGCGCGGCGGGCAAGCCGGTTGGCCTCGCGGTCTTCGCGCTCGACTTCCTCAAGGGCTGGGTGGCGCCGTTCGTGTTCGCGGGGCTGCTCGCGCGCGAAGGGGCCCTGACCTGGGGAGCGATGGCCTGCGGCGCCGCGTCGGTGCTCGGCCACTGCTTCCCGATCTGGCTGCGCTTCAAGGGCGGCAAGGGCGTCGCGACCGGCTGCGGAGCGCTCGTGGCCATCGATCCCTTGATCTGGGTCGCCGGCGGCGCCGTCTGGCTCGTGGCGCTCGGACTGTCGCGCATGGTGAGCTTCGCTTCGCTGGCGATGGGCGTCGCGTTCCCCGTCGCGGCCTGGTTCGTGACCCACGCCGTGCCGCCGACCGTCGGAGCGGCTCTGCTCGCACTCTTGATCCTCGTGCGCCACCGCTCGAACATGGCGCGCATCATGGCCGGGACCGAACCGAAGATCGGCGCCAAGCGCGCGCCCGCGGAGAACGCCCGTGGCTGAGTACGTTCCCGAGCCCGTGCAACGCGCGGTCGTGATCGGCGGCGGGAGCTGGGGCACCGCGCTCGCGCTGCTGCTCGCGCGCAAGGGCGTCGAGGTCAACGTGTGGTGCAACCAGCGCACGCAGGCCGACGAGTTCAACGCCGCGCGCGCCAACACGCGCTACCTGCCGGGCGTCGAGCTGCCGGCGAACCTGCGTTTCACGGCCGATCCGCACCGCGCGGCGGCCGGGGCGCAGATCGCGGTGAGCGCCGTGCCGACGCAGTTCCTGCGGCGCGTCGCGGCGCGCTTCGAGGACGCGCTCGCCGGCAACGTCACGATCGTGTCGGCCACCAAGGGGCTCGAGATCGAGACGCTCTCGCGGCCGACGGAAATCCTCGAGGAAGTGCTCGGGACGCGATCGCTCGCCGTGCTCTCGGGGCCGAGCCACGCCGAGGAAGTCGCGCGCGGCCAGCCGGCGACGGTCGTCGCGGCGTCGAAGGTGCCCGAGGTCGCGGTGCAGGCGCAAGCGGCCTTCAACGGCGACTTCTTCCGCGTCTACACGAGCTCCGACCTGCTCGGCGTCGAGCTCGCGGGCGCGCTCAAGAACGTGATCGCGCTCGCCGCCGGCATCGGCGACGGGCTCGCGCTCGGCGACAACGCCAAGGCGGCGCTCGTCACGCGCGGCATGGTCGAGATGGCGCGCGTCGGCGTCTCGCGCGGCGCCCGCATGGAGACGTTCTTCGGCCTCGCTGGCATCGGCGACCTCGTGACGACCTGCTGCTCGCGCCACTCGCGCAACCGCGCGGTCGGAGAGGCCATCGGCCGCGGCGAGACGCTCGAGCAGGTGCTCGCGCGCATGCAGATGGTCGCCGAGGGCGTGTGGACCACGAAGGCGCTGTTCGGGCCGGAATCGGAGCTCTCCGACGTCTCGATGCCGATCGCCGCCGAGGTCCACGCCGTGCTGTTCGAATCCAAGCCGCCGCGCGCCGCCGTCGCCGACCTGATGCGACGCGAGCCCGCGCCGGAGATGAAAGGTCTGGTCTGATGCCCGGTCCGCAGGTCCTGTTCCCGACGTTCCTGATCCTGACGGTCGCGCTGCTCGGGCTGGACGTCTACACGGGCCTCAAGGCCAAGCTCGCCGCGCACCTCACGTTCGTCGTGATCACGGTGGCGTCGCTCGTCGCCTCGATCTGGTTCGCGCTCGAGCTCGGCGAGCTCTACGACCTCGAATCGGCGGGCTGGATCACGCCGGTGCACCTCAAGCTCGCGCGCATCGCGACCTACGCCTACTTGCTGCCGACCGTGAGCGGCATCATGACGCTGCGCGACCGCAAGCACCGCAAGCTGCACTTCCGCCTCGCGATGCTCACGCTCTCGCTGACCGTGCTCGCCGCGCTCACCGGCACGTGGATGATCCTCGCGGCCCAGCCGCTACCCGCGCAGCCGTAGCACGATCCACGGCAGCACGATCATCATCCCGTTGGCGCAGATCGGGATGGCGGCGAGCAGGATCCAGACCGTGCGCGCGCGGATCGTCAGCACCGCCAGGATCAGCCCCGGCACCGTGAAGGCCGACGAGGCGAGCAGCGTCCCCAGCAACCCCGGCCCCGTCGCCGGATCCAGCGCTCGCCACAGGAGCGCCCCGCCCCACACCGCCGCCCCCAGCGTCGCCAGCGTCATCGACGCCATCCACGTCCGGTGGCGCCGCCGCACCACGGCCTCGATCGGATACAGGCGTCGCAACGGGCGGGGCATGGCCCGCATTCTGGGCCCTGCAGGCCCCCGGCACCATGCCCGCGCGCTTCCCGTTGGCGTTTCGCTCCCCCCTCGCTAGACTCTGCGGCCCTCTTTCCGCGAGTGACTTGGGTCGGGGCGTGGCGCAGCCTGGCTAGCGCGCTTCCTTGGGGTGGAAGAGGTCGCAGGTTCAAATCCTGTCGCCCCGACCACCTATTCCTGTCCGGCCGGCCGCGTTGGCGCCCCGTGGGGCTCCCGCGACCCCTGCGCGAGGCTTGCCCCGAACGGGGCTGGTAGCCTGCGACCCATGCAGAGCAAGGCCACCAGTGTCGCCGCGTACCTGAAGTCGCTCCCGGCGGATCGGCGCGGCGAGATCGAGCGCGTGCGCGACGTGGTCAACCGCAACCTCGACCGCGAGGGGTACGAGGAGGGGATGAGCTACGGGATGATCTGCTGGGTGGTGCCGCACCGGCTGTTCCCGGCGGGGTACCACTGCAAGCCGGAACAGGCGTTGCCGTTCATGGCGCTCGCGTCGCAGAAGAACTATTGCTCGGTGTACGTGCCGATCGTGGTGCCGGCGGACGGCGCGAGCCAGGACGCGCAAGGCAAGCTGCACGCGTGGTTCATCGAGGCGTGGAGGAAGACCGGCAAGAAGCTCGACATGGGGAAGTGCTGCGTGCGCTTCAAGCGCGCGGACGAGCTCGCGCTCGACGTCATCGGTGAGCTCGTCGCGAGCCTGCCGGCGAAGAAATTCGTCGCGGGCTACGTCGCCGCGCTCGACGCGCAGGCGAAGCGGGGACCCAAGCCGCGCGCCGAGATTCGCGCCGAGGCCGCGGCTCGCGAGGCGGCGAAGAAGGCGGCCAAGAGCACGCCGAAACGCGCTCCGAAGGCCGCGAAGAAGGTGGCGAGAAAGTCGAGCGGCGCCGCGCGCTAGCCTTCGCTCTCCATGCAACCCGTCGAGCCCGAGATCGCGCGATGAACATCCTGCTCTGGGTCCTGCAGATCCTCGCCGCGCTGATGTACGGCGCGTCGGGCGTGATGAAGACGTTCCTGTTCGACAAGGTGACCGGTGACGTCGCGTCGTTCGGCGCATTGCCGAAGAAGGTCTGGATGGCGCTCGGGCTTTCCGAGCTCGTCTGCGTCGTGGGCCTGATCCTCCCGGCCGCGCTGCACTGGCACCCGCGCCTCGTCGGCCTGTCCGCGGCCGTGCTCGCACTCGAGAGCCTCGTGTTTGTCTGGGTGCACGTGAAGTACCGCGAGACCCCGCAAATCGTGATGGTCGTCGTGCTCGGCCTGCTGATGGCCTTCGTCGCCTACGGCCGCCTCGTGCTCTCGCCGCTGGAGTGAGAGGCGCGGGGCCGACCGCAGGGCCGGGGCGGGGCGGAAGGGGGTCGCGGGCCCGTTCGAGCCGGATTGCAGCCGGGGTTCGGCGTTGCTTTTTGGCCGTGGACAGTTACTACAGATGTAGTAGCATGCGCCGGGCGGACAGGGCGTGTCGCTACCGTGGTGGGGCGGCGCGACTGCGCCAGAAGGAACGAAGGAACGCTCGATGAACGCACTACCGTCGCTCGCCGTCGCCGGCCTCGCCGCCGCGTGGCTCTTCACCCAGGACCCGCAGGCGAAGGAAACGCCGAAGGACAACTCCATGCAGCTTGGCAACTTCTCGGTCAGCCTCAACGTCAAGGACATCAAGGCTTCGCAGGCGTTCTACGAGAAGCTCGACTTCAAGCAGGTCGGCGGGAATCCCGCGCAGAACTGGGTCGTGCTGCAGAACGGTCCCACGACCATCGGGCTCTTCCAGGGCATGTTCGAGCGCAACATGCTGACGTTCAATCCGGGCTGGAACGCGAAGAAGGAGACGCTGAAGGAGTTCGAGGACGTGCGCGAGCTGCAGGCCAAGCTCAAGGAACGCGGCCTCACGCTCAAGCCCGAAGCCGATCCCGCCACCGACGGCCCGGCCTTCTTCATGCTCACCGACCCCGACGGCAACCCGATCCTCGTCGACCAGCACGTGCCCAAGCCGAAGCGCTGACGCGGCGCGGTCAGGGCTTGCGCTGGACCATCGCCGTGACCCAGGTCGGCACGTAGGGGGGCGTGCAGCCTTTCGAGACGGGCCAGTCCTTGTAGAGACCGATTTTCTCGCCGAGGGCGAGCACACGCGCGCGGAACTTGGCGTGGTGGATGCCGAGGTTGCCGAGCGCCATGTTCATCGTCCATTGCACTTCCGGCGCGGCTTTCGGCAGTTCCTTCTCGATGCGCGCGAGCAGCGCGTCGAGGTCGAGGCCGTCGGCGGACTTCGCGATGCGGCTCGCGGTCAGGTTCCAGCCGGCGCGCGCGGTCCAGCGCTCCTTCGACTTCATCCACTTCTCGCGCAGCTGCTCCTTGTCCGCGTGCTGCGCGACGACGTAGGAGTTGAGCCAGTCGGCGACCTGCGAGCACGTGGTCGAGCGCGTGAGGCGGTCGAGGTCGTCCGCGCTGAGGTCCGTGGGCTTGAGCAGGAGCGTCGCGACGAGCTGCGCCTCGACGTTGCCCGACTCCCACAGCTCGAGCGCGAGCTTCTGGTTCTGCTGGAGCGCCTTCGCGACCTTGCGCACGTCGCCGAGCGGCACTCCGAACTGGTTGGCGGGCGCGCCGGACTTCGCGTTGTGCTTGCGGCGGGTCTCGTTGCCGAGCGCTTCGAGCTGGCCGAGGATCTGCGGGACCTTCATGGGCGCGATGATGACCGCGGTGGCGCGCTCAGGCGAGAGCTTCAGCGTGCGGGGATGCGCACGCGGGCTCCGGCGCGCAACGTGCCGCCATCGAGGTGGCCGGAGAGCGAGGGGACGGGCGCGGACTCGACGAAGTGCACGTGGAGGCGCTCGCCATGGTGCACGAGCACACCCGGTTCGGCGGGCGCGTGGAAGCCGGCGAGGCGCACGGCGAGCGAAGGGCGCGCGAGCACCACGAAGGAGTCCGTGGCGCCGGGGTGCGCGTGCGGGCAGGCGCCGGCGACTACGTGGGCTTCGAGCGCGTCGAGCGTGCCTTCGGCGAGGAACGGCCAGCTCGCGTCGGCGGTGGGCCCGAGCTCGCCCAGCCAAATCCCGAACTCCTCGAGCGTCAGGTCGCGCGGCGTGAGGTGCTCGACCCAGCGCACGTTGCCCGAGAGCGCGAGCAGCGTCGCCTGTTCGCCGGGGAGCGGCTCGCGGGCGACCTCGACTCGGCCCGAGACGGCCCGCGCGATCCACAGCTCGCCCTCGACCACCGTAACTTCGCCCGCGAGGCCCGCGAGTGCGCCGACGCCGACCGTCGCCCGCAGTCCCGGAACCTCGGCGAGCGCCACCCGGCCCTCGCTCCGCCCCTCGCGCATCACTTCGCGCAGGGTGCCGAAGCGCAGCTCGCGCGCCCCGGCCTGGGGAGCCGCACAGCTCGCCACGAGGCTCGCGAGCGCGACCGAGAGGGCGGCGAGGCGGACGGGGAGCCGATGCATGGGGTCCAAACTACCTCGAGCACCGGCCGCCCGGCGTCGTCGGCAGGTCGCGCCGGAAAAAGCCCACCCTGCCGAAGTTTCGTACCGAGTTTGCAATTGCGAAACTTTCCCCGGGTTCGGGTCTTGCGGCCCCGGTGTTTCGAGGCATTCTCGAACCACAGCGGAGGCGACGCCCGTGAACGTCTGCCCCCGATCGCATCGAAGTCCCCGACTCAGGAGTTCTCCAGCATGCGTCTCTCTCTCGCGTTTGCCCTTGCAGCTCTCGCTGCCGCCCCCGCGGCCGCGCAGGTGTCGGCCATCGGTCCCTTCACCGGCAGCCTCCAGGAATCCTTCGAAGGCCCGCAGGTGATCTTCACCCCGTGCCTCACCTACCCGGCGTTCGGTGGCGCGGCCACGCTCTGCACCCCCAGCGGCAGCAACTGCCACACGACCTCGGGATGGGGCTTCATGTGCACCATCTTCCCGCAGAACGGTGGCAAGTTCTTCGCAAGCATCGGCGGCCCGACGGAGATCATCTTCTCGAACGACATCTTCACGTTCGGCGGCTACTTCGGTTCGAACAGCCCCGGCGGCGACGCCACGTTCGACTTCTATGACGCCTCGAACAACCTGATCTCGAGCGAGATCGCGCTGTTCCCGGCCGACTGCCAGTGGCGCTGGTTCGGCTGGCAGAGCTGCTCGACCGCGATCCGCAAGGTCGTCGTCACCGGCATCAACACCTCGGGCGGCGGCTACGTCGACATGGACGGCCTCGAGGCCGGCTCGTCGCTCCCCGCCGGCTGCAACCCCGGTCCGCAGCCCTATTGCACTTCGGGCACGAGCACTGCCGGTTGCGTCTCGGTGATCAGCGCCACGGCCCAGCCGAGCGCGACGTTCTCGACGCCCTGCCAGATCAACGTCTCGGCCGTCGAAGGCCAGCGCTCGGGCATCATCTTCTACGGCCTCGACGCCCTGCCCCAGCCGTGGTGCAGCACGGGTGGCACGAGCTTCCTGTGCGTGAAGGCCCCGACCCAGCGCACCTTCGCCGCCAGCTCCGGTGGCACCGCCGGCGCCTGCAACGGCAGCCTCTCGCTCGACTGGAACGCGTTCCACGCCGCCAACCCCGGCTCGCTCGGCACGCCCTTCTCGGTCGGCGACGAGGTCTACCTCCAGGCCTGGTTCCGCGACCCGCCGGCCTGCAAGACGACCACCCTCTCGGGCGGTCTCGAGCTGACGGTGCAGTAAGCCCTCAACGGCTTTGCAAGCGCACGACGGGCGGTCTTCGGGCCGCCCGTCGGCGTTTGTGCGGCGACCCGCTAGGAGCCGAATTCGGCCGAGCGGAACTCCGCGAGCCGCGCGCGCAGCGTGTCGCGGGCGGTGCGGAAGCGGCGCAGCATCTCCTCGCGCGGGAGCTGCTCGTCCTTCGTCGCCGGGTCCGGGATCGGCCAGTGCAGGCGGCGGGCCGCGCCGAGGAACACCGGGCAGACCTCCTCGGCGCACAGCGTGATGACCGTGTCGACGAGCTTGGGGTCGATCGTCTGCACGGACTTCGAGTGGTGCGAGGAAAGGTCGAGGCCGAGCTCCGCCAGCACCTCGATCGCGAACGGGTTGACCTTCGAGGGCGCGCTGCCGGCGCTCAGCACGCGCACGTCAGCGGGGAAGAGCGAGCGCGCGAGAGCCTCGGCCATCTGGCTGCGCGCGGAGTTGGCGACGCACAGGAACAGGACGCCGCGCGGGGAATTCGGCTGGGGCATGGGTCACCTCTTGGGAGCGGAGTTCTCGGCCGGGAACCAGTGCTGGCGCAACCACAGCGAGACGTTGACGAGGCCGAGCAGCACTGGGACCTCGACCAGCGGGCCGATCACGGCGGCGAAGGCGACGCCGCTGTGGATCCCGAAGCTCGCGACGGCGACGGCGATCGCGAGCTCG
>JAPLOE010000276.1 GCA_026692705.1 Planctomycetota bacterium
GAAGTTCGCCGTGATCCTGCCGATCGCCGACTGAACGGACTCAGATGCGCACGCCGTTGGGGGCGGTGAAGCGCGCGTCGACGACGTCGCCGGTGTTGCGGGTCTCGGCGGGTTCGAAGACGAGCACCTCAGCCTCGGAGTCGGCCAGCGTGCGGTGCTCGACGCCGCGCGGGACGACCAGCAGCTCGCCGGGACCGAGGTCGAAGCGCCGCTCTCGCGTCTCGACCGCCATCCGGCCGCGCCAGACAAGGAAGAGCTCGTCGACGGTGTCGTGGGTGTGCCAGGGGAACACGCCGGCGAGCTTCACGAGCTTCACCTCCTGCCCGTTGAGCTCCGCCGCGACCTTGGGCCGCCAGTGCTCGTCGATCCGCCCGAACTTTTCCGCCAGCCGCACCGTTTCCATGCGCCCACTCTACGCGACGGCCGCCGGGCCGGAAAAATGCAGGGCTATATCTTGACCGATCGGTCCACTTGACCAAGAATGGTCGCCATGGCCCGTGTCCGCGAGTTCGACGCCGAGGAGATCCTCGATCGCTGCCTGACCCTGTTCTGGCGCAAGGGGTACACGGGCGTGTCGGTCAGCGATCTCGAGGAGACGACGGGCCTGGGGCGCCAGAGCCTGTACAACGCCTTCGGCAACAAGGAGGCGCTGTTCGCGAAGGTGCTCGAGCGCTACGACGCGAACACCGAACTCTGGCTGCAGCCCCTGCTCGCCGATGACGCCGGGCTCGCGACGATCCGCGACTACGCGGCCGGTGCGCTCGCGGCACAGCGCCGCAACCGCTGTTCGGGTTGCCTCGTGATCAAGGTGCTGTGGGACGGCGGCCTGCCGGACCCCGAGCTCGCGCGCCGTGCGCAGGCGAGCACGCGCCGCGTGCGCGCGGCCTTGCGCCACGCGATCGAGCGCGCGGTCGCCCGCGGCGAGGCACGCCCGGGTGACGCCGAACGCCGTGCGGACCTGTGTTTCGCTGCGCTCAACGGCCTCGCGGCGCTGCGCCGCGCCGGCGTGAGCGAGTCCGACGCGCTCGCGACGCTGGACGCCCTGCTCGACCCCTGGAGGACCTGAGCCCCCTCCGCCCTCTTCCATGCTCGCCCCGCGCGCTGGGCCTTTCTTGACCGTTCGGTCAATTCCAACGCACGCGAGCCTGCGAACCGACCGATCCTGAGACCGACCATGACTGCCTACCCCATCCAAGCTTCCACCGCCCTCATCACCGGAGCCGGCCGCGCCCGCGGAATCGGCAAGGGCACCGTCGACGCGCTGCTCGCCGCCGGCGCGCGCCGCGTCTACGTCGCCGTGCGCGACACCGCCGCCGCCGCCAAGGTCTACGCCGGCTACGACCCGCGCGTGCAGATCGTGGCGCTCGACCTCGAGAAGCCCGGCAGCGCCGAGGCGCTCGCGAAGCAGCTCGGCGACGTCCAGGTGCTGATCAACAACGCGGGCCTGTTCACCGGCGCCGGTGCGCTCGGCTCCGACGCCGACCAGCGCCGCGAGTTCGAGGTCAACGTCTTCGGCCCGCTCGCGCTGACGCGTGCCTTCGCGCCCGTGCTCGCTCGCAACGGCGGCGGCGCCCTCGTCGTGCTCAACTCGGTCGCGAGCCACTTCTCGTTCCCGCTCGGCGCGAGCTATTCCGCCAGCAAGGCCGCGACGCACATCTTCACCCAGGGCCTGCGCCGCGAGCTGGCCGCCCAACGCACGCACGTCCTCGGCGTCTACCCCGGCCCGATCGACACCGACATGGCCGAGAAGATCGAGATGGAGAAGACCTCCCCCGCCTCCGTCGGCCGCGCGATCGTCGCGGCCCTCGAGCGCGGCGACGAGGACCTCTTCCCCGACGGCACCGGCGAGCAGATGTACGCGCAGTTCCGCCAGGACCCCAAGGCATTCGAACGCTACCTCGCCACGATGGCGTGAGTTCCGCGCGACGGTTCAAGCGACGGCCTCCGCGGGCGATCCACGTCTTCTCGCGGGGGCCGAAGTTGCGAGGCTACAGCGTGGTCTCTTCGAACACGCCGGTCGCGCGGTTCTTGCGGACGCATTCCCAGGCGAGGACGCGGCCGTTCATGGCGACGTAGGTGCCGGGCGGGAGCGATTGGGCGAACGCGAGGGCGCTGCCGAGGTTGAAGAGGCCGTCGGAGCTGCCGAACGTGTAGGGCACCATTGCGCCGGTGATCACGATCGTCTTGGGGAGATTCGCGGCGCCGAGCGTGCGCGCGGTCTGCTCCATCGTGTCGGTGCCGTGCGTGACGACGATGTGGCTCTCGGGAGCGCGGCGGCAGGCCTCGAGGACCTGCGCGCGGTGCTCGTCGGTCATCTCGAGGCTGTCGATCAGCATCAGCGTCTCGACCGTGACGTCGAGGCGCGCGCGGCCGAGCTCGAGCATCTCCGGCACGTGCGTCTCGCGGAACTGCAGCCGGCCCTCGAGCTCGTTGTAGTTCTTGTCGAAGGTTCCCCCGGTGACGAGGACGCGCAGGGCCGGCGAGTTCATGGCCGCCCAGTTTCGCGCCCGGGCGGCGGATGCGCCAGAGGGCGCGCGCGGTGGCGAGCACGACCCGAAAGAAATTTTGCGCGGGCTGTCGAGAACGGCGCGCGCCGTCCGTCAGGGGTCCCGGAGCGCGGCCCTTGGCCGCCGCGCCGTCTGCGTGACAAGCTCTGCAACCACTCACCCTCCCGGAAGGAGCCCGAAAATGCCCCAGTACATGCTGATCCTCCACGACGACCCGAGCGCGTTCGCGAGCGGGATGACGCCCGAACAGATGCAGGCCTGCATCGCCGAGTACCAGGCGTGGGCCGGAAAGATGGCGCAGCAAGGTCGCCTCGTCGGCGGCGAGAAGCTCGCCGACAACGGCGGCAAGGTGATGTCGAACGTCGGCGGCCGCACGCGCGTCGTCGACGGGCCCTTCGCCGAGGCGAAGGAGGTCGTCGGCGGCTACTTCACGATCAGCGCCGACAGCTACGAGCACGCGGTCGAGCTCTGCCGCGACAATCCGCACCTGCGCTACGGCTCGCGCATCGAGATCCGCGAGGTCGAGCCGACGTGAGCGCGGAGGCCGAGCCTGTCGGTTCGCTCGTCGACGGGCTGTTCCGCCGCGAGGCGGGGCGGCTCGTCGCGCGACTGGCTCGCCAGCTCGGCGCCGCGCGGCTCGAGCTCGCGGAGGACGCCGTGCAGGAGGCGCTGCTCGCCGCGCTGCGCACGTGGTCGATCCGCGGCGTGCCGCAGGATCCGCGGGCGTGGCTCGCGCGGGCGGCGCGCAACGCGGCGCTCGACCGGCTGCGGGGCCAGCGCGAGAGCACGGCGGAAGCCGAGGTGCTGGAGCGCTGGAACGACGAGGAGCCGCGCGACCCGGACGCGCTCGAGGACAGCGAGCTCGCGATGCTGTTCGCGTGCGCGCATCCGGCGCTGGCGCGCGAGGCGCGCGTGGCGCTGATGCTCAACGCCGTCGCGGGTTTCGCGGCGGCGGAGATCGCGCGGCTGGGACTGGAGAGCGAGAGCGCGGTGGCGCAGCGGCTGGTGCGCGCGAAGGCGAAGCTGCGCGACGAGGAGCTGCGGCTGGAGACACCGCGCGGGGCGGAACTCGCTGAAAGGCTCGAGGGCGTGCTCGACGCGGTGTACGGCATGCTCACCGAGGGATTGTCGGCGCATCGCGGCGAGGAACTCGTGCGAGCGGATGTCGTGCGAGCGGCGCTGCGGCTCGCGCTCGAGCTCGCGCGCGACCCGCGCACCGCGACGCCGCGCTCCCACGCGCTCGCGGCCCTCGCGCTGTTCCACGCCGCGCGGGTTCCGGCCCGGACGGATGCGGCGGGTGGACCGCTGCTGCTGGAGGAGCAGGATCGCGGCCGCTGGGATCGCAAGCTGATCGCACTCGGTTTCGCGCAGCTCTCGCTGGCCGCGAGCGGGGACGAGCTGAGCGAGCTCCACATCGAGGCCGGCATCGCCTCGCAGCACGCGCTCGCGCGGACCTGGGACGACACCGACTGGCAGGCGATCCTGCACTGGTACGACCTGCTCGCGGAGCGCAACGCGTCGCCGGTCGTGCGCCTCAACCGCGCCGTCGCGCTCGCGAAGGTCCACGGTGCAGGTGCGCGCAGCGGTGCGGAACGGGCGCTGCTCGAGCGCAAGCTCGCGCGGGCGCGGACGCCGTGAGTTGCTGGCCCGCATCTCTCACCAGAGTCGTGGCGAGGGCGCGCTGGCTCGAGCGCTTGCAAGCGGTTGGAGTGGTTTCGCCCCGGAGGCGGCCTGCACGGCGCTGAGGAGCGAAACCGCTCCAGGCGCGCAGCATTCGCCGAGACAGCGCGAACGCCGTGAGTTGCTAGGCTCCGCGCGCCTTGGAGAAGCGCCGCGCACTCGGACTGGGGTCGGGCATCGGGCTCGTCGCGTCGAGCATGATCGGCGTGGGCGTGCTCGCGTCGGCGGGCTGGGCCGCGGGCGTGCTGGGCCCAAGCGAAATCCTGCTGTCGTGGCTCGTGGGCGGCCTGATCGCGCTCGCCGGCGCGCGCGCCTACGCCGAGCTCGCGACCGCCATTCCGCGCTCGGGAGGTGAATACCGCTTCCTCACCGACCTGCTGCATCCGGCGGCGGGCGAGATGGCGGGCTGGGCATCGCTCGTGCTCGGTTTCGCGGCGCCGACGGCCTTTTGCGGCGCGATGGCGGACGCGTACGGCTCGACGCTGGTGGAGCTTCCGGCCAACACGCTCGGGCTCACGCTGATCGTCGGCATCACGACGCTCTCGCTCGTCTCCGCGCGCGCCACGCAGCGCGTGCAGGACGCGCTCGCGTTCTCGAAACTCGCACTGTTCGCGGGCTTCATCGGCGTCGGACTGTGGCTCGGCAGCCACGACTGGCCGACCTGGCGCCCGCCGATCGAAGGTGACGTGCGCCTCGCCGACTTCTTCGGGCAACTGCTGTGGGTCGCCGTCGCCTACTCGGGCTGGAACACCGCCGCCTACGCCGCGGAAGAGTTCCACGAGCCGCGCCGCACCGTTCCGCGCGCGACCCTGATCGGCACGCTGCTCGTGATGGCGCTGTACCTGCTGGTCAACTGGGTGTTCGTCGCCAACCTCGACGGCGCGACGCTGGCGCAGTGGCGCGAGTCCGGCGGCGATTCGGGGCGCACGACGCTCGGGCACCTGATCGTGGGCGAGCTCGTGGGCCCGGTCGGCGCCCGGGCCGCGCGTGCTGTCGAGCATGGCGAGCGACGGCCGCTTCCCGAGCTCGTTCGAGGCGCAATCGGGAGTGACGCCTACTCGCGCGACTCTGCTGCAGGGCGCCCTCGCGCTCGTGATGCTGCTCACCCACTCCTTCGACCTGCTCGTCGAGAACGTCGGGGCCGTGCTCACGTTCACCTCGGCGTTGACGGCGCTCGCGCTCGTCCGCGCACGCCTGAGACCGCCGCTGCGCTTCGAAGTGCCGAAACTCTCGAGTCCGGGCGTGCTGTGTGGCCTCGCCTACTTCGTCGCCTCGACGTGGACGCTGTGGGCGGCGGCAGCAGAAAAGCCCGCGCGACTGCTGTGGATCGGCGTGCTCGTCGGAGCGGCGCTGGTCGCGCACGTCGCGCGACGGCTGCGAACCTAGTGCTTCGGCCAGGCGTAGCGGCGCAGCGCCGTCACGACGTTGGCGTGGTCGGCCTCGACGTCGCCGAGCATCGGCGCGGCGCCACTGGAGAAGCACAGCGCCATGCCACCTTCGAGCACGCGCGACGAGTTGCCGGCGATGCGCGAGCGCACGTCGACCGCTCCATGCGTGCAGCACACGCACGTGCCCATGTTCTCGATCACGTCGACGCCAAACTCGGTGCCGATGACGCTGACTTCGGCGTCGAGCGTGACGACGCGCAGCTTGCGCGGCGCGAAATCCGGCGCGGTGACGATGCGCACGCCGCCGCCGTGGAGCTCGAGCACGGCCTCGCCGCCGCCTTCGGCGTCCCACGCGTGGATCTGCAGCCGCGTCTGCGGCGCGAGCTCGACCAGCGCGACACCGTCGAGCCGCACGCGTGCGGCCGCCCGAAGTCGAGCTCGCCCCGGAACCGAGGAAGCTCTCGCGCGTCTTCTCGCGCAGTGCGGCGC
Organism: Planctomycetota bacterium; assembly: GCA_026692705.1. Lineage (GTDB taxonomy): Bacteria > Planctomycetota > UBA1135 > UBA1135 > F1-120-MAGs118. The sequence continues at coordinate 6,065 of JAPLOE010000276.1, forward strand.
TCGGCGCACGCACCGGCGCGTTCTCGAGCGCCTGCGCGAGCCAGTCCTCGGGCTCGAGCCCGTCGTCGCGTCGATCGACCGATTTCATCGGGAATCTCCGGCCTGCGGAGCGAAGTCCGCGAGCAAGGTCTTGAGGCGCGCGAGGGCGCGCGTGTGGCGCTGGCGCGCCGTGTCCTCCGAGATGCCGAGCGCGCTGGCGATCTCGGCGAACGCGAGACCTTCGTGGTGCCGCAGCAGCACGACCGCACGCGCCGCTTCGGGCAGGCTCGCGAGAGCCCGCGCCGCGGCCTGCGCGCATTCGTCGCGGTCGAGCCGCGCCGTCGGCGCCTCGCCACGCGCGCTCGGCTCCGCCGGCCCGTTCGCAAGTTCGTCGACGTCGAGCGTCTCGAGCTTGCGCGCGCCAAAATGGTCGCGCAGCACGTTGCTCGCCACCGTGAACACCCACGGCTGCAACGCGCGCTCGGCGTCGTAGGTCGCAAGGCCCTTCTGCAGCCGCAGGAACGTCTCCTGCACGAGGTCGTCGACCACGTGCTCGTCGCGCACCATGCGCGCGAGGTAGCGGTGGATGCGCTCGAAGCTCGCGTCGAAGAGCCGCGCCAGCGCCTCCGGCTCGCGGCGCACCAGCGCCTGCCGCTCGCCGAGCTCGAACCCGAACGACGCCGCCCGCGCCCCGCCGGACAGCGGTCGGCGCGCACTCGACGGCTGGGTCTTCGCGTTGCGCTCGGTCACGGGGGCAGTGAGGTCCCCAAGGTACAGCGCAGCCAGCATGTTCGTTCCGTTCGTTCCTGCAGCGAGTCGATGGAGATCGCGTCCTTGCCCTTCGCTCGAACGCCTCCGGTGGGCACCGGTCGCTTACGGTCGCTGCCCCGGCTCCGTGACACGAAACTCCCTCCCGAGCGAGCCCTGTCTCCGGCCGCTACACTCGCCCCCCATGACGGATTCCGCCGCGCAGGCCTCCCCCCTGCGAGCGTGGCTCGAGGCTCCGCTCGTCACTGGGCTGGGCGTGAGCATTCCTGCTGGCATCGCCGGGATGGTCCTGGGCGAGAGCCTGCAGAAGCCGCTGCTCGAGCGCATCACCCCGGACCTCGTGCACCTGCACCAGACGCTGATCTCGCGCCTGCAACTCACGGCTCCGCTCACGATCGGCGCCGCACTGATCTTCCTGTTGTGGTTCCGCGGCCTGCCCGACCACTTCGGCCTGCGCGTGCTCGCGAGCACCGCCGTCCTGATGGCGACGACCTGGCTAGGCAAGACCTTCGCCTTCGGCCTCGCCGCCGGAAACAGCGCCTCGGAAGGCGAGTTCATCGTCGAGAACGGCCAGCTCCTGTGGCGCACCGACACCACGGGAGTGCTGTCGAACGCCCTGAGTGACCACGTCTGGACCCACGGCCTCGCGCTGCTCCTGCGCTACTACGTGCTCTACGGTCCGCTGCAGTTCTTCCTCTCGCTCGGCTGCGGAGCACTGCTCGGCGGCTATTGGGCCTGGAAGCTCGCGCAGCGCGACTGACCCTGCGCGTCAGGCCCCGAATTGCCTCAAGTGATGGTCGAGATGCTTGTGCAGCAGGCGACCCCACTCTTCGCCCGTCAGCTTGCCGATGAAGGCGTGCACATGCCGCGCGGCCGCTGCGGGGCCTGAGTCCCGGAACTTGTGGATCGCCGCGACGAGGCGCGCCTTCTCGCGCTCGAAGTCGTGCTGGGACGAGAGCACGAGTTCGGGATGCGTCGGCGAGTTCTTGGAGAACGGTTTCGGTCCGAGCAGCCAGCCGCGGAAGAGCGGGCCGATGAGCTTCACCACGAGATTGCGCCGCAGCACGCGGTCGCCCGTGGACGCCTCCATGGCATGTGCGCAGTGCGCGAGCGCCTGCGCGCTGTCCATCTTGCCCCAGCCGCGGGGTGAGTCACGGCGCAGGGTTTCGATGCGGAAGAGAATGCGATCGCAAGCGGCGGGGTCGAACAGCGATTCCATGGGCAAGAAGATACTGCGAGCCCGGAGAGGCCTCACTCGGGAAGGCCCGCTCCGGACGGCGCAGCGGACGAGCGAGCGGTTCCGGACATCGCGGGCTTGAACTTCCAGCTTCCGCAACGGTTCGATGGTGCACGGAGGACTCAGATGAAGATCGCATTTCTCGGAGCGGGGCAGGTGGGCGGGGCCTTGGCGGCGGCGCTCGCGCGAGCGGGGCACACGGTGACGATCGGGGCGCGCGATGCGGGCTCGAGGAGCGTGCGAGCGCTCCTGACGCGGGCGCCGGCGCTCTCGGTGGCGGCTCCCGCGGACGCGGTGCGCGCAGCGGACGTGGTGTTCCTCGCCACGCCGTACAACGTGGCCGCGGAAGTCGTGAAAGAGCTCGCGGGCGAGCTCGCCGGGAAGGTGCTCGTCGATTGCACCAACCCGGTCGGGCCCGGGCTGACCCACGGGCTGCGCAGCGAGCGCTCGGGCTCCGAGGTCGTCCAGGCCGCCGCGCCGCGCGCGCGCGTCGTGAAGGCCTTCACGATCTACGGCTTCGAGAACTTCGAGGAGAACCCGTTCCGTTCCGCGGCCGTGCGTCCCGCGATGCTGTTCTGCGGCGACGACGCTGCGGCGAAAGGCTCGGTCGCGAAGCTGATCGAGGAGCTCGGCTGGGAACCCGTCGACGTCGGCGGGATCGCGCAGGCCCTGCACCTCGAGCACATGACGCTGCTGTGGATCCGGATGGTGCGCGTCGGCGGCCACTCGCCCCACACCGTCTGGGCGCGGCTCTCCGGACCTCAGCCGAAGTAGCCCCTGCGCAAGACGCGCAGCGAGCTAGACTTTCCACGCCCATGGATTCCTCCCCCGAGCAGGTGAGTCCCTTGCGTGCTTGGCTCGAGGCTCCGCTCGTCACTGGGCTGGGCGCGAGCATTCCCGCCGGCATCGCCGGACTCATCTTCGGCGAGAGCCTGCAGAAGCCGCTGCTCGAGCGCATCAGCCCCGAGTTCGTGCACCTGCACCAGACGCTGGTCTCGCGCCTGCAGTTGACGGCTCCGCTGACGCTCGGCGTCGCGCTGATCCTGATCCTGTGGGTACGCGCGGTCCCCGATCACTCCGGGCTGCGGATGCTCGCGAGCACCGCGGTCCTGATGGCGACCACCTGGCTCGGCAAGACGTTCGCGTTCGGCACCGCCGCGGGCGACGTGGCGAGCGAGGGCGGATTCGTCGTCGAGAACGGACACCTCGTCTGGCAGACGAACGCGACCGGCGTGCTCGCGAACGAGCTGAGCGGCGGCATGTGGACGCACGGCATCTCGCTGCTCCTGCGCTACTACGTGCTCTACGGTCCGCTGCAGTTCTTCCTCTCGCTCGGCTGCGGAGCGCTGCTCGGCGGCTACTGGGCCTGGAAGCTCGCGCAGCGCGACTGATTTCGCCTCACGGAAGGACGACGAACTCGAGCGCGTCGGTCAGGCTGGTCGTCTTGGCGGCGGCCGGGTCGCGGTACCAGGCCTGCGCGCAGGCGGAAAGGCCGGGAAAGAGCGGTGTTCCGAGCGCGCCGGGGTTGGCGGCGATGAACGCGCGCCAGTCCTGAGCGAACGAGCCGTCGCAGTTGCCGCTGGTGCCGCCCGAGCTTTGCAGCGACAGGCGCTGGGTCGGCGACTTGACGCACAGGAAGCTCGTGCTCGTCGGCCCCCAAGGCGAAATCGATGCGCCGGAGAGCCCGTAGAAGAACAGGCCCTGCCGCTGCGCCTCGAGCCCCGTGACCGTGAGCAAGAAGCCGGAGCTCGCGGCGACGCTCGCGCTGCCGGTGGCGCCGATCGAAGGCACGCAACCAGCGCTCGAAGTGCCCGCGGTGCAGTAGTTGCGCGGGGCCGCGCTCAGGATCTTGACGTTCGAGAACACCGCGTCGTCCTGGCTGAACGAGTAGAACCCGATGCGCCCTTCGGTGACGGACGGATGGCTCACGTCGAACACTTGCACGCCGTCGAGCCGCGCGACGACGCGGCCGGGTGTGAGCTCGAGGCGCAGCGTGTAGATCGCGTTCGGCGCCCAGCCCGTGCCCGTCGGCCCCGCGAGCGTGGAGACGCCGAGACCGTCAGTGCCGCCCCACAGGCCATCACGCGTGAACGAGCCGGCGATGCGCTTGAGCTTGAGACCCGCTTCGGCCGTGTCGTCGTTGACGGCGACCGGATCGCCCCAGTTGAAGGTCTGCGTCGCGCGCTTCCAGTCGAGCTGCAGGAACTCCGTCGGCGAACGGTGGCTGAAGGCCACGCCGACGAAATCGTCGTCCCCGTTGCTCAAGGCCTGCAACGAGATCTCGACCGTCGCCGGCACCGGCAGCGTGAACGGGCTCAGTACCCACCCCGGCCCCACCACCGAGCTCGTCGCCGTCTCGTCCATGCGGCACGACGTCACCGTCGGATGGTTCTTCGACCAGCGCTGGTAAGGATCCTCGAGCGTCCACGAGGTCACGTGGAGCTGGCTGAACGCCGGAGTCGCGAGCAGGGTGACGACGGGCAGCAAGCCAACGCCACGGCGCAACGCGGAAAGGACGGCAAGGGTAGACGATGCGCTCATGGGGGAATTCCTCGGGACGAAGGACGGGTCAGGCTACGCGGAGTGGGGCAAATCCGCCGCATGCCGTCGCCGCGCTGCGTGGATTCCGTCGGCGAAATGACACTCAGATCGCAACGGGCCGGCCGGAAACCACTTCCGCGCGGTCGCGGTATCGTGCTCTGGAACGGCGGAGCACGTGTTCAGGGTCTGGTTGAGAGACGATCGGCGCGCGCAGGCGCAGTCGGCACCCGAAGGCACTTGGGTGGCGCCGGATCCGCCTTCTTGCGCTCCGGCTGAACTTCGGACCGAACTTTGGCGAACGGACAGGGCTCGGCGTCCGTCGTAGGTTGCTCGGGCACCGGATTGGAGCGCAGGCGCGGTCCACCGGTACGCCCCCTCCATGCACCTCGACTCACGCCAGCTGCTCTCCACTTCCCTGTTCCTCGCCTCGCTCGCCGGTCTCGCGAGCGCGCAGTCGGCCAACGTCCTGTGGCAAGACGTGCGGGACGGCATCGCGAACGCCGACGACCAGCACAACGCGGTCGTGGCCACGGCCGATGGCGGCGTCGTGCTGTGCGGCGTCACGTACGAGGAATTCCCGCCGAGTTCGGGCCAGCTCGTGCCACGCACGCTCGTGCGTTCGCTCGCGGCGAACGGCCAAGTGCGCTGGACGAGGGTCTACTCGACCGGCGTGTGGGGCGCGGCCGTGCCGACGCGCATCGCGCTGCAGCCTTCGGGCCGCGTGGTCGTCGGCGGGACGTCGGACTTCGGCGAGGACTGGTTCGTCGCCGCCTACGAGCCCAACGGCACGCTCGCGTTCGAGGGCCTGTGGGACCTGAACTCGAT
>JAPLOE010000277.1 GCA_026692705.1 Planctomycetota bacterium
GCGCGAAGGCCCTCGCCAAGCTTCCCGCCCAGCGCTACTCGACCGCCGCCGAGATGGCCGACGACCTCGAGTGCTGGGCTTCCGGCTCGCCGCCGCTCGCGCTCGAACGCACGTGGGGCGAACGGCTGCGCGAGCGCGCCCCGACGCGCAAGGTCGCGGCCGCCGCGGCGGTGCTGCTCGCGGTCGGCCTCGGATCGTTCTTCGGGTCGCGTGCGATCTTCGCCGAGGAACGGCCGAGCGCAGCGCCGACGAAGCTCGTCGATGCTCGCGCCGCTGAGTACGCGCGCGCGATGGGACTCGAAGCGCTCCTCACGACCGAGGTGTTCCCCCCGGGCACCTCGGAACTCGAGTTGCTCAAGGCACGAAAGGCGAAAATCGAGGAGCGCATCGGGATCGACCCGCCGGAGTCGGTGGTGAGGAATCTCGAAGTCGTGTGCGAGTACGCGATGTTGCTCATGCGACTGAAGGAAACGGAGAAGTGACCCCCCCCATGCCCCCCGCCGCAAATCCGATCACGACTACCGGCCTGACCTCCACTGTCTCCACCACCTTGGCCTCGGGTGAGAGCGTTCCGTCCTGGGTCGACCGCCACGGCAAGGCCGTGAGCTCGAGCACGCCCTCGGGCAACACCCTGACGACGAACTACACCTCCGCCACGGGCACCGAGACGGTGATCACGACTCGCAAGGCCGCCGAGACCGACTCGGAGCTGCTCACCCGCCACCGCGCCGAGTACCTGCTCAAGATGCTCGAGAGCGCGCCGATCCCCTGAGGTCCAGCGCTCGTCCCCCACGGCCCGTTCGGCAGCTCCCCTGCCGGCCGGGCCGTTTTCACGGGCACAACGTAGATTTCGACGACTTTTTTGGCGGACTCCGGCGGCGGGCGCCGTTTCGGTGAGGAGCGAGGGACTCGGCCATGGCGCCAGAGGCGACGCGTCGCTCGCAGCACCCACCCTCCCGCCATGGCCACCCTCGCCCGACAGTTCGAGGCCTTCCACACGAAGCTCGCGCTCGAGCCCGCGCGGGAGGTGCGCATCCGCGCCGCGCTGGACGAGCTGCGCACCTCGCTGCAGACCGACCCCGTGCTCGCTCCGCTGCTGCGCGAGGCCCTGCTCTCCGGCTCGCTCGCCCACGGGACCGCGCTGCAGCCGCGCGACGGCACCGAGTTCGCCGCCGACGTCGTGCTGGCCCTCGACCTCGCGCGCTCGGAACCTTGGAGCACGGCCGCCGGCCGCAACCCCGTCGCGACGCTCGAGTGGCTCGGCGCTCGCCTCGGCTCGAACCCGCTGCTCGAGCGCCGCGTGCGCCGCCTCGAGCGCTGCGTGCGCCTGTGGTACCCCGGCGACTTCCACCTCGACCTGATCCCGGCCAACGCCCCGCTCGCCCAGTCCGGCGCCTGGCAGGTGCCGAGCCCGCGCCCGGGCGCCTGGAACGGCCTCGAGCCCTGGATCCCCTCGCACCCCAAGGCCTACGCCGGCTGGTGCGCCGACCGCAACACCTCGACGAGCGGCCGCTTCTCGCGCACCGTGCGCTTCCTCAAGTGCTGGCGCGACCACGGCCTGCCGGTCGCCGCCCGGCCGAGCACCATCGTGCTCCAGACCATGGTCGGCCAGGCGCTGCCGGACACGACCGACTCCGATGCCCACGCGCTCACCGTCGTGCTGCGCAACATCGCCGACCGCGCCCGCTCCAGCCAGCCGTTCTTCTCGCGCCTGCGCGTGCCCAACCCCGTCCAGCTCGACGAGGACCTCGCCGTCGCCTGGACCGACGACTCCATCCAGCTCTTCGCCTCCCACGCCAACCGCTCGGCCGACCGCGCCCGCCTGTGCTGGGAAACCCCCAACCTGGACCGCAGCGCCCAGCTGTGGGCCGACTTCTTCGGCGAGCGCTTCCCCGTCCCCGTCGCCTGACCCTGTCTCGTGCCCCACCCCTGTGGCGCGCCCCGCTCCGAACGCGAACGCGGGGCGCCCCGGTGAAGGAACGCCCCGCGTGGGGTGAGCGGACCTGGCGCGGAAGTCACTCTGCCAGGCCGACCTTCTCGGTCCACTCTTCGGTGGTCATCAGGATGTCGCGGCGCTGGCCGCCGAGGTACGGGCCGATCAGGCCGACGTCCTGCAGCTGGTCGAGCACCGCCGTGGCGATCTTGAAGTCCATCTGGAACTCGCGCTGCAGCATCGAGACCGCGACGCGGTTGCGCTCGAGGAACAGGCAGCCCGCCTTGTAGGTCGTCTCCGGCAGGAACACGCGCGGCATGGCACGCGCGGGCTGCGGCTTCAGGACGACGTCCGAAATCGTGTGCACCGGCTCCGGCTCGGGCTCGGCCACCTTGCCGGCCACGGGCAGGGGCGTCGGATTGACGCTGGCGTGCGAGGGCAGCGAGCGCGGCTCGTGCTTGATCTCGGGCTTGCGCACCGGCTTGACCGGCTCGGGCTCGATGTCGGCGAAGAGCGAAGGCTGGACGAGGTCGAGCTCCTCTTCGGTCTCCTCGGTCTCCTCGCTCTCCTCGAGCTCGTCGCTCGCTTCCGTCTCGTCCTCGTCGCCTTCGAGCTCCTCTTCGTCGTCGGCCTCGACCTCCTCGGTCTCCTCAGCCTCGGCGACCGCCTCGAGCTCTTCTTCTTCGCTCTCCTCGAGCTCCTCCTCGTCGGCCTCTTCTTCAGCCTGTGCGATGGGCTCGAGCTCTTCTTCCTCGTCGCTCTCTTCGAGCTCCTCGTCGCCCTCTTCTTCCTCTTCCGCCTCGGCGACAGCCACCACCGGCTGCTCTTCCTCGACGACCTCGTTCTCGACCTCCGCCTCCGTCATCGCCACCGGCTGCGCGACGACCTCGGCGACGACTTCCTCCTCCCGAACGGCCTCCGCCACGGGCTGCATCGCCACCGGCATCGCCTCCGTCCCGACCGCGACCTCTTCCGGCAGCGCCGTCTCCTCTTCCTCTTCCTCGCCGCCGCCGCGAACGTCCTCCCGGACGCCCGCTTCCACTGCGCCTTCCGTCTCCGCGACGGCCTGCACGTTCAGCTGCTCCTCCGCTGCCTCACTCCGCTTCTCCGGCGGCGGCGGCGGCGGAGGCACGAACACCTTCACGCTCTCGACATCCGCATCGCTGTCGTCGAAGTCGCTGGCCTCCTGATGGAGCGCCTCGCCTTCGTCCTCGTCGTCGTACTTGCCGACCGGCGTCTCGACACCCGCATTGCGCAGGCGCTCGACCAGCGAGAGCGGCGTCCCGTAGGCATCGACCGGCTCCTCGAACATCTGCGGCTGCTCCCAAGTCGGCGCCGGAGGCGTCGTGGCGTGGGGCAGCGCCTGCACTTGCTGGGCGGGAGCCGGGGCCGGGGCAGCCGGAGCCGCCGCGGCGAAGGTCTCGGCCGCGAACACGTCCGCGCGGCCCTCGTCGTCGCGCGCCGGCGTCGGGGCGCCCAGCGGACGGACGGACGGGTCTAGCGGACGGGTGGATTCGACGGGGCGGGCACCCGGACCCGGGACGTCCGGGCGGGCAGCGCCGGGTCGGGCAGCGGGAGCGACAGCGGGCTGGGCGCCGACGAGGCGGACGGGAGCCACAGGTCCAGCGGCGACGTGGGCACCGGGCAGCGCGGCAGGTCGCGCGCCAGCGTGGTGCTCGCGGACCACGTCAGCTTGATCTTGGGAGCCTCGGTCATGTTGTTGCGGAAGGGCTTGCGCGCCTTCGGGGATGCCGCCGGAGGCGCGGACATCGGGGGGATAGGGGGACGGAACAGGCTCCGCCGCGGGGGCGGCGGACGTGGTCGACAGCGGAGTGCGAGGCAGGAGAGCCTCGGCCTCGGCGCTGGTGACGCTGGAGGCATCCGTAACTCCGAGCGACTTCGAGGCACCAGAAGCGGGATTCTCGACCGGCTGGCTGAGCTCGGCCGGGCGCAGCCACACGAACCAGGCCGGCAGGAGCACCAGCGCGAGGCCCGTGGGCACGGCGACCCAGACCGAGAACTTGTTCGCCACGGCGCCGCCGAGGCCGCCGCCGAAGTTGCCGCCGAGCTCGCGGTCGAGCGCCCCGACGAGCACCGAGAGCGTGAAGGTCGTCAGGAAGATGCCGATCAGGTGGCGCAGGAGCGCGCGGTCGGCGCCCTTGAGCCACAGGCGCGCACCGAGCAGCGCGACGCCCAGCGAGGCGAACACGCAGGCCGGGGCGCCGAGGAACCCGACCAGGCCCATGTACAGCGCGGTGGTGCCGCTCGCCTGCGTCCCGGCGCCCTTGGTCGCCGCCATGACGACGGAGACGGCGCTGAAGGCGCCGATCACGAGACCGAGGATGCCCAGGGCATCGCGCCCCACGTTGCGTCCGCTCTTGGTGTCACTCATTGCCGGAGTCCTGACCGATCGGGTCCTTGCCGAACTGCTCTTCCCACTGTTCCAAGGTGATCATGACCTCGCGGGCCTTGCTCCCCTTGTGGTCGCTCAAGATGCCGCGCTCGCCCATCAGGTCGACGAGGCGCGACGCGCGCGTGTAGCCGATGCCGAAGGCGCGCTGCAGCAGGCTCGCCGAGCCGCGCTTGGCCTTCAGGATGTGCCGGACGGCCGAGTCCCACAGCGGGTCGCTCTCGGCGTCCTCGAAGCCGCTCGCGTCGGAGACCTCGCCCGCGGGGTTGGTGCCGGTCGCGACCTGCAGCAGCTCCTGGTTGAAGCTCTGCACCGAGTCCTTGCACACGAAGCCGACGAGCGCCGCCAGCTCGCTGTCATCGATCAGCGCACCCTGCACGCGGCGGATGCGCGACGTGCCCGGCGGCGTGTAGAGCATGTCGCCGTTGCCGAGCAGCTTCTCCGCACCCTGCGTGTCGATGATCACGCGGCTGTCGACGCCGCTGTTGACCTTGAACGCGATGCGGCAGGGCAGGTTGGCCTTCATAACGCCCGTGATCACGTCGGTCGACGGGCGCTGCGTCGCGAGGATCAGGTGGATGCCGACCGCGCGCGACTTCTGCGCGAGGCGCATGACCGCCTGCTCGGCTTCCTTCTTCGCGACCATCATCAGGTCGGCGAACTCGTCGATGACGAGCACGATGTACGGCACCTTGCGCGGCGTGCGCTCCTCGTTCCATTCCTGGCCGAGGCGCTCGCGCAGCTCCGTCTCGCTGAGCGAGTTGTAGCCCTTGATGTTCTTGACCTTGGCGTTCTTGAAGAGCTCGTAGCGCCCTTCCATCTTCTCGACGACCCAGTTGAGCACCGCCGTGGCCCGCTTGTTGTCGGTGACCGGCGGCATCATCAGGTGCGGGATCGTCGCGAACGGCTCGAGCTCGACCTGCTTGGGGTCGATCAGGATCAGCTGCACCTCGTCGGGCGCGCGCGTCAGCAGGAAGCTCGCGAGGATCGTGTTGACGCACACCGACTTGCCCGAACCCGTCGTGCCGGCGACGAGCAGGTGCGGCATGCGCGCGAGGTCCTCGATGACGACGTTGTCCTCGGTGTCGATGCCGAGGAAGAGCGGCAGCGAGTAGTTGCGCGCGTCGAAGGTCTTCGACGTCACGAGCTCGCTCATGCGCACCGTGCGGCGGTGCGTGTTGGGGAGCTCGACGCCGACCGTCGACTTGCCCGGCAGCGGCGCGATGATGCGCACGCTTTCCGCGAGCAGCGCGCCCGCGATCTCCTGATGGAGCGCCGAGACCTTGTTCATGCGCGTGCCGGCCGCGACCTCGAGCTCGAACAGGATCACGGTCGCACCGATCTTGCCGTCGACCACGCGCGCGTCGACCTTGTGCGAGCGCAGCACCGCCTCGAGCCGCGCCGCCTTGGCCTCGACCTCGACGCGGTCGTGCGCCACCTGCCGGTCGGACTGCTTGAGCAGGTCCACGGGCGGCAACTTCCACTCGCCGCGGTGCGTCGGCATCGGCTCGAACGAGAGCGTCGGCTGCGCGACCTTGGGCTTGTTCGGCTTCGCCCAGGCCGGCGATTCCCCGTCGTTTTCCGCGTCTTCCGCGTCCGCGTCACCGATGTCGGCCTCGTCGTCGAGACCTCCCGGCACGCCCAACGGCTCTTCATCGGGCGCCGGCAACTCGAAGTCCTGATCGGGCGCGTAGCCACCGACGTCGCCGTCTTCCTTGTCGCCGACGCGCTCTTCGGCAGTCGAGTCGAGCACCGGCTTGGGCGCCGCGGGCACGACCACGTGCACACCGACGTCGTCCTCGTCGTCGATCAGGTTGTCCTCGTCGCGCGGGTGCTGGCGCCGGCCGCGCGCGGGCTTGATCTCGCCCTTCGCGTCGACCGTGCCCGGCGCGGCGTTGGTGTTGCCGTCGGTGCCCGCGAGCTCCGCCGCCGTCGAGCCGATGTCGGCGCCGCGCACGAAGTCCCACAGGCCGAGCACGAGCCGCCCCATCCACAGCGACACAGAGCGGAACATGCTCTCGCCACGCTGCTCGCGCCGCGCCTTGGCCCACGCGCCGAACTCGACCAGCGCCGGATAGAACGCCATCTCGGTCGCGAGCATGAAGCTCACCACCGCGAGCGCCGGCAGCAGGATCCACAGGCCGACGAAGCCGAACTTCGTCACCAGCACCGGCGTCAGGCGGTACGCGAGCCAGCCACCCGGCCCGTAGGGCGAGCGCGCGCTCGGGTTCATCGTCCCGTCGGGATCGACCGCGAGCTGCACGATGCAGGCGATCGAGAGCACGAAGAACAGGCCCGCGACGACACGCAGCGAAGCGAGCTGCACCTGCTTGCGCGCGACCAGCACGACGCCCCACGCCATGCCGAGCACGCAGAAGAACAGGCCCGCGTTGCCCGCGATCGCGAACGTGCCCTTGGCGTAGTAGTAGCCGACGAGCCCGCCCCAGTTGTATCCGTCGGCGCCCGGGTCATCGGGCGGCGCGTAGAAGCTCACCATCGACACGGCGAGCCACAGCGAGAGCGCGATCAGCAGCAGGCCCTTGATCTCCTGTAGGTGCGCGGCCGCGCGGCCTTCGCTGGCCTCGTCGCGCTCCTCGTCGCCCGAACCGCGGCGCTTCTTGCGCGGGCTCTCGTCGGCGTCCTCGTCCTCGTCGGGCTTCGCCTTGGCCTTGGCCCCGAGCAGACCGCCAGCCCACGCGCTCGCGCGCGCGAAGAAGCCTTCGCCGTCTCGTTCGTTCGCTGCTCTCTTCCGCGCCACGCGGATCCCTCGCAAGTGACCTTCGGGCTCCTGACGCCCGGGGACGGAGCCGCGCGGAACGCGCGGGCTACCGAGCCAGATCGCCGTGCCGGTCGAGCAAGTCGACGAGCGCTTCGGCCACCTCGCGTTTCGCGCGGCGCTCGAGGCGCCTCGCGGAACCATCCCTGCCGAGGATGGTCACGGTCGCGCGCTCCCGATTCAAGGCCGAATCGTCGTTCAAAACGATGAAGTCCGCATTCTTCCGCACGAGCTTGGCCCGCGCGCGGCGCTCGCCGTCGCCGGTCTCGAGCGCAAAAGCGATCACAGCACGCCGCCCCTTGCGCCGCGCGACGGTCGCCAGCACGTCGGGGTTGCGCACGAGCTCGAGCGTCGTCCGCTCGGTCCCGCCGTCCTTCGCGCGCCACTTGCCCGCGAGCCTCCGCGCCGGCCGCCAGTCGGCCACCGCCGCCGCCATCACGATCGCGTCCGCCCGCCGGAAGGCGCTCCCGACCGCCGCGAGCATCTCGCGCGCGCTCTCGACGTCGACCCGCTCGACCCCCGCCGGCGTCTCGAGCCGCACCGGCCCCGCGACCAGCGTCACGCGCCACCCGCGCTCCGCCGCCGCCGCCGCCACCGCGAAGCCCATCTTCCCGCTCGACACGTTCGAGATGTACCGCACCGGGTCGACCCACTCGCGCGTCGGCCCCGCCGTGACCACGACGTGCCTCCGCCCGTTCGTTTTCGCCTTCGCGAGCCCGCCCGCCGCCCCCGCGCGCTTCTTCGCGCCTCCGCTCGCCTTCGAACCCGCTGCGCTCGCCGACTCGACCGCCCGAGCCTCGCCCGAGGCTCGCGCGCCCGCCTTCCCGGCTCCCCGCTTCGCCCGCGCCGTCATCCGCGCGCCCCGAGCGCGTCCGCGACGGCCTTCACCCGCTCCGCCGGCTCCGGCAGCCGCCCCTTGCCGTCGACGCCGCAGGCCATGTGCCCCGCGCCCGGCTCGAGCACCCGCCACCCGTCCGCCCGCAACGTCGCCAGGTTCCTCGCCACCGGCCCCGCCGCCAGCATGTTCGGGTTCATCGCCGGCGACACCAGCCGCGGCGTGCCCTTCGGCAGCGCGAGCGCGACCGTGCTCGCCAGATCGTCCGCCAGCCCCAGCGCCAGCCGCGCCACCAGCCCCGCCGTCGCCGGCGCCACCAGCACGAGCTCCGCCCACGTCGCGAGCTCGATGTGATCCATCGCGCCCCGGCGCTCCGGCCCGAACTCCTCCACCGCCGCCGGCTGCCCCGTCACCGCCTCGAACAGCTGCGGGTGGATCAGCTTCGCCGCCCTGGGCGTCAACACGGCCCGCACTTCATGCCCCGCTTGCGCCAGCTTGCTCGCCAGATCGCAAGCCTTGTACACGGCCACCGAGGCCCCGCAGATCAGGACGATGCGCGCCATAGTCCCTAGAGCCTCGCCCGCCCCCCTCCCCCGATCAAGGGGCTGGGCGCCCAGGTCCCCAACGAGGATGGCGTCGCCGTCTGTTCCCGCGCCCGCACCCAAGCTCAGCCACGCGTTTCCGTTCCGCCGCGCGCGTTCGCACGAAACGCGCGCGAATTTTTTGGAGAGCGTTGCATTTTCTCACGCGCTCGAATTTCTCCTCGAGAATGAAATCCGATCAGGAAAAGCAAACCGGTTTGAAATCAAATTGCCTGATGAATTTCATTTCGCGCAACAAAATCGAAAGCGCCGACCTCGGCACGGACGCGCCGCGCGACGGCGGCCGTCGGCGCCCGCGCGGACGTGCAGGCCCCCCTGCCCCACCCCGACGATGTGCCGTTTTCATCGAGAAAAAGCGCACTTTCTGGCCTGACGCAGGCGGGCGCAACGCCGACCGAAGGAGGGCGGCGACGCGGCGCGGCACCCCGGTAGTGCGAATTCGCGAATCGACACTTGCGAGCCGGTGCTCGGTCCACCAGAATCGCGTCCGACATCGCGGCGCACGGTGCGCCACGCGATCAAGTCGAGACCGGCGCACTGCGCCCCCCTTCTGCCTTCGAGCACGGAGTCTGACCACCGATGAATGTGCGGCTCACCTTCCTTCACCCCCAACCTCCCCGCCCACTCCCCGAGTCCGAGTCGCGAGTCCGGTCGCGGTTCCTTGAGGCCTGCGCCCACAACCAGCGCGCCAAGCTGTCGTTCGGGCTCGACCGCTCCACCCACTACGAGCGTAAGGTCACCCTCGCGCTGCAGGCCTGGGCGGCTGACCCGAACGGGCGCGTCCTCCGGGTCGCGTCGGTCGCCCCCCTCCCCTCGGACGGTCCCGAGCGGGTCCTCGTGGGGCTTGTCCTGGCCGCCGAACCGCACATCGGGCTCCACCTGCCGCTCTCGGCGGCGCACCTCGCCCGCCTCCCCTTGGCCGCCGTCCGCTCCGGGGGTGCCGCATGAAGTACCCCGATGGCTCCGACCTGCGAGCAGCTCTCGACGAGCTGCAGCCGAGCGAACCCCTTCTCGCCGAAATGTGGATGGGATTCGTCGCCCCCTACGTGCATGCGGTGCTCCTTGCGATCGCGGAACACCGCGCTTGGGCACGACAAGAGGTCGGCTTGGATCCGAACTCCCCACTGATCCGGAGCGACGACCTTGCCGTGACGCTTGACGGTCGTTTTCGGAGCTGGAAGTCCTACATCGGCGAGCGGAGGTTGCCATCCCACCGCCAACGGGATGCGGCTGGCCCCCGCTGCAAGATCGAGACGCTCATGGCCCAGCAGTTGGATGCCGTTCAGCGACTGGTGCCGATCGCGACGCCCGAGATGCGCAAGTTCTTGGAGGCGCTCGACAGCATGACGGACACCAAGCGTGTGCCGGCGGTAGACCTGCTCGGTCGCCCGTACCCACGAGGATGGGATGTCGAGTTCCGGCACGCGCTCGGCACGGCGTTCTGCTGGCTGATCGTCGACTTCTACGCGGCCGCCTGGAACCGGCACTGGTTCTCAGACCTTGGGATTGCCGCCAACGGCGCCCCGTCAACCCCGTGAGCTCCGGGGTCTGGTCCTTGGGCAGCCTTCTTCTGTTGCTCGCAGGTCTTGGGCTTCACCGGGGGAGTGCCTCCGGTGAACCCGGCCCCCGTTCGGCAAGCCAGCGCTCGAAGAGAGCGGCTTCGTCGCGCGGGGACCAGCCGGTGGCGGGGATAGAGGGGTGGTAGCGGCGAAAAAGAGCGGTGAAGGAGCGCGGGTCGGAGTTCCAGACGTCGGCGGCGCGCGCGGAGCCGTTGAGCAGGCGCTCGAAGCGCAGGCGCACGATCAGGAGCGCGGCGATGCGGAAGCCGTCCTCGGAGGCGTGGGCGAAAACAGGCGCGAATTCGCGGTCGGAACGCAGCGCGGCGAAGGCGGCGCTGAGGTCGGGGGCGCAGAAGGCGTCGGCGAGGAGCAACTCGAGGCGCGCTAGCGCGTCGAGATCGAGAGACTGCGCCAGCGGGTCGTTCGAGAACGCGAGCGATGCCGCGTGAGAGTCGAAGGCATGCGCCAGCGGACTGTCGGCGAAGGCGCGCAGTTCGGCGTCGGTGGACGGGAGAGGCTCGGAATGCGCGAGCGATGCCGCGTCGGTATCGAACGGGCGCGCGACGGCGGATTCGAACGAGCGAGCGGAGGAGCTCGCGAGCGTGCTGTTCGCGCGCTCGAGCAGCGCCCGCGCGCGAAGGAGCTCCGCGCGCAGCGGCGCGACGTCGCCCGGGCCGACGGTGCCTTCCATGCGCTCGAGCGTGAGGCCGCGCAGGTTCGTGCAGCGCGGCAAGAAACGTTCGGCGAGCTGCCAGACCTCCTCGGGCACGGCGTGGTCGTGGCTGTCGAGGCGCAGGATCGCGCGCGACGGAAGCCAGGCCGGATCGCTCTCGGTGCCGCCGGAGAGGTGGATCTCGATCACGCGCTCGAGCGGCAGGCGCTCGAGGTACTCGCCCGCGTCGAAGCCGAGGTTGCGCGCGTTGGTCCAGACGTTGTGCAGGTCGAGCAGCAGGTGCGTGCGCGGCGCGGCGAGCGCGGCTCGCACGAACGTCGGCTCCGCGAGCGGATCGCCGAGGTGAAAGTAGAACGCGGACGTCTCGAAGCCCGTGTCGGGCACGGCCGACTGCAGCGCGCGCAGGCTCGTCTCGACGGCGCGCGCGGCGGCGGGCACGAGCGGCACCGCCAGCGGCAGCGTGACGTTGCGCCCGGCGAGCTCCGTCACGCCGAGGTGATCGGTGTACCACTCGAACTCGAACACCTCGTGGTCAGCCGCGATGCGCTCGAGCCAACGCGCGCGCCGCGCCGCGTCCGGCCGCGCGCTGCCGACCGAAAAACCGACGCCGTGCGCGACGAAAGCGAGCCCCGACTCGCGCTTGAGCATCGCGAATCGCTCGTGGAAACCGTTGGGAACGATTCCGCCACTCGCGTCGGAGCGCCACAGCGTCTCCGGCGCGACCTCGGCGTAGTCGATCAGGTCGAGCAGCTCCGCCGTGAGCGCGAGGAAACGCTCTTCGGGCTGCAACGCAAAACCGAGTGCGACTCCCATGCGGCCCGTGATCCTACTGCGCCGTCACCGCGGCCGCGGCGGGCCGACGAAGCCGACGAGTTCTTCCTCGCGATAGAAGTGCAGGAACCGCGCGCTGATCTGCGGCACGTAACCGGTGCCGCACGGACCACCTCCACTGTTCGCCATCTCGGGCGGGCCCTTGAAGACCGGTCCCCCACACCCGCCCCACCCCCACACGGCCCCGGTGGGCGCACGACTCCACCAACGGTCGCGCACGGACTGCGCGAGCACCTGCAGCCACGCCTTGCGCCGGTTCGGCATGTCGAGCGTGCACAGCCGCGCCTGCCACGGAAAACGCCGCGCGTTGGCGAGCTTCGGCGACGTGGGATTGGGCAACTTGCCGAGCTCGGCCCGCTCGCGCGCGGCCCACGCTTCCAGCGCCGCACGCTCGCCCGGGATGACGCGCGCGAGCTGGCCCGCGATCGACGCGTGCACCGCCCGGTAGCAGGCCTCGATTTCCTCGTCCGTGAGGCGTTGCGACTGCCCGATTCCGCTCGAACGCCAGAGATCACCGATCAGCGCCGGCAAGGCCTTGCCCCCCGGCTCGAGCAACACCGCCTGCACCGGTGCTCCCGGCCACGGCAGCCCGAGCATCTCCTCCGTCGTCGCGCTCGTGATGTCGCACACCGCGAGCGGCGCCAGGGCCTCATCCTCCGCATGCAGCAGGAACGAACCAAAGCACTCGCCGAGTTCCATTCGCTGCCCGAGGTCCTCCGACGCATGCAGCACGAGCACGAACCGCGCTCCCTCGCCCGCTTTCGGCTCCGCCGCCTGCGCCTTCTCCGCCCGCGCGCGCGCCGCGAACATCCCCGGCAACGCGAACAGCGCGAGCCCCGCCGCGCTCGCGCGCACCAACTCTCGCCGGTCGAGTTCCATGGGAGTTCCGCTGCTAGCGCTCCCCCTCGTCCGGGTCACGGCGCTCCTCGGGCCGCAGCGGGAATCCGAGCTCGGCGGCCGTCGGCGCGTCGAGCCTGCTCCGCGCTCACGGCGGCGGTTTCGGGGGCCCGATGAAATCCGCGACCTCGTCCTCGCGATGGAAGTGCAGAAACTTGACGCTTTGCTCGGGAACCCTGCCGGTGCCGCAAGGACCCGCGAGGCACCGGGCGAACTCGATCGGCGCCTCGTCGCTGACCTCGCGGAGGCCGTACCGTCCCCACACCGTGCCCGCCGGAGCGCGGCGACGCCAACGGTTGTGGACGGCTCCCGCGAGCGCGATCGACCAACCGAAACGTTGCGCCGGCTCGTCCTGCACGGCCTGGCGCGCTTGCCACGGCCAGCGCCGCGCCCACTCGGAACTGGGACTCGTCGGTGTCGGCATGCTGCCCAGCTCGATGCGCTCCTGCGCTGCCCACGAAGCGATGAGCTCCGGCGAACTCGGGATGACGCGGGCGAGCTGCGCCGCGATGCGCTCGTGGCTCGCGCGCTGCTCGAGCTTGAACTGCTCCAGCGAAAGGACGGTCGGGCCGTCTCGTCTCGCTGGCGCAAGCTCGCCGACGAGCGCCGGCACGACCCTGCCCGCGGGCTCGACGAGCACCGCATGCACGGGCGCGCCCGGCAGCGGCAGTCCGAGCATCTCCTCCGTCGTCGCGGAGGTGATGTCGCACACCGCGAGCGGTGCGAGCTGCTCCGGTTCCGCATCCAGCAGGAACGACCCGAAACACTCCCCGAGTTCCCGGCGTCGCCGCGCGTCCCGATCCGCGTGCAGCACGAGCAGGAACCGGGTCCGCGCCCGTTCCGGGTTCCCTCCCGCCGCCCGCGCCTTCTCCGCCCGCGCGCGCGCCGCGAACATCCCCGGCAACGCGAAGAGCGCGAGCCCCGCCGCGCTCGCACGCACCAATTCTCGCCGGTCGAGTTCCATGACCTAGATCGTCGCTAGCCGACCACGCGATCAGGGTCACTCCCGCGACTCGTCAACGGCCAGCTCTTCCGCACTGAGGAAACAGAGGTCGTGGCCGGAGCGCTTGGGCACTTCGGGCGGAAGGTAGACCCGCTCATCACGCCCGAACTCGCCCATGCAGCCCACGGCCGCGCGCGGGTCGATCCAATAGCTGCCCTTCGGAGCATGCCGAAACCAGCGTTCCCGGGTGTAGGTCGCGAGCGCAGCGACGGCCTCGGAATCGTGGCTTGCCTGCGAAAGCAGGTGAAACGGTGCACCCTCCGCGCGCCACGGGAGCGGGATGTCGTTCGCGGTGCTCGTCATCGAAGCCTCGAATGCCGCACGCTCGCGTTCACAGCCCCGCTCGAATGCTGGTGATCCCGGGCCGAGAGCGCCGTTCAGGCGCTGCGCGAGGAATTCACTCGCGAGACGCGGCGTCCTCGCCAAGCGCTCGCGAGCGGTCACCCACGTGCCATCGTACGGCGAGAGGACGGAGGGCCCGGGATCCATGACGATTCGAGGGAGCCGCCCGCGCACGAGCACGGCGGGGGGCTGACCCGGCTCGAGCAGCACGACTTGCACGCCCTCCGGCGCGACTCCGAGCTTCGCGAGCGCGCTCGTCGTCACGCACTCGACGTCACAGGTCGCGAGCGGCGCAAGTTCCTCGTCCGTCGCCTCCACGAGGAGCAACCCGAAGGCCGACTCCAGTTCACTTCGCTGCCCGAGGTCGTCGGACGCATGCAGCAGGAGCAACGGCCGCACCGCGAGCCGCGGCGCGGGCTCGACTCGCTCGGTTTTCGCGGCGCTCTCGCTCGCGCACGCGACCACGAACGCGCTGCAGGCGCCGAGAACGAGTTGCCGGAGTCCGAGCCTCATGGGAAGAGCCGCGCGAGCAGCTCCTCCCCCACAACGCCTCAAGCGCCGTGAAGTTCAGCCTCCGTGTAGAAATGCAGGAAGCGCTGGGCGGGCTCGGGCACGTGGGCCGCGCCGCAGGTGCCGGAAACCCGGAGGTAGTGCGGCGGCGGGATCTCGTAGTAGTGGCCGCAGCCTCCCGAGAAGGTCCACGTGCTGTCCTTCGGCGCGACGCTCCCCCAGCGATCTCGCACCGAAGCCGTGAGTCGGCGTTGCCATTCTTCGCGTCCCTGCGGTCGGCGGTCGATGCGCTCGCGCACGAGGAACGGCGTCGTCAAGGCGCGTTCGAAGCTCGGGGCCTCGTTCTCGTCGAGCTCGCCCCTCGCGGAACGCTCGCGAGTGCAAGCGAGTTCCGCGAGCGGCGTGCCCGGGCCGAGCGCGGCCGCGAGCTGAAGCGCGATCCAGGCGTGATTCACCGGGAAACGCTCGACGAAGCGACGGTCGAGCGCGTCCGACCACGAACCCTCGTCGGATTCACCCGGGAGCGGCTCGCGATAGTCCGCGAACGGTGCGGGTCCCGCGAGCGCGATCGTCGGCTCGGCCACGGCGGAGAGGATCGCTGCATGGACGCCGCGTGGGTCGATGCCCCAGCGACAGAGCTCCCGCGTCGAGGCGCACGCGAGATCACACCCGGCGAGCCACGCGCATTCCGCATCCGTCGCCCTGAGCAGGAAGATGCCGAACAAGGTGCCGAAAGCATCCGCCGCGTCCTCGTCGTCCGTCACGTGCAGCGCGAGCAGCGGCCGCCCGGACGGATCCGGCAAGAGCCGCCGGCGCCTGGCCCAGACCTCGAGCGCGGCCGGAACCGCGAGAAACCCGAAGCTTGCCGAGGCCAGGATCGCGAACTGACGGCGGTCGACGCTCATCGCCACGCCGTTCCCTATCTCCGCTCGAGTTCCTCGGAACTGAAGAAATGCAGGAAACGCTGCGCGAGCTCGGGCACGTCGCCCATGCCGCAGAGCGCACCGACGCGCTGGGTGCCGTCGGGCAACTCGTAGCTGACGCCGCAGCCGCGATCCTCGGCCCAGACGCTGCCCGCGGGCGCGTGCTTGGTCCAGCGGTCGCGCACGACGAGCGCGAGTTGCAGCAGCCACGCGTCGCGCTGCTCCGCCTCTTGCGAGGCCGCACGCAAGGCCTGACAGGGACGCGTGCGAGCGAGCTCCGCCGACGGATCGCTGCCCGCGGCAAGCACGCCAGACTGCGCGCGTTCCCGCTCGATTCCGTAGTTCAGCGCCGCGCTACCCGGTCCGAGCGCGCGCGAGAGCTGCGCCGCAAGCTGCTCGTGCTCGCTCCGCAACCTCATGTCGTATTCCATCTCGGCAATCGCCCGGGCCTTCTGCGCGTTCGGTTCCTCGAGCTCGACGACGGCCGCGAAAGGCTTCATCCCCGGCACGACGAGCACCGCAGGCACGCCCTCCAGCGCGATTCCTAGCTCCCCGAGTTCCTCCGTCGTCGCACACGAGATCTCGCACGTCGCGAGCGGCGCCTGCGCCTCGATGCGCGCCTTCATCAGGAAGCTGCCGAACAACTCCCCCAGCTTCTCGCGCCGCCCCACATCCTTCTCGACGTGCAGCACGAGCTTCACACCCTCGCCCGCCGCGCCTGCGCCGCCGTCCGCACTCCCCTGCTCCGCGCGTTGGCACGCCGCGAACCAGCCGGGGATCGCGAACAGCGCGAGGCTGCTCGACGCGGCGCGCGCGAATTGACGGCGGTCGAGGTTCATCAGCGGTCGAACTCCGCGCGTTCGTCGGCACTGAACAGGTACAGGAAGCGGCGCGTGTACTGAGGCGAGTGGCCGATGCCGCAGGCCATCGTCATCAACTCGCGCGAGGGCGGCGGGGTCTCCAAGTCCACACCGCAGCCGTGGTAACTGGCCCAGCTGCTGCCTTGGGGCGAGATCGTCCGCCAGCGCTCGCGCACGACGCTGGCGAGCGCTCCGCTCCACTCGACTCTCTGCGACGGTCGCTGTGCGGCCTTTGCGGCCGAGAGGAACGGCGTGGAGAGCGCGCACTCGAAGGACGGTTGCTGACCGATCGGCAGGTCGCCGAAGCGCTCGCGCTCGCGCGCGCAGCCGAGCTCGGACGCGCGCGAACCGGGCCCGAGAACCTTCGCCAGCTGCGCCGCGATCCACGCGTTGTTCGTCTTGGTTCGCGCGCGCAGCTGGACGTCGAGCTTCGCGTTGCTCCACTCGCGCGTCGGCTCGCCTTCGGGCGCCGCGTACAGATTCTCGTACGGAAAATCGCCTTCGATCGCCGCGACCGGCGGCTCGCCGGGCACGAACAGCACCGCGTGCACCCGCTTCAGGTCGAAACCGCGATAGTCGAGCTGGAGCGTGGTGGCGCACTCGATGTCGCAGGCGGCGAGCCACGCGAGCTCCGCATCCTCGGCGTGCATCAGATACAGCCCCAGCAGCGTGCCGAGCACCTCACGGCGAGCCTCGTCGTCCGGCGTGTGCAGCACGAGCCGCGGCCGCTGGCCCGGCTCCAGTTGCCCCACCTGCTTCGAGTCCGTCCGCGCGCAGGCCGCGAACCAGCCCGGGATCACGAACAACGCGAGCCCGCTCCAGGCAGCGCTCGCGAATTGGCGGCGGTCGAGGTTCATCGGGCCTCCGTGTCGTCGTTGAGGTCGTGATCGTCCGGCCAGATCAAGTCGTCGAGGGCCGCACGTTGCTCCGCCGTCAGAAAATACAGGAAACGCCGCGCCGCGGGCGCAAGGAACGCCATGCCGCAGGCGATGCCGCTGTGCGGATTCAGCGGCACGTTCTCGAAACGGAAGCCGCAGCCGGTGTCCGTCACCCAGCTGCTGCCCTCGGGCGAGGCGACGGACCAACGTTCGCGCACGACGCCGGCGAGCGCGGCTTCCCACGCGACGCGTTGCTTCGGCGAGAGCGCCGAACGCTCGAGGGCGAGGCAGGGACGGGTGCGCGCGAGCTCGAGCGACGGCCGCGCGTCGGCCGGCAGCTCGCCGTGAGCCGCACGCTCGCGGGCACAGCCTCGCGCCAGCGCGGACGAGCCGGGCCCCAGGACGGAAGCGAGTTGTTTCGCGATCCATGCGTGCTGGATGGCGGAGCGCCGCTCGAATCGCTCGCCGATCAGCGCCGGATCCCACTCGGCCTCGGGCTCGCCCGGCACGTTGTCGGTGTACGTGCTGTACGGGAACCTGCCCGACAGCGCGACGACCGGCGCTTCTCCGGAAACCCGCACGATCGCATGCACGCCTTGCAGCGAGAGCCCACAACCCGCGAGTTCCTCCGCGTGCGCGCAGGTCAACTCGCACGTCGCGAGCGGCGCGAGCTGCGCATCGCTGGCGTGCAGGAGGAAGATGCCGAAGAACTCGCCGAGTTCCGCGCTCACGGTCGCCCCGTCGGAGACTTTCAGCACGAGCTGCGTCCGCCCGCCGTCGTCGCTTTCGAGCAGCTGCTCCCGGCGGCCCCCTTGGCACGCCGCGAACCAGCCCGGAATGGCGAACAGCGCGAGGCCCCTCGACGAAGCGCGCGCGAACTGACGACGGTCGAGGTTCATGCCGCGGTCGGGTCCTAACCGCCCCGGAGCTCTTCGCTGCTGAACAGGTACAGGAAACGCTGCGCGATCGGGGGCACATGCCCCATGCCGCACTTGGTGGAAAGTTGCTCGTCCCGGCGGCGCGACTCGATGATCTCGATGCAGCCGCGATTCGTGGCCCAGCTGCTGCCGCGTGGCGCCGCGTCGAACCAGCGGTTGACGGCGAAGTTGGTGAGCTCGAGGTTCCAGGCCTCGCGGGTCGCGGGGTTCGCGGCGGCGGCGGCGAGCGCGTGGCAGGGTGCGGAACTGGCGCGTTCAGGGCTCGGTGTCGCGCTCGCGTCGAAGCCAAGTCCGGCGGCCCGTTCGCGCGCGAGCCCGTCTTCGAACGCCGCCGAACCGGGACCGAGGACCTTCGCGAGTTGCGCCGCCATCCACGCG
The DNA here is from genome assembly GCA_026692705.1 of Planctomycetota bacterium. GTDB lineage: Bacteria > Planctomycetota > UBA1135 > UBA1135 > F1-120-MAGs118. The sequence goes on from JAPLOE010000277.1 coordinate 18,349, forward strand.
AGGTTCTTGCGCACGGACTCCGCGAAGGCGAGCCCGTACGGGTCGATGCCCTGATGGCTGGGCTCCTCGAACGGGAATTCGCCTGACAGGGCGACCACCGCACCGTGTTCAGAGGTCTTCAGGAGCGCCTTGAGTTTCGAAAGATCCTCGCCGCAGTCCGCGAGCTCCGTCGTCGTCGCGCACTCCAGTTCGCAGGTCGCCAGGGGCGCGAGGTCCGCAGGCTCGCCGCGCAGGAGGAAGACCCCGAAAAGCTGTCCCAATCGCCGTCGGCGCTCCTCGTCGTCCGCGACGTGAAGGACGAGCACCGGGCGCTCCTCCGCAGATCCCGCGACGGTTCCCTCGGAACACCGGTCGATGCGCACGCAGGCCGCGAACCAGCCGGGGATCGCGAACAGCGCGAGGCCGCTCGAGGCGGCGCGGGCGAACTGACGGCGATCGAACGTGCGGGCGTCGGGTTCGCTAGCCATTGGCAAGTTCCTCGGCGCTGAAGAGGTGCAGGAAGCGCTGACCAATCTCCGGGATGTAACCCATGCCGCAGTCGATGCCGTAGTTGTCCGCGCTGAGCGGTCGTTCGAGATTGTCGCCGCAGCCCAGATTCGTCGCCCAGCTGCTTCCCGACGGACCCTCGTCGCTCCAACGGTGGACAGCGTACGTGGCGAGCTCCTTGACCCACTCATCACGGCGCGCCACATCGATCGCCGCCGCCGCCAGCGCGTGACAGGGAGCCGAACGGGCTCGCTCCGCGCTCGGCGCCTCGGCGGAGTCGAAGCCGCGTCGGGCAGCCCTTTCGCGCGCGAGCCCGCGCTCGAACGCCAGCGAACCCGCTCCGAGGACCTTGGCGAGCTGAGCCGCCATCCACGCATGGTTGAGCCGCATCGCCTGCGCAAGCCGCGCGTTCGGATCGCCCTCCCCCGGTCGATACATCCAGTCGGGCTCGTCATCGGGATACTTGCCCGCGAGCGCAACGACCGGAGCCTCACCCGGCAGCTTGAGAATCGCGTCCACGCCCTGCAGGTCGAGGCCGCAGTCCTCGAGTTCCTTCGTCGTCGCGCAGGCGAGGTCGCAGGTCGCGAGCGGCGCCAACTCCGCGGGCTCGCCGTGCAGCAGGAAGTTCCCGAACCAAAAGCCAAGCTGCCAACGGCGCTGTGCGTCGTCCGCGACGTGGAGCACGAGCAACGGCCGACCGTCGGCAACGTCGACCGCGGGCTCATTGGTGCCAGTCTCGGTCCGCGCGCAGGCCGCGAACCAGCCGGGGATCGCGAACAGCGCGAGGCCGCTCGAGGCGGCGCGGGCGAACTGGCGGCGGTCGAACTGGCGAGTGGCGGGACGCGGATCCAAGGCCGAAGTGCTCCGGGAAGGAGGACGGGAGACGGGCAGACAGCCTGCCCGGAAGCGGAAACGGCGCCCAGCCGGGAAATGCTGGGAATTCGAACGAAAAGCGAGCTCGGCCGCGCGCGGCGTCAGTCGAGGCCGATCAGCGAGCGAATCTGGCGCAGGGCGCGGTCGAGGTCTTCGTTGATGACGACGTGGTCGTACTTGACGCGCTCGCGGTACTCGTCTTCCGCCTTCTTCAGGCGGCGTTCGACGACCTCGGGGGCGTCGGTGCCGCGGCCGACGAGGCGCCGGCGCAGGGTCTCGAAGTCGGGCGGCGCGACGAAGACATAGAGGCCGGGCTCGCCGAGCAGCTGGAGCTGGTTGGCGCCCTGGACGTCGATCTCGAGCAGGAACACCTCGCCGCGGGCGAGCGCGTCCTCCATCGGCTTGCGCAGCGTGCCGTAGAGGTTGCCGTGCACCTCGGCGTGCTCGATGAAGGCGCCCTCGCGGATCAGCTGGCGGAACTGCTCTGGGGTGATGAAGTGGTAGTCGCGGCCGTCGACCTCGCAGGTGCGCGGCTTGCGCGTCGTGGCGGAGACCGAGAACTGCACGCGCGGGTCCTCGAGCAGGCGGCGGCAGAGCGTGCTCTTGCCGGCGCCGGACGGACCGCTCATCACCACCATCTGGCCCTTGCGCGCAAGGGGTTCGCCCGTCGCCACGGCGTCACTCCACGTTCTGCACCTGCTCGCGCAGGCGCTCGATCTCGGTCTTGAGCTCGACCACCGCGTGCGCGACCTCGGCGTCGTTGCACTTGGAGCCGATCGTGTTGGCCTCGCGCAGGAACTCCTGCACGAGGAAGTCGAGCTGGCGGCCGACGGCGCCGGACTTGGCGCACAGGGCGCCGAGCTGCGCGAGGTGGCTGTCGAGCCGCGTCAGTTCCTCGGTGACGTCGAGGCGGTCGGCGAGCAGCGCGATCTCGCGCGCGAGGTCGGTCGGCGCGAGCGTCGAGCCGGGGCCGAGCAGCTCGGCGACGCGCTTGCGCAGGTTCTCCTGGTGCGCGACGACGACGACCGGCATGCGCCCGCGGATGCGCGCGGCGATGGCGGCGATCGACTCGCGGCGGGACCCGAGGTCGCGCGCGAGAGCGGAGCCTTCGCGCTCGCGCATCTCGGCGAGCGAATCGAGCGCCGTGTCGACGACCGCGAGCAGCACCTGGCGCGCCTCGGCGACGGCCTTCGAGTCGGGCGCGCTGTGGAACACGCCCGGCAGGCGCGCGATGTCTTCGATGGTGAGCTTCGCACCGAGGCCGAGCTCGCCGTTGAGCTTCTCCAGCAGCTCGCGGTAACGCCGCGCCAGCGCGAGGTCGAGCTCGATCGGCGCCAGCGCGACCGACGAGTCGAGCGACACGTTGACGTTGACCGCACCGCGGTCGAGCCGCTCGCGCACACGCGCCTCGACCTCGGGCTCGAGGTTCGAGAGCTCCTCGGGCAGCCTCAACTTGAGCTGCAGGAACTTGTGGTTGACCGCGCGCACTTCCGCGCGCAGCGCCAGCCCCTTTTCGCTCCGACTCGCGGAGCCGAAGCCGGTCATCGAGCGCATTGGAACGCTAGCTCGACTTGAGGGCGCCCGGACGGCTGCCGGGCTTGATCGCGGGACCGTGCGTGCCGGCCGCGCACAGCGGGCATTCCGCCGGCAGCCACGACTGCGCGTCGACTTCCGCGAGGCAGGTGAACGAGACGCCGTCCTGCTCGAACGGATTGGCGACGCCGGAGCGGTTGACGATCGACGCGACGCCGACGGGGATCGCCCCGTAGCTGCGCACGACCTCGAACACCTCGCGGCAGCTGCCGCCGGTCGTCAGCACGTCCTCGACGACGAGCACCCGCTGGCCGGGCTCGAGCGAGAAGCCGCGGCGCAGCGCGAACTTCTCGTTGACGCGCTCGGTGAAGTACGAGCACAGGCCGAGCGCACGCGCGACCTCGTGGGCCCACACGACCGCACCCATGGCCGGGCCGACGACGATGTCCGCGGAGACCTCGAGCCGGGCGCCGACGGCGCGCGCGAGCTGCTCGGCCTTGCGCGGGTCCGCCAGCAGCAGCGCGCACTGGAAGTAGCGGTTCGAATGGCGGCCCGACGAGAGCTGGAAGTGGCCCTCCAGCATCGCGTTCGTGCGCCGGAACAGGTCGAGGACTTGCTCCTGGTTCATCGCGTCACTTCTGGTCGGCCGGGGCCGGATCGGCGGGCGCCTGCGCACCGGCGCCGGGGTCGGTCGGGGCGAGCGAAGCGGGCGCGTTCGGGTCGTCGCCGAGGATGTTGTTCGACACCGCGTTCTTGTTCATGAAGTGGATCGCGAGCGCGGTCCCGAGGAACACCGCCGCCGTCCAGGCCGTGAACGTGTTGATGCCCTTGGAGCCCGGGCCGAAGGTCTCGCGACCGTGGACGCCCAGCGCCTCGCCGAAGCCGCCACCGCGGCCTTCCTGCAGGAGCACGACGACGATCAGGACGATCGCCGCGAGGACGAAGAGGATGTAGCAGAGGACGGTCAGGATCGGCATGACTGGAGCCCGCGGGCTGGAAGACGCGGTCGAAGTGTTACTTGAAGCGGACGATTCCGAGGAACGAATCGACCTTGAGGGAAGCGCCGCCGACGAGTGCGCCGTCGACGTCCGGCGCGTTCATCAGGGTCGAGATGTTATCCGGCTTGACGCTGCCGCCGTACTGGATGCGCACCGATTGCGCGATGGCATCGCCGTACAGGCGCCGCAGGACGCCGCGCAGGTGCGTGTGGGCGGCCCCGGCCTGCTCAGGCGTCGCGTTGCGTCCGGTGCCGATGGCCCAGACGGGTTCGTAGGCGACGGTGAGCTTTCCCATGCTGCCCGCGGCGACGCCAGCGAGCCCGGCCTCGAGCTGGCGGCCGATGACCGCGTCCGTGCGGCCGCCGTCGCGCTCGTCGAGCTTCTCGCCGACGCACAGCACGACATCGAGCCCCACCGACAGCGCGCGCTGCACCTTGCGGTTGCACAGCTCGTCGCTCTCGCCGTACAGGTGGCGGCGCTCGCTGTGGCCGACGAGCACGAGCTTCGCGCCCACGTCGACCAACATCTCGGCCGAAATCTCGCCGGTGAAGGCGCCGTTCTTCTCGTCGCACAGGTTCTGCGCGCCGACCTTGATCGGCGAACCCGCGAGCGCCTGCACGACCTCGTCCAGGTACACGAACGGCGGGAACACCGCGACGTCGCGATCGTTCGTGCCGGCGAGCGCATCGCGCAGGCCCCGCGCGAGCTCGACCGACGCCTTGCGGTCGAGGTTCATCTTCCAGTTGCCTGCGAGGAACGGCTTGCGCTTCAACGAGGGATCTCCGTGAGCGAGGCAACCTGCCGCCCGTCGAGGGCGGCGAGGGCGCGCACGTCGCTGACGATGCGCGCGAATTCTTCGAGGGAAATGGCCTGATGGCCGTCGCAGTGCGCCTCGGCGGGCGCGGTGTGCACGTCGACCATCACGCCGTCGGCGCCGGCGGCGATGCCCGCCCGCGCGAGCGCGCGCACGAGGTCGGCGCGACCGGCGGCGTGCGACGGATCGACGATCACCGGCAGGTGCGTCAGGCGCTTGAGCGCCGCGACCGCACCGACGTCGAGCACGTTGCGCGTCGACGGGTCGAAGCCGCGGATGCCGCGCTCGCACAGGATCACGTTCGGATTGCCTTCGGCGAGCACGTACTCGGCCGCGAGGCAGAACTCGCGCAGCGTGGCCGAGAAACCGCGCTTGAGCAGCACGGGCTTGCGCTGGCGGCCGACTTCCTGGAGCAGCGGCGAGTTCGCCATGTTGCGCGAGCCGATCTGCAGCAGGTCGGCGACCTCGGCGACCGCCGCGACGTCGCGCGGGTCGAGCACCTCGGTGACGACGCACAGGCCGGTCTCGAGCCGGGCGCGGGCGAGCGCTTCGAGGCCCTGCTCGCGCGTGCCTTGGAACGAGTAGGGCGAGGTGCGCGGCTTGTACGCGCCGCCGCGCAGCACGGTCGCGCCCAGATCCCGGACGCCGCGGGCGATCTCGAGCAGCCGGCCGGTGTCCTCGACGGCGCACGGGCCACCGATCACGGCGACGTGTCCGCCACCGAAGCTCGCGGCGCCGACCTGCACCACGGTGTCGGGCTGGCCGGGGGCGCGCTGGAAGCGCTCGCGAGCCTCACCCGCATCGATCACGCCCGCGACACCGGCCAGATCCTCGAAGCGCGACCGATGGTCGGGCGCGCCGCGGCCGGTGAGCTCCAGAAGCTCGCGCTGGGCCCCCAGAGGCTTGGCTTCGTAGCCGAGCTCCCGGGCGAGGGCCAGGACGACCTTCAACTGGGCATCCGGGAGGTTCTTGGACAGGCGGACGAGCATGGTGGGCGGAGCGCGGGGCCCCGATGATCCCAGAGGGGCGAGCAGTATAGATACGCCTTTTCTCGCTCACAATCCGCCCCGCCAAAGCCCTGCTCTGGCGGAACTTGGCCGCGCCCGCGGCGACGCCGTCCCGCCGGTCGGCCCAACCGCCCCGTCCGGCCCCCAGAAAATCCAGCTCCCCCTGTCACGGGACGATGGGTTGCCACTACTCTTGGAGCGTCGGAGGCCCCCTCCCGGGCCAGCGCTTCGAAGTTCCGTGCGTCAGGAGCTTTCCCAATGAACAGCAACGTTTTCCAGCGACTGGCCCTCGGGCTGGCGTTCGTGGCGTCGGTCGGGGTCCCGGCCAGCGCCCTGCCGGGGTGATGAACTCCTCGTGGGGGGGGCAGTTCGTCCCCCGGAGGATTCGCACCGCCGCCTAGCACTCCCAACGGCGGCCCCGCTGCTCCGGCAACGCCGGGCGCAGGCACGACCGGTGGCTCCTTGCCTGAGATCCTGCGTGGCCCGACCGCGCGCAGCGTGCTCAAGCTGACCTGGGAATACCCGGTCTACGTGGCACCCAAGACGGCCAACAACGGTCGCACCACGGCCGAGACGGCTCGCCGCGCGCTCACGCGCCAGGAAGCCCTCGCCTACATCGCCGGCAAGGACCCGCGACCCCTGCTCGTGCTCCGCGAGTGCAAGACGTGCAACGGCACGGACGATGCGCTGCTGAGCCGTGGCAAGGTCGACAACGAGCGCACGTTCCTGCTCTCGCGCTGGTTCCACTGCGTCAAGCTGCCCGTCGACGTGATGGAGAAGGATCACCCCTTCCACAACCTGTTCGACGACAAGGATCCCGAGCACATGTTCCTCGGGACCGTCGATGGCAGCGTGCGCAAGACGCTCGAGAGCGAGCGTTCGCGCGTCGAGCTGTGGGACACGATGGTCGCCGTGCTCAAGGCCTCCTACACCAAGGAGCCCGAGACGACGGTCAAGAAGATGCAGAAGCTGATCGACGAGTTCGACCGCGTCGACGGCGAGCTGACGGCGGCGGAAAAGCGCATCGACGAGATCCTCGAGAAGGAGGGTCCCGACTCGCGCAAGCTGAAGAAGCTGAAGGAAGAGCTCGAAGTCGCTCGCAAGCAGCGCGACGAAGTCTTCCGTTCGCTCGATCAGGCGACCGCCGAGCTCAAGCTCAAGAAGCCCACGCCTGCGGCCCCGGCCGCGGAAGGCGAAACGGCCAAGTAGCGGCCGCAAGGCCGATCAGAGAAGCAAGACCGACCCTTCGGTAGGCTCGAACTTCATGGACAACCTCACGCAGGGTGGCTGGCGCAAGACGTTGGCCACCCTGCTGCCTTTCCTCGCTGTCGCTTTCGCGCTGCTCGTGCCGCGCGCAACCGCCCAGGACACCTCGCTCGAGGAAATCGAGAACGAGGATCCGTGGACCAAGGGCGACCCCGAACTGCTGAAGAAGCTCGGGATCGTGCGTGTCGGCGCGATGCCGTGGACGCAGAGCCACGCCTCCGACGGCGTCGTGAAGACGCTCGGCGGCATTCCGGTCATCTTCATCGAGACCGAGCACTTCCGCCTCGCTTCGACGCTCGAGAGCTACCGCCCGACCGGCGACCGCGCCGAGAAGGAACGGCTGGAGGCCGAATTCGCGGCCCTCAAGAAGCTCTGCAGCAAGTTCACCAAGCTGCCGCCGAAGATCGACCCGTGGCTGCGCGCGCACCTGTACGCGTACCGCATCGAGCGCGTCTACGACCAGTTCACGACCGCCTTCGGCCTCAAGGACGCCGACTTCCTGACGGCGGAGCGCAAGACCGCCGACGGACGCTCGCTCGGCCAGGGCCCGTACCTCGGCCAGAAGAACAAGTTCACGGTGCTGCTGACGCAGAGCCAGAGCTCGATGGGCCGCTACCTGCGCGCCAACTTCAACGTCGAGCCCGAGTACAGCTTCCGCACGGCCTGGCCGGACGGCTACCTGCTCGCGATGAACTTCGAGGCGCTCAAGAACGGCGGGCGCGAGCTCGACCAGGCGCTGCACGTCGCGCTGGCGGGCGCGCTCGTCCAGAACCTGCTCGACGGCTACCGCGTCTCGTTCCAGGCGCCGCCGAACTGGCTGCGCTACGGCCTCGCGCACTGGATTGCGCGCCAGATCGACCCGCGCTTCAACCAGTGGAACGCCGGCGGCGCGAGCAGCGACCCGGAATCGGACCGCACGCACATCTGGGAGCCGCGGGTGCTCGGGCTCGTCAAGAACGAGGCCGCCACGCCGCTGGCGAAGATGATGCGCTGGCACAACTACGAAGAGATCCAGCCGCGTGAGCACATGCTCGCCTGGGCGCTGGTCGACTGGATCCTGACGGCGCGCAAGGACACCGCGCACGACCTGCTGTTCGAGCTCGCCGAGCCGATCAACGACTACGGGCCGACACGGCCCGACAAGATCGTCGAGCAGCAGGAGCGTGCGTTCACTAAAGTCTGGAACATGACGCCCGAGCAGATCGACAAGGCGTTCCAGACGTGGGTCGAGAAGAACTACAAGAAGTGAGCGACCGGGCGTGAGGAACCTCACGCGCCTCCTGCCGGCGATCGTCTTCGGCGTCCTGCTCGTCGGCTGGCTCGTCGCGCGCATCAGCCGCGCGACCCGCGACCTGCCGTCCTTCGCGGCGCCGCGGGCGGTCGAGTTCGAGCCGCTCGTGTCGCCCTTGGGCGGCGAACGGCTGTGGGGCAAGGTCGTCGACTCCTTCGGCGAGCCGCTCGCGGGCGTCGGCGTCGTGCTGCGCTCGAACTCGGTGCCGCTGTGGACCGAGACGGACGCCGAAGGGCGTTTCGAGCTCGCGGGCCTGCAACCCGGCGAGGTCGACGTCGCGCTCGTGCTGTGGGGGCGCGCGCCCGTGCACCAGCTCGCGACACCCGGCGAAGTCACGCTCGTGATGCCCGAGCCCAACCCGCCGCCGACGGATCTGCCCGCGACCGTGCGCGCTCCGATCGCAGGCCGCCTCGCGCATCCGCTGCGCCGCGCGTGGAGCGACGCCGACGGCTACGAAGTCGCGCTCGTGCCGATCGCGCCACCACAGGAATTCGGCGGCACCGTCGAGCGCCGTGTGCACACCGACCGGCAGGGCGTGTTCGCCTTCGACGACCTCGCGCTCGGCTCCTACCGCATCGTCGTGCTGCCCTCCTGGGCCGCCGGCGGCAGCTGGCCCGACCTCGCGGATCCGGCCCACGCGCGCCTCGAGCACGGTCAGGACGGCGGTGGGCTCGTCGTCGTGCTGAGCCTCGGCGCGCTCGACGTCGAGGTCACCGACGAGCTGGGCAGCGGCATCGCCGGTGCGCTCGCGCTGCTCACCAGCACCGAACAGCCCTCGCGCATCTGGCCTCCGGCCACCGCCGACGCCCGCGGCCACCTGCGCTTCCTCGACCTGCCCCCGGGCCGCTACACGCTCTCCGTGCGCGCCGGCGAAGGCCAGTCGACGCTGGAAAACGTGGAAATCGCTTCCGGAGAGATCCTGCCGCTGCGCGTCGGCCCGATCTCCGTGCGCCAGCGCTGAACTGAGACCCCGTGAAGCCATCGAGCCTACGGGCTCTCAGGATGCTGGATGCGCCGTCGCCTGGCGGCGCCGGACGGCGAGCCTGTGAATGGCTTCACAGGCTCTGGGCGCGCCGCCAGCCGCTACTCTGGTCGGCGGAGCGATGCAGCCCGTCTACCTAGATCACGCCGCGACCACGCCGCTCTCCCCCACCGCGCGCGCGGCGCTGTTGCCGTTCCTCGACGGCGAATTCGGCAACCCGTCGTCGCGCCACCCGCTCGGGACGCGCGCGCTGGCGGCCGTCGACGAGGCGCGCGCCCGCGTCGCCCGGCCGTTCCTGGTCGAGCCGCGGCAGGTCGTGTTCACCTCCGGTGGCACCGAGGCCGCCAACCTCGCCGTGCTGGGGCTCGCGCGGGCCGCGCGCGGGCGGCACGTGCTCGTGGGAGCGCTGGAGCATTCCTGCGTGCGCGCGAGCGTCGAGGCGTTGCGTTCCGCGGGGTTCGAGATCGAGCGCCTGCCGCTGGATGCGAGCGGTGGCGTCGACCTGCAGCGCACGTCGGCGCTGCTGCGGACCGACACCGCGCTCGTCGTGCAGATGCTCGTGCACAACGAGACGGGAGCGATCGCGCCGGTCGCGAAGCTCGCGCGGCTCGTGAAGGCGCGCTCGCCGAAGGCCCGCCTCGTCGTC
>JAPLOE010000278.1 GCA_026692705.1 Planctomycetota bacterium
GAGTCGCCCTGCGCCTTGCGCGCGTAGCGCCCGAGGCACTCGAGCACGAGCCACAGCGCGATCGCCGAGCCGATCGCGTGCAGGATGTCGCCCGCCGCGACCCACTCGCGCTCGCGCTCGATCGCGATCAGCATCGCCGTCGTGCCGATCGACGCGAAGGCGCTCACCCACGCCGCCCACAGGCGCGACGCCGGCCAGCTCGCGACCCGCGCGGCCGTCAGGTTCCCGCGCGTCAGCCCGACGGCGAGCCCGAGCGCGGCCGCCACGAACGCTCCGAACCACAGGCCACGCACCGTGCCCTCGTGGAGCCCGTCCCGCAGCAGCAGGAAGGCCGAGCGCTCGAAACCGAGCGTCTCGTAGTCCTGGGCCGCCAGGCGCGCCCGCGCCGCGAACAGGCCGGACAGCGTGCCGACGCCGCCGCAGACCAGGGCTCCGGCGAGCGGGAACAGGGGGGACCCGCGAGTTTGAACTGCTCCCATGGAGGGGGAAGCCTACCGCCGCTCCCCGGCGCCTGTCGCGCGGGCCCGGGCGCGGGAGCGGTTGCTACGAGATCGGAACATGCAGGAACTTCCGGGCCGCCGCAGGCACCCGGCCCTTGCGCTCGCGGGCCTTGGCACACAAGTTGACGGGCTGCCCGGGGCCAAGCCTCGTTCTCCACGGACCCCTACGCCCCATGCGACTCCTGCTCCCGGCCCTCGCCATCTTCGCGCTCGCCCTGGGCTTCTCCTGCGCGAGCGCTGGGGACGCGCCGCCGCACTTCGAGCCGATCCCGCGCCCCTCGGTCAGCGAGGCGAAGCCCGTCGACCTGCCGGGCCTGCACAACGTCGTCGCCTACACCGACACGATGATGTCCGGCTCGCAGCCCGAGCACGGCGGCCTCGAGACGCTCGCGGCCATGGGCATCAAGACGATCATCTCGGTCGACGGCGCGCAGCCCGAGGTCGAGGCCGCGCAGCGCCTGGGGATGCGCTACGTGCACCTGCCGATCGGTTACGACGGCATCGACGACACGCGCAAGCTCGAGCTCGCCCGCGCGGTCCGCGACCTGCCCGGCCCGGTCTACGTGCACTGCCACCACGGCAAGCACCGCAGCGCCGGCGCGGCTTCCGCGATCGGTCTCTCGCTGGGGACGCTGACCCACGAATCCGCGGCCGCGCGCATGAAGGTCTCGGGCACGGCTCCCGACTACAAGGGCCTGTGGGCGTGCGCGAGTGACACCAAGCTCGCGAGCACGTCGCAGCTCGACGCCGCCTCGAACGCGTTCCCCGCGCGCTGGAAGTCGACCGGCCTCGTGCAGCTCATGGTCGACATCGACTACGCGATGGAGAACGTGAAGGCGGTCGAGAAGGCGCAGTGGGGCGTGCCGACGGAACATCCCGACCTCGTACCCGCGGCGGAAGTCGGTCGCATCTCGCACTACCTGCGCGAGCTCGAGGACGACGCCGAGGTGAAGGCCCGTGGCGCGGAATTCGTCGAGCACCTGCGCGCCTCGCGCGCGGCGGCGGACAAGCTCGAGAAGTCGTTCCTCGACAAGGCCGCGCCGGATGCGCTCGCAGCCGACATGAAGAAGCTGACGAGCTCCTGCAAGAGCTGCCACGTCAAGTTCCGCGACTGACGTTCACGCTCGGATCGAACACGCGCGCCGGTTGCGGGACCTTCCGCGGCCGGCGCGCGGCGCTTGCAACGTTCGCGCAAGAAGACCGCGACTACGTCGAATGCCGCACGGGAACCGGCGGAGTCCTGAGCCTAGGCTGGGCGCTCCTCCAGGCCCCCCCCTATGCGCCAAGGCCTCGTCTACGACCTCCCCACTCGCCTCTTTCACGCCACGTTCGCCGCCCTGTTCATCGCCGCCTTCGCGCTCGCGAAGCTGGGCGAGGATCAGGCCTCGGTGTTCCGGCTGCACATGCTCGCCGGCCTCACGCTGGGCTCGACGGTGCTGCTGCGCGTGCTGTGGGGACTGTTCGGCACGAAACACGCACGTTTCACGGGCTTCGCGCTCTCGCCCGCGGCGTTCGTGCGTTATTTCCGCGGCATCCTGAGCGGCTCGAAGGAGCGTTGGGCCGGCCACAACCCCGCCTCGAGCTGGGTGGGGCTCGCGATGCTCGCGCTGGCGGGCGCGCTCGGTTTCACCGGCTGGCAGATGGCGAACGGCAACGGCGAGCAGTTCGAGGACGTGCACGAGCTCTTCGCCAACGCCTTCGCGATCCTCGCGCTCGCGCACGTGGCCGGCGTCGTGGTGCACACCGTGCGCCACCGCGACCCGATCGCGCTCTCGATGATCCACGGCCGCAAGAACGACGTCGCGGAGAGCGAGACGATTCCGGCCACGCGCCCGCTCGTCGGTGTCGCGTACCTCGCGATCGTGCTCGGCTTCGGCACGAGCCTCGCCACGACCTACGACTCGAACGCGGGCACGGTTTCGGTGCTGGGCACGACGATCAAGCTCGGTGAAGGCGAAGAGGAAGATGAGGGCGAAGGGCGCGGCCGCGAAGACGACGACGATGACGACGAGGAAGAGGGCGAAGACGACGACTAGGCGCGCTCGCCGCGAATCCCCCTGAAGTTCCCCGTGACCGGCGCGGGCAGGGAAGCTATCCCGTGCTGCGACGGCCCTCCGGCGCTTCCTGCCGGCCGCGCCGCGCGTCGCATGCGCACGAAACTCCCGTTGGCCGTTCTCGCGCTCGTCGTGCTGGCCGCTGGACTGCTGTGGACGTTCGGTGGCAGCACCAGCGGCGCTGCGGCCGAGCTGGAGGAAGGCGCGGCGACCCTGCAGGGCGCTGCGAGCCCGCGCCCGCCGGGAACGACTGCTGCCGGTGCCGCGGACACAGCTCTCGAAAGCGGTTCGCGCGACGCAGTAGCCAGCGAGAACGCGGGTCCGCTCTCAACGAACGGCCTGGCGCCGACCGGCATCGAGATCCGGCCCGTGGTGGGCGCCGAGCGACGGAGCGTCGACAACGTCGAGCTGTGGTGGATCGCAGGCACGGATACCAAGGCCCCTTGGGGCGATCCGGCGTTCGAGGAATGGCTCGACTCCGGCGTGCTCGAGGAACGCATGGCCGAGAAGGCCGAGAGAATCGAGCGCGACGCAGAGGGCAAGTGGCGCTTGCCCAAGCCGGCGGCGCTCGGTGCCGTGGTCGCGAGCGCGGACGGGCTGTGGGCGCTGCAGCAGATCTCGCGCACGTCGCTCGATCCGACTTACGTCACGCTCGAACCCGATCTCGACCTCACGGCGCGCGTGGTCGATCTCGCGGGCGCGCCGGTGCAGGGCGTGCATGTCGCGCTGCGGCAGGATTGTGGCGAGGATTGCACGATCGACCACGCGGTCGTCGAGACGGACGCCGACGGATTCGCGCGCTTTCGCCACTACCGCGCGCTGATCGACGGCGACTGGGATTACGAGGCGCGCTACGGCTTTTCGATCGCGGAGCCGCTCGCCGAGCCGGTGCGGAGCGAGTTCGAGCTCACGCAGCCGACGCGCGAGGTCGTGACGCTCGTGCTGCCGCCGACGGGCAGCGTGGTGTTGCGGCTCGGCGCAAGTTCCGACGCGACGAAGGCGCGGCTCGAGGCGCGACCGGTCGGCGAGGTGCTCGACCCCGACGAGGACGTCGAGCGCCACTTCGACGGCGAGCGCGAGGTGGTCGAGCGGCAGGTGCGTTTCCCGTTCGTGGGGCTCGGCCGCGAGGTGATTCCGCTCACCATCTGCGAGAACTCGTACCAGCCGCAGGACGCCGCGCGTTCGGCCGGTCCGGTGCGCGCCGGGCAGGAGGTCGTGCTGCAGATCGATTCGCGACCGAGCGGCGTGCTCGTGAGCGGCCGCGTGCTCGATTCCGCCGGAGTGCCCCAGCGCGAAACACGCTGTTTTGGCTTCATCACGGGGCACGACGTCGAGTCCAACAACTTCGGCGACGGCGCGTGGACGCGAACCGACGCCGAGGGACGTTTCGAAGTGCGACTCGAGCGCCGCCCGATGGGTGCGACGAAGCTCGAATTCCTGCTCGCCGACGAGTCCATGCAACGGCAGGCGTCGGCGGAGCTCACGTTCGACTGGCCGGCAGGAGCGCTCGTGCACGATCTGGGCGACGTGCGCGTCGAGCCGCTGCCGGTCGTGCTCGAAGGTTGGGTCGTCGACGGCCAGGGCCGCGGGCTCGAGGGCGCGAGCATCCGGACCTGGGTGCGCAGTTCACATCCCTCCCCGTCGCCCAATCGCCAGCAGTGGGAGGAGGAGAGCGACCTCAGGGCGCGCAGCGGCGCCAAGGGCCACTTCGTGATCCGCAGCAGCGAGCGTGTCGACGAACTCATGCTCGTGGCCAAGACCGACGGTGCGTGTTCGTCCCCCACGCACGCACGCGCCGGCGCGCGCGACGTCACGCTCGTCGCAAGCCACGACGGCCTGCTGCGCGGCCGGATCGTGTTCGACGAGAGCCTCTCGAGCGATCACATCAGGATCGAGGTGGAACCCGACCTGCCCAAGGACTCTTCGCAGCCACGGGAGGCCCATTTCTGGCTCGACCTCGACGTGGAGGGCAAGTTCCTCGTGCGCGGCGTGCGCGCGGGCCTCTACACCGTCCACGTCCATCTAGCTGGCGTCGACGACCCCGTCGCGACCGTCAAGAACGTGCGTGTCGAAGCCGGGAGCGAAAGCGCCGACCCGCGCCTCGATCCGCTCGACCTGCGCAAGCTCGGCCGCTGGCGCAACGTGCGCGTGCTCGAAGCCGACGGCACGCCAGCGCGCGAGTGGACCACCCTGCGCGTCGACCCGCAGGATTCCGATTCGTTCGAAATCGACTGGCACGGAGGGCCTTGCTTCCGGCTCGAGTCCGGCGCCGCTCCCCTGTGGCTCTGCACCGCCGACAGCCTCGCCGAGCGCGTCGATCCCGCCACCGTCGGCGACACGATCCGCCTCTCCCCCGCGCCCCACCTGCGCGTGATCGCGTCGCCCGACAGCCCGTGGCCTGCCGACGCTTCGCTCGAACTCCTCGTGAGCGCCGCAAATGGCCACTCGTTCTTCGAGGAGTACCTCGACGACGCACCCCACTACTTCGCCCAAGGCACACCGCTCGAGCTCCGTGTCCACCACCTTGGCGCCCTCAAGGTCACCGCCACGCTGCAGGCCAACGACTCCGCCGAGCTGCCCTGCGAGATCGTGCGCGGCGGAGTGCTCGCGGCCACCTCGGGCGTGCAGGTGCTCGAGATCCGCTGGACGCAGGAAGCCCTCGACAAGGCGCTCGCGGAAGCGCGGGAGTGACGCGGGATTCGTCGTCGAGCCGGTGCTGCGCTGAAACCGGCGTGAATCGCATCGAAACTCGGCCGGCTCGGTTGGCTAGGCTTGCGGGCGTTCCCCCTCGCTCCCGACGTCCTTCCTCGCATGCGCACGAAGCTCTCGCTGGCGTTCGTTGTCCTCGCGCTCCTTCTCGGTGCGGGTTGGTGGATGGCGCAAGACCGGGCGGGCCTCGCAGCGACGAGGATCGAGTCGGGTGCGAGCAGTCCGCAAGCGGCGCACGAGCCAGAGTCCGCCGCGACGCGCGAGGGCCTTCGCGACGCGGAGCAAGCGCGCGAGAGCGTTCCGTCAGCGCTCGTGGGGACGAACGACGACGACGCGGCGCGCAGCAGGTTCGAGGTGATTCCGGTCACGGGTTCGGACAAGCGGCGCGTGGCGCAGGCGGAACTGACGTGGATCGCGCTCGGTCCCGTTGACAAGCACGCGGAATCGCCGGGTTCCGCCGCATTGCGGCGAGGTGAGCTCGACGGGCTGCTCGAGGAGCGTGGAGTACCGATTCTCCCCGACGTCGAGGGGCGCCTCTTCGTTCCCGAGCGCAGCGAGGGCGTGTGCGTCGTGGCGCAAGCGCCGGGACTGTGGGGCTACGTGGAGCTCCGGAAGAGCACGGTTTTCCCCTGCCTTCTTCCGCTGGAGGCGGACTGGTCCATCACGGCGCGCGTGGTCGAGGAGTCCGGCGAGCCGGTCGCGGGCGCGCGCGTCGCTCTTCGCGTGGGAGTCGGCGCGCGGGTCGGATGGGAGCACGCGCAGGCACGGACGGACGCCGCGGGACTCGCGAGGCTCCACCACGTGCCGGCGATCCTCGCGCGGGCGTGGGATCACTCGTACCGCCACGCGATCGCGCTCGCCGAGCCGCTGGTTTCGCCGGTCGAAGTGCCGCTGGACCTCGCGAGCCCCCCGAGGGAGCTCCTCACTCTGGTGATGCCGCCGACAGGCGAAGTGTTTCTGCAAGTCGAAGGAGCGACTCCCGCCTCGTTCGCCAGCCTGACGCTGCTCCCGACGCAGGCGCCCGAAGGCGAGTGTGGAGCGGGAGTTCCGACCGGAACGCGCGAGCTGGTCGATGGCCAGGTGCTGTTCCCGTTCGTCGGACTGGGCCACGACGTGCTCCCCCACACCAGCATGCCGGGCATGCGCGTGCACCTTTCCGCGCGAGCGCCGGGGCCGACGCGCGCGGGCGAGCGGGTCACCGTGCGGGTCTCGTCGGCCGAGGACGAGTTCCTGTTGCGCGGCAGACTCGTGCACGCGTCGGGCAAGCCGCTGGAAGAGGAGACGCTCGAGTTCTGGTCGAGCGCGTCCTCTTCCGGAGATTGGAGCGCCTACTACTCGACGAGACTTCGAACCCTCCACGACGGAAGCTTCTCCATCTCGCTCCCGCGCCAAGGTCGGCTTCCCCAGTCGGTGCACCTGGACTTGAACGTAGAGCGGAGCGCGCCGGCCACGCCGCTCAAGAGGAGCTTCACGCTCGCGCCGCACGAGCGAGAGTTCGACCTCGGAGCGCTCGAGGTTCCCGCGGACTGGCTCGACGCACTCACGAACCGGAGATTTCCGGAACGGGCGCCGCTGATCCTCGCGGGCCACGTGCTCTCGGTCGAAGGCAAGCCGGAAGCGAACGCCGAGGTCCACATGTACAGGCCAGGCGCCGAGTCGCGTCCGGATGCGACGAGCTGGGAGTGGGCCGGAGCCTCGACGGCCGATGCAACGGGGCGCTTCGAGTTCCGCGGCGTGGCCTCCAACGCCGTCTTCGCGCGCGCGGCCGGTTCCGGCGCTGGCTCGCCGTTCCAGCGATTCGCGGCGGGTTCGGACGCCGTCGAACTCGTGCTCTCGAGCAACGCGAAGTTGCGCGGACGGATCCTGTGTTCAGCACCGTTCTTGCCGGCGTTCCTCAGGGTGACCGCGAGACGCCGTGCCCCTGCGGAAGAAACGCCGTTCCCTGACGAGCTCGAGGCGCGCATCGACTCCGATGGCATCTTCGTGCTCGAGCAGCTCGCCGCTGGACTGTGGGACGTGACGGTCGAGTACGGCTCGCTCGAGGAACCGCTCGCGACCGTCGAGGGCGTGCGCATCGAGCCGGGCGTCACGAACGTCGATCCCCGCCTCGATCCGTTCGATCTCGCGAAGACGGGACGCTGGCGTGAAGTGCTGGTGCTCGACTCGAAGGGCCTGCCATGCCACCAGTTGCACGTCTGCCGACCTCCGCTCGTGGCCGGTGGCGAAGCGCGAGCGCAGTACTCGCGCACGGGCAAGCTCTTCCTCAATCGCGACGAAGGCCTCGTCTGGATCTCCAACCAGCTCGACCGGAGCCTGTGCATCGATCCCGCGACGTGTGACGACACCGTGCAGCTCAAGCCCGTCGCGTTGATCGTCGTTTCCGCGGCAGCGGACGTGGTGTGGCCCGAAGGCTGCGAGATTCGGGTCGAGCTCGTCACCACTCCAGCGGGCGAGTGCTTCTTCGACGACCCCGACGACGAAGCCGATCTGATCCCCGGCGAGACAGCGGAACTCGAGTGCTACCGCCACGCCCGCATTTCCCTGCGCGCGCTCGCCTGCGGCGCAGAGGAGGTCGAGTTCCCGTGCACGGTCGAGGGCCTGCCGGCGATGCCTCCCGACGAACTGCCGGCCCACGTCACCGTGAGCTGGTCGAAGGCGGACATCGAGGCCGCGGCGAAGCTCGCGAACCCCTGACGGCGGCGAGCAGGGATCTCCGCGTCCGTTGATGACGCCGAAGGGAAGTTGAGGTAGATGCTGGGACTCTCGCGCACCGCATTTCCCGCGGGCGCGGCCCAACTCCATGAACTCGCGCTTTCGTGGCCTCCTCGTCGGACTTGCGCTTCTCGCGCTGGCGGTCGTCGCGTACCTCGTGATTTCGAGCCGCGGTCCGGAGCCGGCGGGTGCGCTCGAGCGCGAGGAACTCGCCGAATCCGCGGCCGCGACGCCGACGGCGGAGAAGAGCTCGGCGACGGCGAGCGACGAGACTCGACAGGCCGAGCGCGCGTTGGTGGCGAAGGGCACGGCCGTCGAGCCGCAACTCGAACCGCACTCGGGACTCGAGCTCGTCGCCGTGACCGGAGTCGACCGGCGGCGCGTTGCCGAGGCGGAGCTCACGTGGATCCCGCTCGAGCAGGACCCGATCCGAGACGCGGCGAACTGGCTGATGGAGCGCATCCGCAAGGGGGAACTCGACCGCTGGATGCAGACGCGTGGCGTGCGGCTCGCGCCCGATGCGGAGGGCCGTCGCTTCGCGCCCGACGTGCAGCGCGCGGCCTGCGTCGTCGCGATCGCGCCCGGGTTGTACGGCGCGCTCCTGCTGCGGCCTTCGGCGTCCGGACTGCACGAGATCGAGCTCGAGTCCGACTCCGAGCAGTTGGTGAAGGTCGTCGACGCGAAGGGTGCGGCGGTCGAGGGTGTGGGTGTGATGCTGAACCAGACGCAGGAGTTCCGCGGTTTCGCCTACGCGAGCGCGCTCACGGGTGTCGACGGCATCGCGCACCTGCGGAACTTGCGGCGCCTGCTGCAGGGAGACCGGGGATTCGAGATGGAGCTCCTGCTCACGGCCGAGGTGCCTGCGGTCGAGCCCGTCGAGCTCGCCTACGACCCGTGGAACCCGCCGAGAGAGATGCCCGTGCTGCGCTTGCCCCCCACCGGCTCCGTCGAGGTAGAGATCGACGTCGAGGGCCTTCCGCCGGGGACGGAACTGCAGCTGCAGGCGCGGTCGGCCCCGGCCTCGGAAGGGAGAGGGCGCGTACGCGGCCCCACGTTGTTCGCCGCCATCGTCGACGGCAGCGCGCGCTTTCCGGTCGTCGGCCTCAACCTCGAACTCGAGCTCCGACCCATCTTCGAGGATTCGTTTCCGCTCCCGCCGGAACTCCGTGCGGGACCGACGCGCGAGGGGGAACTGGTGAAGTTGCGCCTCGGCGGTTCGGTGCTCGCGCGGCGCGCGCGGGGGCGCCTCGTCGACGATCTCGGCCGACCGTTCGCCGGCGTTTCGATGTACTGGACGCTCGAATATCCACCGGACGCGGCGCCAGCGCAGCAGTGGTTGCGAGCTCGCACCGATGCCGACGGGAGTTTCGAGATGACGCTCGTCGGCCAGGCCGTCGACGTCGTGCTGAAGGCGGTGATGCTCGAGCCCGCACCCGGACGCTCGGGCGCGTACATCGCGACCGCTCTCGCGTGGAGCGCGAACGCGGAGGTGGACTTCGGGAACGTCGTGCTCCCGCTCCATCCGCTGGTCGCGTCGGGCACGGTCGTCAACCGGCATGGACAGCCGATCGCGGGAGCCGAGGTGCAAGGGCACCCGGCCGGTCCCGAGGTGGACCGTCGCCCCGACGTCGCGCAGCGGCTCACGCAGCAGATGCTGTTCGCGAAGTCGGACGAGCTCGGACGCTTCGAGATCCGCTCCGACAGCCCTTCGACGAAGTTCCAGCTGAGCGCCGGCCACGAGAACGCCCGCAGCGCGCAGCTCCTGCTGCAGCGCGGGACCGAGGGCGTTGTCCTCACGATCCAGGAGGACGCGAGCCTGCGCGGTCAGTTGCTCCTCGACGCGACGCTGGGTGCCGCCGAGCTCGAGGTCGTGCTGCTCCGGCCGCGACTTCTCCCGGATGGAAGGCGCCTTGGAAGCCTGGAGATCACGACGAAGCCCGATGCAGAGGGCCACTTCCGCTTCCAACGTCTCGCCGAAGGCACGTACGGGCTGCAGGTGCGCGCGACGGGGCTCGAACAGGAGCTCGTGAAGCTCTCCGAGATCGCGGTCGAATCCGGCCGCGAGACCACGGACCCGCGCCTCTCCCCGCTCGACCTGCGCGAGTTCGGCCCGTGGCGCCTGCTGCGAGTGCTCACTCCCGAAGGATCCGTCGCCAAGCGCGTCTACGTCCTCCGGACCGAAGGCGACAAGGCGGACACACCGTACGTCCGATCGAGCCCCGGCCGGCACGTGCGCTACTCGCTGCGCGAGCCTCCGTTCTGGCTCTCGGTCGAGAACGCGCTTCTCGAACGTTTCGATCCGGCGCTCGGTGACACGACCGTGCAGCTCCGCCCCGCGCAGGAACTGCAGGTGAGCGTGCATCCCGACTCGCCGTGGCCCGACGGCTGCGTCGTGCGAGTCCAATTCGTCGGCGCCGATGAGCCCGAAGCCGTGCGACAGTCGAGTCCGGACGAGGCCGAGTTCTTCTCCAAGGCCGCCGTCACCACCGTGGTGCGCCGCACTGGCCAGCTCGCCGTCACCGCGTGGCTCGAATCGAACCGCAACGTCGAACTTCCCGCCGAGGTCACGCTCGGCGGCTTCGTGCACGTTCGCCCCGGCCCCCAGCGACTCGAAGTCCGCTGGACGCGCGAGGATCTCGACCGCGCGCTCGCGGAGGCCAAGCGCTGACCACCGAGCGAACGAGGCCAGCCGCCCTGCGCAGGCGGCCGGCCTCGATGAGCAGCGAGTCGAAGTCCGTCAGGGTTGCACGACGAACTGGATCGCGTTGGTGCGCACCGCTCCCGCCAGAGACAGCCAATCGCGGCACCAACCTTGGGCGTAGACGTTCAGGCCGGCGGAGAGCGGTTGCCCGAGGGCGGCCGGGTTCGACGCCATGTAGTCCGTCCAGTTGAGCACGAGCCGTGCTCCGCAGGTCCCCGCGTTGCCGCCGCCCGAAAGCAGCGGCGTGCGCTGGATCGGAGGACGCACGCACGCGTAACTGCTGGAGTTGCCCCACGGCGTCGGCACGAAGCCCGCGTTGTTGATGCCGTAACTGATCAGGCCGGGGGCACCGCCGTCCGCGCCGTCGATCGTGATCGTGAAGGGCTCCGTCGACGTCGCGCTCGGCAGGCCGTTGCCGGAAATCACCGGCACGCAGCCGCGTGTGGTCACGCCCGCCGTGCAATAGCCCGTGACGAACCCCGTGCGCTCGAACACGCCGGTGAATCGATCCCCGCGAGCGATGGCGTGGATCCAGTCCGAACCCGTCGGGAGGAGCGGCGGTCGCGCGGAGAAGTACGGGAAGCCGTAGCGGCTCTCGACGGTGCCGTCGTCGAGAAGCCCGAGGCTCGAGTAGAGACCTGCGTCGACGTCGACATAGCGCCGCCCCGCGGTGGCTGCGGGGAGCTTGTAGTTCGATGCGACCTGCCCCCAACTGACGACCGTCCCGTCGGAAAGCAGACCGAGGGTGTGGAGCGAACCCGCGCCCGCATCCAGGTAACTCAGGCCCGCCGGCGGCGACGGCACATTGCACTGCCCTGTGTCGTTCCGGCCCCAGCAGCGAACGAGCCCGTCACTGCAGAGCGCCGCGGTGTGCCAGACCCCCGCGAAGAGCCGCGTGAACTGGACACCCGGCGGCAGCGCCGGCACGTTGCATTCGCCGTAAGTGTTCTGGCCCCAGCAGATCACGGCTCCATCGCTGCGGCGGGCGGCGGTGAACCAGGTGCCCGCGGCGACCTCGACGTAGCTCAGCCCCGGCGGAAGGCTCACGACGTTCGACTGCCCCTGGGAGTTGTCGCCCCAGCAGACGGCGACACCATCGCTGCGCAGAGCGGCGACGTGCGTCCCCAGCGATGAAATCGTGAGGTAGCGCGTACCCGGAAGAAGCGGCGGAACCGAGGGCGCCGAGGCCCCCCAGCGCATCACGGTGCCGTCCGACAGCAGGCCGACGTAGCTGTAGTTCTGCGCGATCGCGACTTGCTCGAACTCGAGCCCCGGCGCAGGGTCGGGGACGTTGCACTGGACGGCGGAGTTGTCGCCCCAGCAGACCACGCGGCCGTCGCTCGCTCGCGCCACGCCGTGGCGGTCTCCCGCAGCCACCTCGACGAAGATCGTGCCCGACGGCGGATTGGGAGCGGGCGGCACCAGCCCCCAGCAGCGGACCAGACCATCGCTGCAGGCGGCGACCGTGAACGTTCCGCCCGCCGCCACATCGACGAAGGTCACTCCGGGCGGCAACGCCGGCACGGCGCACTGCCCGTAGAGATTGTCGCCCCAGCAGACGACGCTTCCGTCACTCCGCCGCGCAGCCGAATGCATCTCGCCGGCCGAGATCTCGACGTAGGTCAATCCGGGCGGGAGTGAGGGGACCAAGGTCTGAGCGTTGAGCGACGCGCCCCACGCCGCGATCGTGCCATCGGTGCGCAGGGCGAGCGTGAACTGGTTGCCGGCGTCGACCGCCGTCGCGAGGAGTCCCGCGGGGACGTCGGTCGCGCCGTAGTTGTTCTGGCCGGCGCACTGCACGATTCCGTCGTTCTGCAGCGCCACGAAGTGATCGCCGCCGGCCGCCACGTCCGTGAACGTCGTGCCGAGCGCCGGAATCAGGTTGGCGCAAGGGGGAATGCCAGGGCCGGAGCACTTCATCAAGCCGGAGCTCGTCAACCCGACGAGATGGGACCAGCCTGCGCTCATGTCGACGTACGTGAACTCGGATGCAAGGTTGGCATGGCCATTGTCCTTGCCCCACACGACGATTCGGCCATCGGCACGCCGCGCGACGGTGGTCTTGCCGGCCGCGTCGATCGCGACGAACGACTCCTGCTTCCACGCGGAGTTGAACCTGAAGTACCCCCAGCCGGCCGCTTCCTTCTGCGCCATGGCGCTCGTCGCGGTTGCCACGAGCACGACACCCAGCGCCAAGCTTCCCATGCCGCGGTGCTTCCATGCGCGAGCTCGAAGCATCGATCGAAACGAGAATGCGGGCTTCATGGTGCGTGCTTCCTTCCGGAGAGTCTCCGTCAGGCCCGGTCCGGGAGGGACGCGAACGGCCTGACGACGTGGCACACTCTAAGTGAGCCGCGCCATTCGGGCTACACGGCCGACCCCACCGTCTCCGCGGTGAGGAGGGCGAGACCTTGCGCGACGGCAAGCTCCGACCGAAGGTGGCGCCCTCGTGACCATGGCGCTCGACTCGAAACAGCTCCGCACCTTCGGCTTCCTGGCTGCGCTCGTGGTGTTCGCGCTGGGAGTCGCGCTGCTCCTGCGTCGTGACGCTGGCGACGGTGCGGAGTTCGCGGGCGCGGCCAGTTCGCCCGAGGGCGCGGCGGCTGCGCCGGGGACAAGCGGCGCGAACGACGAAGCGTCGACGGACACGAGCTCCGCACGCGCGGCGCTCCAAGCGGAACCAGCGAACGCGAGCGGCGCGACGGATGCACCGCCCGAGCCCGGCATCGAGCTCATTCCCGTCGTCGGCGTGCACCGGCGGCGCGTGGCGCCCGTCGAAGTGTGGTGGTGGCAGCCGAAGGATCCGGAGAACTGGCAGGAGCTCGGGCAGCTCGAGCGCTGGCTGCAGTCCGGCGAAGTCGACGCGCGGCTCGCGGAAGTCGCGAGTCGCTTGCAGCCCGATTCGTCGGGGAATTTCCATGCGCCCCAGCCTGGAGCGACGGGGTGCGTCGTAGCGCGCGGCGAGGGCCTGTGGGGCTGGACGCGCGTGCAGCGCTCGAGCGCCGATCCGACGTACATTCAGCTCGAGAACGACGAAACACTGCGCGTGCGCGTGCTCGACGCGTCGGGCGCCGGCGCTCCGGGCGTGCGCGTGGCGCTGCGGCAGCGCTGGGGTCCCGCGGACGAGTTCGGCGAGAGCTTCGACATCGCGATGGCGCTGTCCGGTCCCGATGGAACGGCGTTGTTCCCGCACTTTCGCGCATTGATGCGCGGCAGCTGGGATTACGACGCGCGCTTTGTGGTCGCGATCGCGGAGCCCTTCGCCGCCGCCATCGAGCAGGACTTCGAGCCGTCGCGCCTTCCTCCGGAGCCGCTCGAGCTGCGCCTGCCAGCCGCGGGCAGCGTCGTGCTCGAGCTCGACGGCCCGGCCGCCGGCGGGCAATTCTCGCTGCGACTGCGGGAAGCGAGCTCGACGGACCCAGCGCAGGAACTCGTCCCGCACGAGCACTTCCTGCGCCCCGCGGCCGAAGGCGAGGTCCGCTTCCCCTACGTCGGTCTCGGACTGTCGCTCACGCCGACGAGCCAAGTCCGCGGCGAGTCGCGGTTCCACGACGAGAGCGAGGCCCTCGGCCCGACGCGCGCAGGCGAGGAGCGACGGCTGCGCATCGATCTGAAGGCGAACGAGAAGCTCGGCACTCGCATGGTCGGCACGCTCGTGGGTCCCGCGATCCGCTCGATCGGGACGACTCGGGTCGACGTGGCGATCGAAGCGCGCGATGCACTGGGCCAGGAGTGGATGCAGAACCTGCGCGTGGTCGTGACGGCCGACGGGCGTTTCGTGATTCCGCTGCTGCGCGAGAGCACCGGGAGGACGAGCGTCGAATTCACCGTGCGCGGGCCGCGCGACGAGCGTGTGGGGTTCGCGAGCGCGACCGCGAACGGCCGGCCGGGCCTGACCGAGCTCGAGCTCGGCGAAGTCTTCATCGACTCGCTGCCGCTGCTCGTCTCGGGCCGCGTCGTCGACGCGAACGGGCGGCGCGCGGCGGGTGCGGAAGTGAGCGTGCTGGGCAAGCGCGCGGACGGCGGCAGCGGCTGGAACGACGGCTGGGAGCGCTCGGGGAACCTGCGCACCTACACGGATTTCTCGGGGAATTTCGAGGTTCGTGGCACGGGCGAGTGGAACGCGCTCGGGCTTGCGGCGTGGAACGCCGATGCGGCGAGCGAGTTCCAGGTCGTCTCGCTGGGCTCCAGCGGCGTCGTGCTCACGCTCGGCGCCAACGGCGGCATCACGGGGTTCGTGCGGCTCGACTCGGGACTCGCGCGCGAGTACATGACCGTGAGCGTGCGCCGCGAGGACCCGCGCACATCGCCGAGCGGCTCAGCCCCGTACCGCCGGAGCGAGATCGATGCGGACGGCGCCTTCGTCGTGCGCGGCCTTGCGCCCGGCGCCTACACGGTGTCCGTGCAGGCGGAAGGAACCCCCGAAGCCGTCGCGACGGTCGGAGCCGTGCAGGTGGAAGCGGGCAAGCTCACTCACGACCCGCGCCTCGAGCCCGTGGAGCTCGGCCCGTGGAGCGAGCTGCGCCTCCTCGACTCCGATGGCCGCCCGGGCCTTCATGCCACCGCGTACCTGCTCGAACGCAGCTCGCGCCGCTGGACCAAGCACACGATGCCCAGTGGCAAGCTCGTGTACGACCACGCCTCGGACCCGTTCTGGATCGTCGCTGGCGCACATGTCGTGACGCGCTTCGATCCCGCCAGTCGCGCGCCTTCGCTGCAGCTCGAGCGCGCGCCGACGCTCCAGATCCGCGTGCCCGAAGAGCTTCTCGCGACGCTCGGCACCACCGAGCTGCTGCTCACGTTCCGCTCCGCCGAACTGCCTCCCTCGGTCGCACGCCTCGTGCTCGACACGGTCTCGATCCGCGGCGCCCTGTCCCAGCCGTTCACGCTGCGCCACCTCCCAGCCCATGCGACGACCCTGTCCGTCACGGGCAGTTCCGGCGTCGTCGAACTCCCCCACGTTCTCTCCGGCAACGTCTCCACTACGTCGGTCCCGTCGCCCCAAGTGCTCGAATTGCGCTGGAAACCCGAGGATCTCGCGGCGGCGCTCGCGGGGGCAGGGCGCTGACACGGCCCCGTTCCGGACGTAGCCTCGCTCCACGATGAAGTTCCAGAGCAAGCGTGAGCTGGTCGAGCGCATCGAGCGCGAGCACGCGGCGTTCGTCGAGCTCCTCGCGACGATTCCGGTTCGCCAGCGGCGCGTGGCGGGAGTGTGGGGCGATGGCTGGACGGTCGCGGACCTGCTCGCGCACCTCGCGGAGTGGCACAGGATGCTGCTGCGTTGGGTCGAGGACGGCCGCGCGGGCCGCACGCCGGACTTGCCGGCCCCGGGCTTCACGTGGCGCGAGACGCCGGCGCTCAACCGCGAGATCCAGCGCCGTTTCGCGCGCCGATCCGCGGCGCGGCTCGAGGCCGAATTCGAGGAGACGCACGCGCAGGCGCTCGAGCTCGTGCAGGGCCTGAGCGAAAAGGAGCTGCTCGCGCCGGGCCACTTCGCGTGGACGCGCAAGTTGCCGCTCGTGAGCTTCATCGCTCCGAACACGTGCTCCCACTACTCCGTCGCGCGCAAGTTTCTCACTCGCTGGCTGCGCGCGACGGCGACGGCTCCGAAGACTCGAGCGAGCGTGAAGTCGAAGCCCGGGCGCGACGCTCGAGGCTGAGAGCTGCGCCACTCCTGCGCTAGAGCTCGCGCCAGAGTTGCACGCGAGCGACGAACTCGCCGCCGCCGACGGAGAAACAGCGGGGTTCGACGCCCCAGCGCACGAAACCGAAGCTCTCGTAGAGCTGGAGCGCGCGGTCGTTGCTCGCGACCGCGGAGAGCTGGACCACGCTCACGCCGGCTCGCGCGCGGGCCTGCTCGAGAGCAGCTGCGACGAGCACACGGCCGAGTCCGGTGCCGCGTGACTGCGGCCGGACGAACATGCCGAACAGCGTCGCCTTGTGGCGCTCGCGCTCGCGTTCCGCGAACTGCACGCCGAAGGCACCGACGAGTCGAAGTCCGTCGAAGGCGCCGACGACGACGGATTCCGCGTCGGGCTTCGCGTTGCAGCGCGCGCGCCACCAGGCTTCCGGCTTCGCCGCGGCTTCTTCCGGCGTCGTGCCGAACGTCACAGGCGTCGACGAGTAGGCCTCGAGCATCAGCTCGCGATAGTCGCGAGCGTCGTCGGGTGTGAGACGCCGAAGGGTCACGCCCCGCATCCTACAGTGGACACGAGGCGTGGAGATGGAGCGTCAGGTGGCCGGCGCACTTCCGAAGCGGGCGTCAGTTGCAGCAGCCGATGCGCACCTTGGGACGCATGGCGGTGAACTCGGCGCTGACGACGTAATCGGAGGCCTTGGAGCCCGGGGGAAGGACCTCGAGCAGGCGCTGGTAGAGCGGGTCGGTCGAGCTCTCCATGGCGTCGAGGTAGTCGGTCTTGAGGCGCACGCCGACGTCGGTGAGGCCGGCGGAGCGCATCCAGCCGATCGATTCGTCGACGAGCGCGGCGCCGGCGACACAACCGACGAGGGCCTCGACCATCGAACGTGCGGCTTCGGGAAGCGGCTTGAGCAGCGCGATGTCGCTGACGGCGACGCGGCCGCCGGGGCGCAGCGCACGCGCGATCTCGCGCCAGACCTGCGGCTTCTGCGGCGAGAGGTTGATCACGCAGTTGGAGATCACCACGTCGATCGAGGCGTCGGCGACGGGCAGGTGCTCGATCTCGCCGAGCCGGAACTCGACGTTGTCGAGGCCGGTGCGCTCGCGGTACTTGGCGGCGTTGGTGCGGGCGCGCGAGAGCATCTCGCCGGTCATGTCGACGCCAATGGCGCGACCTTGGGCTCCGACCTTGGGGCCGATCACGAAGCAGTCGAAGCCGGCGCCGCTGCCGAGGTCGAGCACGACCTCGCCGGGCTTGAGCGCGGCGATAGCGGCCGGATTTCCGAAGGAAAGGCCGAGGTTCGCGCCTTCGGGGAGCGCCGCGAGCTCCTCGGCGCTGTAGCCGATGCGCTGCGCGAGCTCGGTCGCGTCGTCGCGCACGCCGCAGCCGCCCTTCGGCCCGCAGCAGCTCGTTCCCGACGCCTGCGCGATCGCCGCGTAGCCTTCCTTGACCCTCGCGCGCACGTCGTGCTCGTTGCCCACGGCCCCCGTCTTGGTTTCCATCGTGATCCTCGTGTTCCGTTCCTAGTCGCAGCAGCCCTGGGCCCCACGCGAGCGGTCGCAACGGCGCGCCGCCCGGGCGAAACCCGGCAGTTCTTCGCGGTGCTCGAGCAGCGCCGCCACGAGCGCGCGCACGAGCGGCGAGCCGCCCGGCGCGAGCCGGTACCACATCCAGCGGCCGTCGCGCCGCGCGAGCACGAGCCCCGCGCGCCGCAGCACGCCGAGGTGGCGCGACACGAGCGGCTGGGGAAGGTCGAGCGCCTCGAGCAAGTGGCACACGCAGGTCTCGCCGTCGCCCAGCAACGCGATCAGGCGCACGCGTGTCGGCTCCGCCAGCGCGGTGAGCAGCGTGTCGAGCTCGACATCTCCCGCACCTCGCGCAACCTTCTCCGCCCCCGCTTTTCCGGCCAT
Organism: Planctomycetota bacterium; assembly: GCA_026692705.1. Classification (GTDB taxonomy): domain Bacteria; phylum Planctomycetota; class UBA1135; order UBA1135; genus F1-120-MAGs118. The sequence goes on from JAPLOE010000278.1 coordinate 18,226, forward strand.
GGGAGCTTCATATGCGCTTTGGCGCATGCATTCAAGCGACCGGGGCCCCGCACTTGTGCGGAGCCCTGGCCTGAAGGTGCCTCAGCGCGCCGTGGAAGCGACGCGCACGTCCTCGAGCGTCTCGAAACCGCCGCCGAGCGCCTTGTAGAGCGCGATCAGGTGCGTCGCAACCGCCGCATCGCTCGCCGCCAAGTCGTCCTCGAGGCCGGCGACGACCCGCTGCGAGTCGACAACGGCCTGGAAGTCGGTCAGACCCTCGCGGTACTGCGTCTGCGCGAGCTCGACCGCGCGGCGCGCATGGCCGGCCGCGAGTTCGAGCGACGCGCGCCGTTCCTGCTCGTGACCGAACGACGAGAGCGCGTTCTCCGTCTCCTCGAGCGCGCGAAGCACCGACTGCTCCCACTCGAGCCGCGCGATCTCGGCCGACTGGGCCTGCGCCTCGGCGCGACCGCGGGCGCGGTTGCGATCGAACAGGTTCCAGCGCAGCGACGGGCCGATTCCGAACACTCCGCTGTCGCCGTCGAACAGTTCCTCGGGTCCGTTCGATGCGAGCCCGACGGTGCCCGACAGCACGAGGCGCGGGTAGAGCTCGGCCTCGGCGACGCCGATGCGCGCCACTTCGGCGGCGTAACGACGCTCAGCGGCGGCGATGTCCGGGCGACGGCGGAGCAGGTCCGCCGGCAGTCCGATGGCGAGCGCCGAAGGCACACGCGGAGAACCACGCAGCGCCCGCAACTCGTTGTCGAGTTCGCCCGGCGCGAGCCCGAGCAGCACCGCGAGACGATTCGCTGCGATGCGTGCGCTCGCTTCGAGCGCCGGAAGCCGCGAGCGTGTGCCCTCGACGGTCGCGGAAGCCTGCGCCGCATCGCGTGCGCCGACGAGCCCAGCCTCGACCCGCGTCCGCACGAGCTCGAACGTGCGCTCCTGCAGCGCGACGTTCGCCCGCGCGATCTCGAGCCGCCGCTGCGACGACCCAAGCTCGATGTAGGCACGCGCCACTTCGGCCGCGAGCGCGACCGCGACCGCACGCACGTCGTTCTCGCTCGCCGCGAGCTCACCGTCCGCGGCCTCGACGGAACGCCGCACTCGGCCCCACAGGTCGGGCTCCCAGCCTGCGTCCAGCCCGAGCGAATGGATGTCCGTGCGCGGGATGAACTGGCCGAAGGGCGTCGTCTCGCTTTCTTCGCGGTGTTCATAGCTCGCGCGCGCGTCGATCGTCGGAAGACGGTCGCTCGCCGCGATTCCACGCAACACTCGCGCACGTTCGAGCCGCGCGAAGGCCGACTTCAGGTCGAGGTTGCTCGCGAGAGCACGCTGGACGAGCGACGCGAGCGCCGGATCGTCGAGCCGCTCCCACCAGCGGGCCTCGATGTCACCTTGCGACGCAAGTCCCGCCGCGGAGGTGAACTGCGCGGGAACGTCCCGTTGCGGCGCCTCGTAGTCGCGCCCCACCGTGGTGCAGGCCGCGAGGAACAACGTAGAAACCAGCAGGATTCGTTGGAACTTCATCAGGCGAGCTCCAGGGCAGGCGTGCCGACAGGGTTGGATTCCGGTTCGGCCTCGGTGGCCGGCTTGCGGTGCTCCGCGGCGATCAGCGAGTAGAAGACCGGAACGATGAGCAGCGTGAACAACGTGCCGACCGCCATGCCGGCGACGAGCACGATGCCGATGCTGTTGCGCGCCTCGGCGCCGGGGCCGGTGACGAGCACGAGCGGGAAGTGACCGAACACCGTCGCCGCCGAGGTCATCAGCACGGGGCGCAAGCGCGTGGCCGAGGCCTCGCGCAGCGCCGCGAGCTTCGACCAGCCCTGCTCCTGCAATTGGTTGGCGAACTCGACGATCAGGATGCCGTTCTTCGCGATCAGGCCGACGAGCGTGATCAGTCCGACCTGCGAGTAGACGTTGATCGTCGTCAGGTCGAGGAACGTGAACACGAGCGCACCACTGATCGCGAGCGGCGCCGAGCCCGCGAGCACGATCAGCGGGTCGCGGAAGCTCTTGAACTGCGCGGAGAGCACGAGGTACACGAGCACCACGGCAAACCCGAGCGTCAGCACGAGCGCCGAGCCCTCGCGCCGGATCTGGCGCGATTCCCCTGCGTAATCGAGGTTCACGCCCGGTCCGGCGGCACTCGCCGCCGCCTGCTCGAGCACCGCGAGCCCCTCTTCCTTCGTCACGCCCGGCTTGACGCCGCCGAAGATGCGCACTGCGTTCTGCTGCTGGAAGCGATTGAGCGTGCGCGGCACCGTCGTCATCTCGATCTTGGTGAACGATGAGACCGGCACGAGCTCGCCCGAGGGCGCCTTGATCTTGAGGTCGAGCAACGGACCGACCGTCGCGCGCCCTTCGTCGCCGATCTGCGGGATGACCTTGTAGCTGCGGTCGAAGTAGTTGAAGCGGTTGACGTAACCGCCGCCAAGCAGCGTGCCGAGCTCGCGACCGACGCTCGCGAGGTCGAGGCCGAGGTCGGCCACCTTCTCGCGGTCGATCACGACCTTGGCCTGCGGCCGGTCGATCTTGAGGTCGGTGTCGACGTACAGGAACTTGCCGCTCTGCCAGCCGGCGCCGACCACCGCCATCGCGGTGTCGAGCATCTCCTCGAGCGGAGCGTCCGACTGCAGCACGAGCTCGACGTCGTACTGGCCCGGCGTCGGCAGCGGCGGGTCGAGGCGCGGGAACACGCGCACGCCCGGCACCTGCGACACCGCACCGAACACCTCGCCGTACAGCTCCTGCGTCGACTTCTTGCGCGTGCGCCAGTCGGTCGCGACGAAGCCGCCGAAGCCGCCCCAGTTGGCGACAAGCGACCACATGAAGCGGTTCTCGGGGAACGAGTTGACCGCGTCGACCACCGCGAGCGAGTCGCGGTTGACGGATTCGAGCGTCGCGTCCGGCGCGGCGTCGAAGAACAGGCTGATGTGGCTCTGGTCCTCGACCGGCGCGAGCTCGCGCCGCGACATCTCGTACATCGGCCAGGCCGCCAGCATCAGCGCCAGCGACACCGCGAGGATCGTCCAGCGGATCGAGAGCGCGCCGTCGAGCGTGCGCACGTAGACGCGGCTCAGCCAGTCGAAGCCCTTGTTGACGAGCTGCGTCAGCTTGCCCTCCTCGCCGCCCGGCCGCACGGCCTTCGCGCTCATCACCGGCGACAGCGTCACCGCGACGAAGCCCGACATCAGCACCGCGACCGCGAGCGTGATGGCGAACTCGAGGAACAGCGAGCCCGTGAGGCCGCCCTGGAAGCCGATCGGCGTGTACACGGCCGCGAGCGTGATCGTCATCGCGATGATCGGCCCGAACAGCTCGCGTGCGGCCACCAGCGCCGCCTGCGTGCGCGTCTTTCCGAGCCGCACGTGGCGCGCGACGTTCTCGACCACGACGATCGCGTCGTCGACGACGAGGCCGACCGAGAGCACGACCGCGAGGATCGTGAGCAGGTTCAGGCTGAAGCCGAGGAAGCTCATCACCGCCGCCGTGCCGATCAGCGACACGGGCATCGCCACCAGCGGCACGAGCGCGGTGCGCACCGAGCCGAGGAACAGGAACACGACGAGGCCGACGATCGCGATCGTCTCGACCAGCGTCTTCGAGATCTCCTCGAGCGCGTCGCGCATGAACACCGTGCCGTCCCACACGAGGCGCATCGCGACGTCCTTGGGAAGCTTGGGCTCGATGCGCGCCATCTCCGCGCGCAACGCGTCGGCCACCTCGATCTCGTTGGCGCCGACGAGCGGCCACACGCCGAGGTACACGCTCTCGTCGCGGTTGTACTTCGCGACCAGGTTCGCCTCCTCGGCGCCGAGCTCGACGCGCGCGACGTCCGCGAGCCGCACGAGCGCGCCCTCGCGCTCGCTCACGACCAGCCGCTCGAAGTCCTCGACCGTGCGCAGGTCGGTGTCCGCGAGCAGGCTGACCTGCACGAGGTTGCCCTTGGTCTGGCCGACGGCCGCGAGGTAGTTGTTGCGCTGCAGCGCCGAATACACGTCGCCCGGAGCGAGCCCGACCGCCGCGAGCCGGTCCGGATCGATCCACACGCGCATCGCGATCGGGCGGCCACCTTCACTGTTGGTGACACGCTGCACGCCCGGAATCGTCGAGAGCTGCGGCTGGATCGTGCGCGAGAGCCAGTCGGTGAGCTCCGACACGCCGCGTTCCTTCGACGTGAACGACACGTAGAAGGTCGCGTAGGGCCGGTCGGCGCGCTGCACCTCGACCTGCGGCGGCTCGGCCTCGCTCGGCAGCTCGGAACGCACCTGCTGCAGGCGCGCGTTGACCTCCGCGAGCGCGGTGGTCGTGCTGTGGTCGAGCTCGAGGTGCACCGTGACGGTGCTGATGCCCGAGCGGCTGGTCGATTCGACGTGGTCGACGCCGCCGATCGCGGACACGGCCCGCTCGATCGGCGTCGTCAGGAAGCCGCGCACGGTCTCGGCGCTCGCGCCGACGTAGGTCGTCGTGATGATGACCGAGCTCGACTCGATCTGCGGGTATTGCTGCACCGGCAGGCTCGAGATCGAGCGCCAGCCGACGAGCACGAGCACCAGGTTGACCACGACGGCCAGTACCGGGTGCTTGATGAAGACATCGGTGATCGACTTCATGGCGCGCCCTACTTCTGCTCCGGCGCCGCAGCGGCCGGTTCATCGGGAGCGAGCGCGACCTTGAGGCCGTCGAACAGCTTGAACGAGCCCGAGGCCGCGACCTGTTCGCCCGGCAGCAACCCGCTGGTCACGACGACGTCGTCGCCGAGCACGTCCCCGCTCGTCACGCGCCGCGACGTGGCCCGCAGCGTGCCCTGCGCGTCGGTCGCGAGCACGAACACGTGTTCGCCGGTCGGCCCCTGCCGCAACGCGCTCACCGGAACGACCGTGACCTGCTGCTCGGCACCCACGGGCACGCGCACGCGCACGGACCCACCCGGCGCCGGCGCCAGCTTGCTCTCGAGCCGCGCCCGCAGCATCGCGTTGCGCGTGCGCGGGTCGATCTCCGAGTCGATCGCGACGATCTCGGCCTGCAGCACAGCCGCCGCGCCTTCGATCTGCACGTCGACTTTCTCGCCGAGCGCGAGCGCCGCCGCGACCTGCTGGGCGACTTGGAAGTCGATGTGCACGGCATCGTCGACGCCCTGCAGGTTGGTCAGGACCGTTCCCGCGTCGAGGTACTGCCCGACGTGGACGTCGTTGATGCCGATGCGGGCCCGGAACGGCGCGCGCACGCGCTTGCGGTCGATCAGCGCGC
>JAPLOE010000279.1 GCA_026692705.1 Planctomycetota bacterium
GGCTCAAGCCCGGCAAGAACGCGGCGTGGCTGAGGTTCCGGCGCATGACCGATGAGGACCTCTCCTCCACGCCGTGGCGCGGTGTTCTCGAGCTGGCTCCGGGCGAGGTGCGCAAGCTCGACCTGCAGCTCGCGCGCACGAGACTGGAACTGCGTGTCATCGACGCGGATGCCCGACCCGTGCCCGACGCCCACTACGAGATCCTCGACGCGAACGGACGGAGGTTCGGCGACATGCTCCTCGCGACCGACGCGGACGGGCGAGGTGCGTGCACGCTGTACCAGCCCGGCGACTACAGCGCGTTCGCGGAGCATCCGACGGGCGGATTCGTGGAGAGCACGTTCAAGGTGAACCCGTCCGAGAAGCAGCTCACGCTCGAGCTGAAGCTCGATCCCGGCGTCGCCTGCTCGGGAACGCTCAGCGCTCCAGCGGAGCTTCTCGTTGGCGATTCGGGCGGTGGGCGCTGGCTCAGCCTGCACGTGCGCCGCGTCGACGCCCCCTCCGAACGCTCGCGCCACGTACGCGTGCCGGCCGACGCACAGGGTCGCGGCAAGTTCACTCTTTCCGGCCTCCGCCCAGGCCGCTACAGCGCCTCGCTCGGCGTTTCCGGCCCTGCGCGACCGATTCCGATCGCGTTCGAGCTCGGCCCCGAAGGAGCGCGCGGCCTCGCCTTCGACTTCAAGGTGCAACCCCGCTGACGCGAGCGGTTGCGAGACGAGCGGGGTGAGCCCATGATCCTCGCCCCCATGGAGCATTTCGACCCGAACGCGGCGGCGCTTCCCGACAGCGGCATCTTTGGGCTCAACACGAGCCTCGAGGAGGCGGCGGTGCACGTGCTGCCGGTGCCGTTCGATGCGACGGCGTCGTACCGCAAGGGCGCGTGGAAGGGGCCGGACGCGATCCTGCGCGCGAGCCGGCAGGTGGACCTGTTCGATGCGTTCACGGGGCGGCCCTACGAGCAGGGCATCACGATGCTCGAGCCCGACGTGCGCATCGCGACGCTCAATCGCAACGCGTCGGTGCTCGCGGATCAGGTGATCGCGGCCGGTGGCGCGCACCACGGCGACCCGGAGCTCGAGGAAGCGGTCGCGCAGGTCAACGAGATCTCCGAGGAGATGAACACGCGCGTCTACGAGGCGACGAAGAAGATCCTCGCGGCGAAGAAACTGCCCGCGCTCGTCGGCGGCGACCATTCGACTCCGTTTGGGGCGATTCGCGCCTGCTCCGAGGCCTTTTCTGACTTCGGTGTGCTGCACTTCGACGCGCACGCGGACCTGCGCGTCGCCTACGAGGGCTTCGAGTGGAGCCACGCGTCGATCATGGACAACGTCGAGCGCAAGCTGCGCGGCGTGACGCGGCTCGTGCAGATCGGCATCCGCGATTTCTGCGAGGAAGAGAGCGAGCGCATCAGCAACTCGCGCGGCCGCATCGTCACCGTCTACGACCGCGAATGGTCGCGCGCGCGCCTCGCGGGCTCCGGCCTCGTCGATTTCGTGCGCCTCAAGCTCGCCGAGCTCCCCCAGAACGTCTATGTGTCCTTCGACATCGACGGCCTCGACCCGTCGCTCTGCCCCAACACCGGCACGCCCGTGCCCGGCGGCCTGCGCTGGGACGAGGTCAACCTGTGGCTCGAGGAGCTCGCGCGCTCCGGCAAGCGCGTCGTCGGCCTCGACCTCAACGAGGTCAACCCCGGCTCCGCCGCCGACGACGAGGACAGCTGGGACGCGATGGTCGGCGCCCGCCTGCTCTACAAGCTGATCGGCGTCGCGCTCATGACGCGCCGCAGCTGACGCCCGCGCCATCGGTAGCCACCCCGAAGCGGCGCACTATGCTGGGCAGCGACGATGCGCCCGGCGTCGAGAATCCTGCTCGTTCTGTTCGTGCTGATTGCGGCACTGGGATGGATTGCGTCGCGCGAGAGCGAGTTAGGGCAGCCCGCGAGCATCGCCCCTACCGGGCCGCGCACACTGGAGACGCCGCAACCAAGCAGCGAGGCCCGCGTAGCCGTCGAGGTTGGCTCCGAAGCCGATGTTTCCGACGAACTCTCGGCCGAGCCGAAGGTTCGCGCGGTCGGAGCACGGATCGTGCGGGTGAACGTGGTCGATGCCACCACGGGCGCGCCCGTGGTCGGGGCCTGCGTGCACGCGGAGTGGCGCTCACCCAGGGTGGAGTCCATGCACGTGCTCCGTCTCGACGAGGAAGGCCGACCCACATCGCCCGGCGAGGGAGTCGAAGCGGAGGATGCAGCGCAAGGCTGCGACGGCGACCTCACCGACGCGTCGGGGGGGGTCAACGTAGAGGTCAAAGACGACCGCACGTGGTTTCGAGCGCACGAGGGCGTGCGGGCCGGGATGGCTCGCGTTCCCGAGCTTTTGGAGAACGCCACGATCCAGCTTCGGGCGCTGGCGGAGCTAGAGATCGAAGTCGTCGATCGCTTCGGACGACCGGCCGTGGGTGCGTTGGTGGTGGAACTGGAGCACTCGCGCCTGTGGCCCAAGGATCGCACGGGGCGACTGAAAGTTCCCGTGATCGCCACGGGTCCGTCCGACGAAGCCGAGAAGCTCGACTTCCTGCTCCCGCTCGCGGACAGCCGTCCGGCACGGCACATGGTTGGCACTGGCGAGTTGCCAACGGGAGTGCTGCGCTTCGTGCTCGACGACTGCGGCACGCTCGAACTGGTGGCCAGCTCGGACGGCGTCCGGATCGAGGGTTTCGAGCTGGATTTCAGGGTTCGACTGACGTCGAGAGAAGGGGAGGAGTCCAGCAGGACGCTCGATCTGGAGCAGTCCACTCTCTCGGGCTCGATCCTCATCCCCCACGTTTCGCCCGGTCGACGTATCGCCTGCAACGTCTTCCACGAGAGGCCCTCATGCGTGCTCGTGTTTCCGCGACTGGAGATCGATGGGACCGAGCCTGGACGGGCCTTCACGGCGCGCGAGATCCCCTTGCAGCGCGGTCTCGTGCGATTCCGGGGAGTCGCGGTGGACGAGAGCGGCTCCCCCTTGGCGTCGGCGCTGATCTGGGGCGAGACTGACTCGGTGATGAACGGACGTCTGCTGCAGGACGATCCGGTCGTCTACGGCGTGAGCGTTGGTCCTGAAGGTGAGTTCGACACGCTCGAGAGCTGGGACGACCACGGTCGACTGCCCGACTGGGAACCGGGCCGGACCTTCGAATTCAGGGCACGCAGCCAAGGAGCGCGCTACGTCGCCACCATGCGCGCGCCGCACTGGACCCTCCATCCGAGCGTTTCTCGCCTGCGCTGGCTCGACTTCGGAACCATCGTCTTTCGTCGCACGGATCCGGTGCCACTGGTCCGCTGACACAACAACGCCGCGGCGCCCGCTCCGCGAAGGGAGCGAGCGCCGCGGAAGAGAAAGGCGAGAGCTGCGAGGGCGTCAGGGCTGCACGGTGAACTGGATGCCGTCGCTCAGGCCGGTGCCCGAGGGCGAGCCGGAGTCGCGCGTCCAGAACTGGCCGTAGACCACCGAGCCGATCGCGAGGTTGCCGTCGAGGCCCGACTGGATGCGCGCGTTCATGTCGAAGTGGAAGACGCCGCTGCAGTCGATGCCGGTGGTGGCGCCGCCGGAGTTGAGGACGGGCGTGCGCATCTTGGGCGAGGTGACACAGCGCGTACCGCCCTGGAACGGCGCGTTGCCCGGCAGGTAGCCGTAGTAGAAGAGGCCGAGCTCGTTGTTGCGCACGTAGTGGCACTGGATGTCGAACGGGAACGGGCTCGTCAGGCTCGCGAAGCCCCACGAGTCGATCGCGGGCAGGCAGCCGAGGCTGTTGAGCTTCGCGGTGCAGTACGTGGTCGGCGCGCCGCCGGTGTTGAACACGAAGGCACCCATGTCGGTGCGCGTCCCGTCGGGATCGAGCGCGAGCAGCGGATCGCCGGTGTCGATGCAGGGCGAGCCCGGCAGCAGGCGGAAGTCGCCGTTGGCCTCGTCCGCGAACAGCGGATCGAGGTCGATGTTGCCGAGCGTTCCCGCGAGCGTGGCGTTGCCGTTCGAGTAGAGCAACTCGCCGGCGACGAAGCCCTCGAAGCTCGTGCCGTTGGCACGCGAGATCGAGCTCGTGACGGTGGCGGTCGAGGCGTTCTCGAGGTCGAAGCCGTCGTCGCCGTTGCCGACCGAGGTCGCGTGCTCGATCGTGAACGAGCCTGCGCGCAGCAGGAAACCGTCGGAAGAGCAGCCCCAGGCCGTCAGGAAGCGCGCACTGGCGAGCGCGGTGAGGTCGAAGCCGAGGTAGGCCGAGCGGTCGACGCGCACGTGCTCGAGCGTGACGAGCGGGCCGTCGCAGTTGAGCGCCGGTCCCGTGCCGCTGCCGGCGAAACGCACGAGCGCGCCGCGCAGGCTGCTGCCCTCGTCGGTGGCCGCAAACGCGAGGCCGCGCCAGGCGCCGGGTGCGCCGCTCGAAGGCCCGTTGTTGTTGGTGTCGCCACCGTGGGTGTCGTCCGAGGTGCTGGTGAACACCACGGGGCGCGCGAGCGTGCCGCGCGTGATCAGGCGACCGCTCGAGGAGATGGACGTCGTTCCCGCGCTCGCCTTGAACACCACGCCACGACCGAGCGAGAGCGTGAGGCCGGCGGGCACGGAAATCGTCGAGTGCACGAGCGCGCCACCGGGGATGTTGGCTTCCTCGATGGAGACGTCCGACGCGAGCAGGCCGTCGGTGACCAGCATGTAGTTGCCGGCGTTGCCGGACACGGTGCAGGACGAGAAGCCCGGCACGGCGTCGAGCTCGGCGTTCGTGATCGCCACGGAGTTGCAGCCGTTCACGTCGAGGCGCACCGCGGTCGGGCGCGAGTCGCCGCTGAGGTCGAGGCCGCGGTAGGCGCCGCTCGTGATCGTGCAATCGACCATGCCGATGTGCGCGGTGCTCAGGATCACGCTGCCACTCGTCCCGCTCCCGCCGAAACGCACCTCGGTGTTCTCGAGCACGCTGGCGCTCGAGGTCGCGTCGAAGCGCAGGCCGCGCCAGTTGCCAGGTGCGCCGCTCGACGGCCCGTTGTTGTTGGTGTCGCCGCCGATCGAGTCGTCGGCCGCGCTCGTGAAGACGATCGGCTCGGCCGCGGTGCCTTGCGCGAGCAGCGTGCCGGACACGTTGAACGCGGTGGTGCCGGACGCGCCCTTGAAGATCACTCCGGGCTCGAGCGTGAGCGTGAGGCCGGCGGGAACAAGGAAACCCACGGAGCCGACGATCACGCCGCCGGGAATGTTGGCGGGGCCGAGCGTGAGGCTCGACGTCAGCGTCCCGTCGGAAATGCGCGCGAAATTGCCGCCGTTGCCGCTCACCGCGACGCCGCTGAAGCCGCCGAGGGCCGTGAACGGGACGAGCGCGAGCGCGTCGCTGCTGCTGTTGGTCACCGCGCAGTTCTCGAGCACCGGGAACGAGTTGCCGCCGAGGTCGATGCCGCGGTAGGCGCTGGAAAGGATCGAGCAGTCGCGCAGCACGATGTCGGCGGCGTCGAGGCCCAGGTTCGAGCTCGTGCCGCCGCCACCGAACCGGATCGAACAGTGCTCGAGCACGCTCGCGTCCGAAGCCGGACCGAACCGCAGGCCGCGCCAGGCTCCCGGTACGCCGACCGACGGTCCGCCGGTGACGGAGCCGTCGCCATCCTCCGTGAAAACGATTTCCTGTCCCACCGCCCCGCGTGCGTCGAGCGTGCCGAGGATCGTGAAGCCGCTTGTGGCAGCGAAGAAGCGGACGACCACACCCGGCTGGATCGTCAGGGTCTGGCCGGCGGGAACGGAGATGCTCCCCGAGACGGTGTAGGTCTGGCCGGCGAGCAGCGGGCCACCGACGCCGTCGTAGACGTCGCCGTTCAGGGCGGTCTGGGAGAGCGCGGAGGGACCGAGCAGGGCCACGGAGGCGAGCAGGAGGGACAGTCGTTGGCGGGCGAGCATGGCAGGGAGCTCTGATGGGGCCTGAGGACGGGGCCGACGTGGCCCCACGACCCGCTCCTGCGAGAACGGCCGGGAAACTGGCCGGAGAAATCCGGCCATTTTCCGCCGCGTTCAGTGCCCGCGCTCGGCCTGGATGGCCTCGATCTGCTCGATCAGCCTGCGCACCGCTGTCGTGCGGGGGTGTCCCCGCCCCAACGCCGACTCGAGGATCGCCACGGACTCGCGCAGCTCCTGCTCGGCCTCCGGAGCGCGCCGCAGGTGCAGAAGCACGACGCCGAGCTTGTGCCGAGTGCCACCGACCAGCCAGTGGCGATTCCCCAGTGTCCGGCCGAGGCCGGCGGCGCTCGCGCGGAGTTCAGTCTCGGCCTCGGCGTACTGTTGCCGCAGGACGTACAGGCCACCGAGGTTCGAGCGCGCGGTCCACGTGCTCGCGTTGTCGCGCCCGAAGATGCGCTCGTGCAGCTCGACCGACTCGAGGTAGAGCGGCAGCGCGCGGTCGAGATCCCCCATCGCCTCCACGGTCGCAGCGAGATTGCCGATGGCGGACGCGGTGTTCGCATGCAGGCGCCCATGCGCCGCCGTCGAGGCCGTGACGAGCCGCTCGAAGACCGCGCGCGCCTCCTCGAGTCGACCCGAGGACTGCAGGATCATGCCGAGCAGGTTGAGCGAGACGACCGTCGTGGTGTGGTTCTCGCCGAGCCGCTCGACCGATTCCGTGAGCGTCGCGCGCGCGAGTTCCTCTGCGGCGCCAAGCTCGCCGCGACTGTGGCGCAGCGTCGCGATCGTGTACTGAGTGACGAGCCGCTCCGCGTTGGCCAATTCGCCGCGCGCACGCTGACCCGCGAGCACGCTCTCGAGCAGCGCGAGCGCCTCGTCGAACTTGCCCGCGCGTTGCAGCACGTTCGCCAGCACGCCCTTCACCATCAGCGTGCCGAGATGGTCCGTGCCGAGCACGCGCTCGCTGCGCGCGAGCGTTTCGCGGGCCTCGCGTTCCGCGCGCCCGAGCTCGAGGCGCTCCATGCAGATCAGCGCGAGGCTGGCGGACGTGTCGAGCACGTGCGGATGGTCGGGCCCGAGCGCCGCACGCTGCTCGGCGAGCAGGCTCTCGAACCCGGCGAGGGCCTCGTCGTAGAGCGACAGGCGCTGCTGTGTCTGCGCGAGCTTCTGCCGCCAGCGCCACAACTCCGTCGCGCCGATGCCATCGACCGCAGGTGCTCGCTCGACGGCCTCGGAGAGCAGTTTCAGCGCGCGCTCGGGGCGATCGAGCTGGTACTCGACCGAGCCGAGCATCGCGAGGTCGCGCAGCCGGTCAGGGTCGTCGGGCCTGCGGTCGCGTTCGTCGAGCTCGTGCAGCAGCGAGAGCTCCGTCACGGCCGCGTCGAGCCGGCCGAGGTCGATCTCGACGATGGCGAGCTCACGCCGCGCGTCGCGTTCCTGCCGCGAGTCCGCGCCGTGGGCCGCGCGCACCAGCTCGACCGTGCGTTGCGCGTGCACGAGCGCCTTCTCGTGCAAGCGCAGGTTCTGGTAGGCCGAAACCAGCACGCGCCGAAGCGCGAGCTCGACCTCGGGCGCGTTCGAGAAGCGCGCCTCGAGGTGCACGGCGGAGCGGTCGAGCGCCTCCGCGATCGTCAGCTCGCGATCGCTCTCGCGCGTGGGGTCCGCGAGCCCGAGCACGTCGTCGGCGAGGAACGCGCGCACCGCCAGCGCAACCGCCTTCTGCCGCTCCGTCTCCTCGAGGGACTCGTTCGCCGCCTGCAGCGCCTCCGCGAGGCGCGCACTCGCCGCCTCGAGCTCTCGCCCGCGATCTTGCGCGATGTCGCGCGCCTTCTCGGCTTCGTCGAGCGCGTCACGGCGCTGCAGCGCGAGCCGCGTGGAGATGGCCGTCGAGGCCACGAGCACGACGAACAACGCCGCGATCGAGGCGCTCGCGATGCGGTGGCGCCGCACCCAGCGCGACACGAGGTACGCGCGGCTCGCGGCGCGCGCGCGCACCGGTTCGTGGCGCAGAAAACGCCGCAGATCGAGCGCAAAATCGCTGGCCGAGGCGTAGCGCCGCTCGCGCTCCTTCTCGAGCGCCTTGCCCAGCACCGTCTCGAGGTCGCCGCGCAGGCGCGGCTCGAGCGTGCCCGCACGCGGCGGATCGACCTGCTGGATGCGCCGCAGCGCCTCGAGCGGCGGGACATCGCCGAGCTCGAGCGGCAGGCGCCCCGCGAGCAGCTCGTAGGCGACGACACCGAGCGAGTACACGTCGCTGCGTGCGTCGATCGTCTCGCGTCCGCTGGTGGTCTGCTCCGGCGACATGTACGGCAACGTGCCGACGAGCTGGCCGAGCAGCGTGTGCTGCGTCGACAGGAAGCGATCGGAGTCGGTGGCCTGTGCGACGCCGAAGTCGAGCACCTTCGGATCGCCGTTCTCGGTGACGAGCAGGTTCGAAGGCTTGAGGTCGCGGTGGATCACGCCGGCGGAGTGCGCGTGCTGCACGGCGTCGGCCACCTTGGCGATCAGCTCGACGCGCTCGTGCAGCGCGAGCCCACGCGACGTCGCCCAGCGCACGAGCGGCTCGCCGCGCACCAATTCCATCGCGAAATACGGCAGCTCTGTGCCGCCGAGCGCCGCCGTGCCGCTGCCGTACACCTGCGCGATGCCGGGGTGCTGCAGGCGCGCGAGCACCTGCGCCTCGCGCTCGAAACGCCGCAGCGCTGCATTCGAGAGCGTGTCGATGCGCAGCGTCTTGACTGCAACGAGGCGCCGCGGCTGCTGCTGCTCCGCTTCGTACACGATCCCCATGCCGCCGCGCCCGAGTTCGCGTCGAACGCGGAATTCCCCGATGGTTTCGGGCATCGGCGCCTGAGCGAGCTCAATCGGCTCGAGGACGCGCGACGCGTCGGCGTTCGAGTCGATAAGTTCCTCGAGCTCGCGCCGGGACGGCTCGTCGAGCCCGAGCCATGCGACAAAGGCTCTGCGCTCGCTCTCGGGGAGCGCCACGGCTTCGCGGAACGCGCGCTGCAGCGCCTCCCACGACTCACGGTCGGGCACGCGAGTCACGGCGCCTCTTCCTCGCCCTTGCGCAGCTCGCGGAACAGCCACGCGCGCGCGAAGCTCCACTCGTCCTTGACGGTCGTCACCGAGAGCTCGAGCACGCCCGCGGTCTCCGCGATCGAGAGGCCCGCGAAGTAGCGCAGGCTGACGACCTTCGCCTTGCGCTCGTCGACCTGTTCGAGCCGCTGGAGCGCGTCCTCGAGTGCGAGCATTCGTTCCGGGTCGCGCTGCAGGTCGGGAAACTCGAGCGATTCGAGCGGGACGCGTGCGACGCCGCCGCCGCGCTTTTCCGCGTGCCGCGCTCGCGCGTGGTCGACCAGCACCTGCCGCATCGCGCGCGCCGCGGCGCCGAAGAAGTGCGCGCGGTCGCGCCACACGCTCGTGCCGTCGCCCGAGAGCTTGAGGTACGCCTCATGGACGAGCGCGGTCGTCTGCAGAGTCTGCGGCTCGTGCTCGCGCCGCATTTCGCGGTGCGCGAGCCGGCGCAACTCCTCGTAGACGGCCGGAAGCCACTCGTCGTCCCCGGGAACGGGACGCGAGCCGGATGTGGACGGCGGCGAGACCATGGAAGCGGCCTTCAGCCTAAACGCACCGGCCAAAGTGCGCCCGCTCGCGCCCCCGGAGGGTCAAATTCGCATTTCCGACCGGGAAGAACCTGCCGGAGCGGCCAGCCATAAAGGGAGCGCGCCGCCCCACCTGCGAGGTGGGACGGCGCGCCCTCCAGCAGCGCATGCGAGCGCGACTACTGGCAGACCGTGAAGCGCACGGCGTTCGACAGGCCCGTCGTCGACGGGCTCGCCGGGTCGCGCATCCACCACTGCGTGTACACCGTCTCGCCGGGGTCGATGCCGTACTGGTTCATCACCGCGGTCGAGAACGTGAAGCTGTAGCTGCCGGTGCAGGTGTTGCCGATGACCGGGCCACCGGAGTTCTGGTTGGTCGTGCGGATCGTCGGCGCCCCGACGCACATCGTGCCGCCCTGGAAGGGCGTCGAGAGCGGCGAGTAGCCGAAGAACAGCAGGCCGAACTTCTGGTTGATGACGTTGGTGCAGCTCACCGTGAAGTTGCCGGCGCTCTTCGAGGGCTGGACGCCGTTCGTCGAGATCGAGGGCACGCAACCGAGCGAGTTGACCTTGCCAGCGCAGTAGGTCGCCACCGAGCTCGCGTTGGCGAAGTAGGGCCCGTAGTGGTTCACGGGACCCGCGTTGCCGGCGAGGTCGATCGCGCGGACGTGGAAGTAGCGCGCGGTGTTGGTCGAGCCGATGTCCTGCGAGAAGCTCGGCACGAGCGTGTCCTGCATTCCGTCAGGAACGCTGATCGGCGACGTGCTCCACAGGCACGAGTAACCGAACACGCCCGAGCCGCCGGCATCGGTCGCCGGCACCCACGAGAGCGACACGTTGGTCGAGCAGCTCTGCGCGTTCGGGACGTGGGAACCACCGAGCAGGCCGATCGAGGTCGGATCGGTCGTGTCGATGCGGAACGGGCCGACGCTGACGTGGGACGCGTTCCAGTTGCCGCTGTTGTCGACCGGACGCAGGTTGAAGTACCACGAGCCCTGCGCGAGCGTCGTCGGGTAGGAGAGCACCTGCTCGATGTCCTTCGTCGCGCCCGGGAGACCGGTGCCGCCGCTCACGAAGATGCCGTAACCGTCGACGCCCGAGATCGGGTCCGCGGCCTGCGACCACGTGAACGTGATCGTCGGGTCGTTGGACCACTGGCCCACGGTGTGGGTCGTCGACTGCAGGTTCGTCGGCAGCGGCGGCGGCGTGTTGTCGACGTACACGGTCACGCCATCGGTGACGTCCGTCGCGTTGTCCGAGCGCGCGTTGACCGAGAAGGTCTTGATGCCTTCCGTGTTCCAGCGCGTCGTCCAGCGGTGCGTGCGGCTCGAGTTGTGGATCACGTTCCCGACCGCGACATCGCGACCGAAGGCGGGGTTGTTCATGAGGTCCGCCGTCGAGCCGTCGAGCAGCGTGTTGTAGGACGCCTGCAGCGAGTCGCCCGTGGAGGTCGAGTCGAAGAAGACCGACGACGCGAACGTCTCGGGGTTGGTGTAGGTCGAGGTGAGCGCCACGTCGTCACCCGTGTTGACGTACACGTCGTTGGCCGTGACGCTGAGCGTCGGGGTCGGCGTCGTGTCGCCGTAGGTGACGATCACGCACACGCCGGCGCGCGTGTTCTGGAACGGCAGGATCGAGGCCGGATTCAGCTTGACCTTCCAGGCCGTCGCCGCCGGGCTGTTGACCATGCGCACCTCGGTGTTGTCGACCGAGGACTGCTGGGCGACATAATCACCGGTGCTCACCGAGCCAGTGAACGGCGAGGCGTCGAGGATCATGTCGACGTCGTTGATCAGCGCCTGCGACGCGCCGGCAGAGGCTGCGGTCTCCTTGTAGTGGTAGACCACCGTCACGCGCGTCGCACCGGCGCTGACGGTGAAGTCGAGCTCGACGCCGCCCGTGGTCCAGCTCTGGTCGAAGGCCCAGAAGAACAGCGCCTGCTGCGAGGAGCCGTAGTTCGCCTTGTAGGAGTCGATGCGGCCGACGCCGTAGTCGTTCAGGTGCGCCGCGTCGCCCGAGGGCGAGTCGATCGTCTGGTTGGCGTGCGACAGCGTGCCCGCCATCATCACGGCCGACAGCACGCTGGGGTTGTAGCGCAGGAACGAGTAGTGGTCGCAGAGCTGCGCCGCGATGCCGCTGACGAGCGGCGTCGACATGCTCGTGCCACCCTTGTTGACGTAGCCCGTCGTCGTGCCGGCCTGCACCGAGAACAGGTACTGGCCGATCGACGTCAGGTTCGGCTTCCAGCGCCCGTCCCCGCAGGGGCCGCGGCTCGAGCCCGACCAGATCGTGCCCGGATCACCGACGGACGCGTCGCGGTACTTGAGCGCATTCCCGACCGTCAGCGCGTTCTTCGCGACCGATTCCTCACCCAGCGTGCCCGCGGTCGGGCCTTCGTTGCTCGCCGACCACACCCACAGCTGGTCGTTGGCAAAGGCGTTGGCGTCGATCGTGCGCGGGTCCGACTCCGTGCCAATGAACGGCGTGGTGACGACGTTCGAGCTGTAGGAGTTGCTGACCACCATCGGCGGCTGCGAGGTGTTCGTGCCGTCGAAGTAGCTCGAGTTCATGCGCGACAGCCGCGTCGCGAACGATGCTCCGCTGCCGTTGCGGACGATGAACAGGCGCCGCGAGGTCGTGGCCCCGACGCCGGGGACCGCACCCTGGTAGCTGTCGTCGACGTCGTTGTTGCCCGAGAGCGTGCCCGCGACGTGCGAGCCGTGCCCGTTGGTGTCGTCGAAAGGATCGCCGGCGCCGCTGTAGTCCCAGCCGACCGCCCACGCGTCGAGCGCCGTGTGCGCCGCGTAGTAACCGGTGTCGATGTAGCCGAGCTGGCAGCTGCCGCTCGTCGCGCCGTCGTACGCCGAGCGCACGCGGTCGGCGTTGGCGAGCGCCATGCCCTCGTCATGGTCGTAGTCAGGCTCGAGGTCGAGGTCGATGAACTGCACGAAGTCGAGCGCGACGAGCTCCTCGAAGCGCTCCGCCGGCACCTTGGCCGCGAAGGCGCGGATCGACTCGGTCCACACGCCGACCTCGACACCCAGCTGTTCGAGCCGCTTCTGCTGCCAGCCGTTGGCGATCGTGTCGTAGGCGTCCGCTTCCGGATTGCCGCGCTTGCGGTTGCCGTCGGCGTCGCACTCCCACGTCTCGCCGACCAGCACACGCGTCGAGTCGGCGCACAGGTCGCTCTCGAACACGTTGATGTTGACCGCGATCATCTCGCCCGCCTGCGCGGCGCCCACGCGCGCCGTGACGTCAGGGTGCAGCTTCTGCCAAGTCTGCACGGCGCCGATCCAGCGCACGAAGTCGAGGCCCGCGAGCTCGTCGAGCCGCGCCGGGTCGAAGCTCACCTTGAGCGTGTAGAACGGGTGGAACTCGATCGCCTTCGCGCCGAGGCTCTCGAGCACGCGCACGCGCTCTTCCGTCATGCGGCGCTGGAACATCACGAACGCGTACGTGCGCGCCTGCGGGCGGCCGTCGAGCGGCAGGTTGGCGACGATCTGGGAGAGCTTCGGGTCGATGCGTTCCGCGGCCGGCGGGAAGTGCTTGCCCGCGGCGAAGCCGAGGAAGTACGGGTCGCCGCTGGCGGGCTGGACGAGCACGTCCCCGCCATCCTTGACGTCGTACACGGGCGGGACGGGCAGCGGCACGCTGTCCTTGAGGTCGACGACGGGAACGAAACGGGCCTCGCCGATCACCGCGTCGCGTTCGTCCTGGGGACGGAGCTGGACCAGCGGATCGACGGGCGCCTGCACGAGCAGCGCAGCGGTGAAAAGGAGCGACATGGGGTAGGTCTCGGTCTAGAGGAAGGCGCCTTCCGCCGCAGGAGCCCACGCTCCGACAGGGCGGCCAGAAGGTCGCGCAGAAGGACGATCCGGGACCTTGCGCACGCGTTACGCGGCGAATCGCAAAAGCGCGCAAGTTCCTGCGGCCCCGTCCAATCGAGCGGGGCGGCCCGGGATTCGCCCGAACCGCCCCGCATTCGCCTCAGGCCCCTCAGGCGGGCCCGGACCGCGCTACTGGCAGACCGTGAACTGCGCAGCGTTGGAGAGGCCGGTCGTCGACGGGCTCGCCGGGTCGCGCATCCACCACTGGACATGCACCGTCTCGCCCGCGTCGATCCCGTAGGTCGCCATCACCGAGGGCGTGAAGGCGAAGCTGTAGGAGCCCGTGCAGCTGTTGCCGAGCACCGCGCCACCCGACGACTGGTTCTGCGTGCGGATCGTCGGCGGGGCGATGCACAGCGTGCCCCCCTGGAAAGGCGCGGCGTTCGACGCGAACCCGAAGAACAGCAGGCCGTTCTTCTGGTTCAGCACGTTCGAGCACTGCACCTGCAGGTTGCCCGCGCTGAGCGAGGGCGAGCCGGTCGTCGAGATCGCCGGCACGCAGCCGAGCGAGTTCGTCTTGCCCGTGCAGTACGTCGTCGGCGTCGCGGGCGTGATGTAGATCGGCCCGTAGTGGTACATGTTCTGGCCGTTGCCCGCGTTGTCGTAGGGCGTGATGTGGAAGTACCAGGGCTGCGCCGAAGCGCCGAGCAACGTGGCGTAGCTCGTCGCGGCCGGGCTGCTCTCCACCGTCGAGTCCGGCTGCGTGACCGGGTTGTGGTCCCACAGGTAGGACGCGCCGGCGACTCCCGAGCCACCGAGGTCGGTCATCGTGTTCCACACCACCGTGACGTTGCCGTTGCAGCGGTAGCTGTTGAGCGCGTGCGTCGGTGAGGTCAGGCCGGTGATGCCACCGGGCTGCACGCCGTCGTAACGGATCGGGCCGTACTGCGCGAAGCTCGCCGGCCAGTTGCCGGAACGGTCGACCGGGCGCAGGCACAGGTAGTACGTGCCGGACGTGCCGGGCAGCGTCGCCGCGTAGTTCGTGGCCGTTCCCGCGTCGGCCGTCGTGTCGGGGAGCAGCGGAATCACGGTGAGCCCGATGCTGTAGCCGGCCATGCCCGAGAGCGCGTCCTGCGTCTGGACCCAGCTCGCCGTGAAGGCGTTGGAGTTGACCCAGGTGCCCGCGGGGTGCGTGTTCGAGCCGATCAGCGTCGGCAGCGGCGGCGGCGTGCCGTCGACCACGATCGCGGCGAGGTCGTTCTTGTTGACCCAGTTGTCCGAGCGCGCGCTCACCGAGAAGCCCTTGAAGCCTTCGGTGGCCCAGCGCGTGGTCCAGGTGGCCGAGCGCGAGGCGTTGGGGCGGATGCTGCCGAGCAGCACGTCGCGACCACCCTGCTGGTTGCCCATGTAGTCGACCGCGGCGAAGTCGTCGAGCTCACCCACCGACGCCACGAGCGTGTCGCCCGTCGAGGTCGAGTCGAGGTACACCGCCGACGCCACGTACTCGGGGTTGAAGGCCGTCGCCGTGATGTCGACGTTCTCGTTGGGCTTGATGGCGAGCTTCGAGGCCGTCACGTTGAACGTGCCGTCCGGAGTCGTGTCGTCGTAGTGCACGAGCACCGCGACGCCGACGCGCGTGTTGCTCGTCACGCTGTCGGGGTGCACCTTGACGCGCCACGTGCCCACGACCGGGTTGTCGATCATGCGCAGCTCGGTGTTGTCGAGGCTCGACTGCTGCGCGGTGTACTCGCCCGAGTTCGTGGTCGCGCTGATGCCGCCCGTGGGGCTGTCGATCCACAGGTCGAGGTCGTTGACCAGCGCCGTCCCGGCACCGGCCGAGGACGCCGCCTCGTGGTAGTACAGGCACACGACGATGCGCGTCGCGCCCGTGGAAACCGGCAGGTCGACGTACGTTCCAGCGCCCGTGCCCTGGGTCCAGCCCCAGAAGTACACGCCGCCGGGACCGTAGTGCGCCTTGTAGGCGTCGACGCGGCCCGCGCCCCAGTTGTCGAGGTGCGTCGAGGTCGGCGTCTGCAGGAGGATGTTGTCCTTCGTCACCGCGCTCGCCATCAGCAGCGCACCCGTGGTCGTCGGGTTGTGGTGCAGGAAGGTCTGGTGGTCCATGAGCTGCGCCGCGATGCCCGTGACGTGCGGGGCGGCCATGCTCGTGCCGGACTTCGACGTATAGCCGGTCAGGTTGTCCGCGTCGCAGGACATGATCGAGGTCGCCGGGGCCGAGATGTTCGGCTTCCAGCGCCCGTCGGCGAGCGGCCCGCGGGCGGAGCTCGTGTACATCTCGCCCGGATCCTCGGCGCCCGAGGCGTAATCGCGCACGCCGCCGACGGTGAAGACGTTCTTCGCCGACGACTCAACGTTCACGGTGCTCGCACCCGGGCCGTCGTTGCCGGCCGCGAACACGTGCAGCTGCGGGAAGCTGTAGATCGAGGCGTCGATCGTGCGGCAATCGGCCTCGGAGCCGAAGGAGCCGCCGGCGGGCGAGGGCGTGCCCCAGGACTGGTTGATCGCGTGCGGACGCGGCGTCACGTTGCCGCTGCCGTCGGTGATGCTCGAGTCGAACGTGCCGAACACCGTCGCCATCGAGGAGCCGCCGTACCAGCAGCCCGCACCGTAGAAGAGCTTCGTGTTGAAGAAGCGCGTGGTCGTCGTGCCGCCGAGCGAACGCGCCGCGCCCTCGTGGCTCGCGTCGATCACGCCCCCGCCCATGATCGTGCCCGCGACGTGCGTGCCGTGGCCGCAGATGTCGTCGGTCGTGGCCTCGGCGCTGCCGGAGAGGTTGCTCGCGGTCCAGAAGAAGCCTGTGAGGTCGGAGTGCGAGTACTCGATGCCGGAGTCGCCCTGGCCCGCGATCGCCGGGGTCGCGCCCGGGTAGAAGCGGCGCGTGTAGTCGGCGAGCACCATCGGCATCGACTCGTCGTGCTGCAGCTTCGGCGTGCCGTGGGGCTCGATGAACTGCACGAAATCGAGCTCTGCCGCGAGCTCGACCTGCGCCGGCGCGAAACGCACGCGGAAGGCGCGGATCGAGTCGACGTACTCCATCACCTCGAGGCCGAGCGCCTCGAGCTCGCGCTGCTGCCAGCCGTTGGACATCCAGACCTTCGGCAGGCGCGCGGGATCGTCGATGCGCGTCACGCCGTCCGGACCGCCCTGCTCGAGCGTGCCGACGGCGCGCCAAGTCGAATCGGCGCACAGGTCGGAATCGAACACGCTGATGTAGCCCTCGGCGAGCTCACCGGGGCGCAGGCTGGCGAACGCCTCCCCCATCGCGCGGTGCACCTTCTGCGCGCGGCGCGGGACACCGATCCAGCGCACGAAGTCGAGCGCCGCGACCGCGTCGACGAGCGCGGGCGTCAGCGCGACCTTCATCGAGTAGTGCGGATGGAACTCGAGCACGCGGACGCCGAGCGAACGCAGTGCGTCGAGGCGCGCCGGCGTGATGCGGCGCTCGAACATCACGAACGCGTAGGTTTCCTGCGTCGGACGGCCGTCGTTCCAGCGCGAGCGCAGCTGGCTCAGCAGCTCGGGGTCGATGCGCTCGCCCTTGGGCGGGAAGTAGTCGCCCGCAGTGAACGACAGGAAGAACGGGTCGCCGCTGGCGGGCTCGACCAGGCGGTCGCCGTCGGGACCCGGCTCGAACACCGCCGGAATCGGCAGCGGCACCGAGTCGTCGAGCTCGACCGGCAGGGACTGCACGGCGTTGGGGTCGTTGGCGGGGAACGGCGTGAGCTCGGCGGCGGGCTGCGCCGCCTGCTGGGCCAGCAGGGCAAGGAGGAGGGTAGGGGTCATCGTCGGAGTCCGGCAGGGGAGATCGGGGCAGGCCGCAACCGGCCCTGGCAGGGTCGTGAAGGCCGTTTCTGAGGGATGGAGCCGTCCCAGCCGAGCGCTGGAGTTCGCGGCACGCACGCGGCCGGGACGGGGACCAAGAGAGGCGATCCGCAAGCGCGGGGCGGCGTTACGCAGTGCAGCGAAATTCCGGCCCGGGGGTGCGGCGCGAAAAATTGCTCGCGGCGAGGACCCGAGCGAACCCTGACAGAAGTGCAGCGGCCGCGGGTCGCGGGCCGATAGCGAGCCCGGCGCTTCCCGCGCTACCCCCCTCTCGATGCCCTCGACCCCCACGACTTCGAAAGCGACCTCCGGGTCGCCGAGCCCCGGCTCGCTCCGCGGCTTCGCCTTGCGCGTGCTCGCGACGGTCTTCGTCGCCGAGCTCGCCGTGATGTTCGTGCTGCCGTCGATCGTGCCGCCCGACGCGCATCCCGCGGTCGAGGGGCTGGTCGATGCGCTGCTCCTGAGCGCGGCCGTCGCGATGGTGTCACTGCCCCTCGCGCGCTCGCTGCAGCGGCGTTCGGAGGCGGCCGAGAGCGAGCTGCGTCGGCGCACCGAGGAAGCGGAACGCGCTCGGCTCGAGCTCGAGATCTACCGCCGCGCGATCGAGCACCACGCGCTGGTCGCGATCACCGACGAGTCCGGCCGCGTGCTGCAGGCCAACGCGCAGCTGTGCGAGGCGCTGGGCAAGCCGCGCGAGAGCGTGCTCGGTACCGAGGGGCTCGTGCTCGGCTCCGGCCTGCACCCGCGCGAGTTCTGGGACGGCATGGAGGCGCGCATTCGCGCCGGCGAGACCTGGCAGGCCGAGGTGCGCGAGCTCGGCGGCGACGCACGCGTCCACCACCGGCTCACGACCGTCGTGCCGTTCGAGGTCGAAGGCCTCGCGCGGCGCATCGTCGTGCAGAGCGACGTCTCCGAGGCCCGCAACGCCGCCGCGCACTTCCGCGAGATGGCGCAGCGCCTCGAGAAGATCTCCTCGCAGGTTCCCGGCGTCGTCTACCAGTTCCGCCTGCGCGTCGACGGCAGCTCGCACTTCCCCTACGCGAGCGAAGGCATCCGCCAGATCTACGGCGTCGCGCCGGCCGAAGTGCGCGAGGACGCGACGCCCGTGTTCGGCGTGCTGCATCCCGACGATCTCGACCGCGTGCGCGCGCGCATCCTCGAGTCCGCGCGCGACCTGACGCAGTGGCGCGACGAATACCGCGTCGTGCACAAGGACGGGCGAGTGCGCTGGGTGATGGGCAGCTCGGTGCCCGAGCGCGAGGCCGACGGCTCGATCCTGTGGCACGGCTTCATCACCGACATCACCGAACGCCGCCACGCGCAAGAGGCGCTCGAGCGCGCCAAGGATGCCGCCGAGCGCGGCACGCGCGCCAAGAGCGAGTTCCTCGCGACGATGAGCCACGAGATCCGCACGCCGATGAACGGGGTGCTCGGCTTCACGCACCTGCTGCTCGACACGCGGCTCGACGACGAGCAGCGCGAGTTCGTGCGCACGATCGAGGGCTCGGGCCACGCGCTGCTCTCGATCCTCGACGACATCCTCGACCTGTCGAAGATCGAGGCCGGTGCGCTGGTGCTCGAGCGCACGGAATTCGAGCCGCGCCGCGCCGTCGAGGAGGTCAGCGTGCTGCTCGCCAGCCGTGCGCAGGAGCGCGGCATCGAGCTCGTCACGTCGGTCTCGCCCGAGGTGCCCGAGCGTGTGCTCGGCGACCCCGGCCGCGTGCGCCAGGTGCTGCTCAACCTCGTCGGCAACGCGGTCAAGTTCACCGAACGGGGCCACGTGCACGTCGATCTCGGCGCGCACGGCCTCGACGGCGGGCGCACGGAGCTCTACGCACGCATCACCGACACCGGCGTCGGCATGGCGCCCGAGGACATCCCGCGCCTGTTCGACAAGTTCACGCAGGCCGACACGTCGACGACGCGGCGCTTCGGCGGCACGGGCCTCGGCCTCGCGATCTGCCGCCAGCTCGTGCAGCTCATGGGCGGCACGCTCGGCGCCGACAGCCAGCCCGGCAACGGCTCGACCTTCTGGTTCCGCGTTCCGCTGCCGGTCGCGCTCGCGCCGCAGCACGCGCCCGCGCAGCCGCTCGCCGGTCAGCGCGTGGTGATCGGCCATCCGCACGCGCTCTCCGGGAGCCTGCTCGCGCGCGAGCTCGAGCACCTTGGCGCGGTGTGCGACGTCGAGTGTGACGCCGAGGGCGTGCTCACGCGCCTCGCCGCTCGCGACTCGCACTTGCGGCCGGTCGGGCTGCTCGTCGTCGACCCGCGTCTCGCGTTGGCCGACGGCACGACGCTGGGCCACAGCCTGCGCGAGGACGAGCGTTTCCGCGCGTTGCCGCGCATCGAGGTCGCCGCACCAGGCATGACGGCGCGCGGGGCTCCGGCCGAACCGAGAACGGGTGCCACGCTGCTGGCGCGACCGCTCGTGCGGCGCGACGCCCTGCGCCTCGCCGTGCAGCGCGCGCTCAAGCTCGAGACTCCGAACACGACCCTCCCCAATCCGGTCGCACCGCTGCCGCACGCGCGTCCGGAACCTGCGGGGCCCGCGCTCGCAAGCGTGCGCCGCGTGCTGCTCGTCGAGGACAACCGCGTCAACCAGGTCGTCGCGCGCAAGCTGCTGGAGCGCATGGGCTGCATCGTCACCGTCGCCGACCACGGGGCACAGGCGATCCGACTGTGCCGCGAGCAGCCGTTCGACCTCGTGCTCATGGACTGCCACATGCCCGAGATGGACGGCTTCGAGGCGACCCGCGAGATCCGGCGCGCCGAGCAGTCGAGCGGCCTCGCGCGCGTGCGCATCGTCGCGCTGACGGCGAGCGTGCTGGTCGAGGATCGCCGGCGCTGCGAGGAATCCGGAATGGACGGCGTGCTCGGCAAGCCGATCCAGCCGCGCGAGCTGCTCGACGCCCTCGGCAACCCGGACGACGCGCACCGTCGGCAATCCTGACGACCCGTTCGGCTAGCGCAGCGTCACCTTCGACAGCACGAAACGCTCGGGACCCCAATTCGGCCCGAAAACGCCGGCAAATTCGAGCTCCACGGGCACGTATTGATCGGCCACGCGCGCGAACTTCGCCTTGAGGTCCTCCGTGCCCGCCTGCGCGCCCGTGACGAGCCACGCCTCGCCCACGCGGCTCCACGTGAAGCGCTGCCAGCCGCCGGAGCGGTACTGGCGCCCGATGATGCGACCTTCGCGCACGAGGTAGGCGGAGAACGGCCCGCTGTCGACTTCGATCTCGCCGCCCGCGGCCGGCGCAGCGATCGTCGCGCCCGCAAACACGACGTCGAAGTCGTTGCGGCCGTTGAAGTCGCGCCCGGCCCACAGGCGCAGGCGGTCCTCGAACGCGCCGGCGACGAGGCCGTGCGTGATCTCGGGGAGTTTCGCGCGCACGGTGACCGCGTAACTGTCCCAACCGTCGGCGTCGCACAGGAAGCCGTCGTACCCCGCGAGCTTCACGTGCCCCTCGAACTTCGCGAGCCCTTGCCAGATGCGGTCGGTCGTCGCGACTTCGGCTTCGAATTCCGCCTCGAGCGCGAGCGCCTTGCGCGGATAGCGGTATCCGAAGTCCCACGCGGCGCGCAGCGCCTCCGCGCCCGGCCCTTTCGGCTTCGCCGGCGGCTTGCGTTCCGCCGGCTTGTCCGCGAGCGCAAGGTCCGAGAGCTCGAGTGAAGTGAAACTGCTCCCCAATCCGCCGACCTCGCCGAAGCGCCGGCTCCACGAGCGCGGCACGGGCACGTCCGCGAGCTCGCCGTAGTCGAACGTCTCCTCGAACTGGCCGATCTCGTTGATGCGGCGCTCGACGAACCAGCCGCGCTGCAGGCGGCGCGTCGTCCACGTCAGGTCCGCGAGGTCCTTGCCGGCCCCGCTCGCCACGATCGCCCCGCCGCGCACGCTGAAATTCGGCAGGAAATCGGCGCCTGTGCCCGCCCGCTCGCCCGACCAGCCCGGTCCGTCAACCTGCCAGGCCGACTGGGAAACGCGGCGCAACTTCGTGTTCGCGAGCACCTCGTCGGCCGTCGGGCGGCGCAGCGGCTTCACCATCTCGTCCCACGCCTTGACGATCAGGTTCTCGAGCGACGCCAGCTTCGCGCCCGCGGGCGGCGACTCGATCGTCACGGCCACGGAACCACTCGCGGTGCTCTTGAGCGTTCCCTGCAATCGCCACTTCGCGTCACTCGCTTCCAGCACGTAGCGAAAACGGCCCGTCAGTGCCGGCGGAGTTCCCTCCCACCTCACCCAGTCGTCGTACCACGCGCGAAAGTCGCGCTCATCCGCCTTCGCATCGGTCGGTGCCACGTAGCACCAGTCGACGAGCTCGAGCTTCTCGACGTTCGTCGCCGCGTTGCCCGCCTCGAGATCGAAACGCAGCGAGGACGCGAGCTCCGACAGGATCCACTCTCGCTCGACACCGGAGCGAACGCGCACGCCCACGAGCGCGTCCTGATCGCGCGGCGCCGTGAAGCTCGCGCGGAACACGAGGTCGAGATCGAGGCCCGACGTCTGCGAGACGTGGAACGCCGTCGCCGCGTGCGGTGTGCTGTCGTAGCCCGGAACGTCGACACGCGAAGGCTTGGAGAGTTCGAACTTCGGTTTCGCGGCGGCCGCTCCCGTGAAGAAGCTCGCTTCGCCGACGCGCACTTCGAACTTCACGTCCGCGGCGAGCAGCCGCGTGTGCAGCCAATAACGCTCCTTCCCCTTGACGGGCGCGGGCCGCCCGAAACGGCCCACGTAGGAAAAATCGACGCGCCAGATGCGCTCAGGCGCGAGCTCGACCCCTTTCTTCGACGATTTCGCGACCACATCGAACGCGAGCGGTTCCGCCGCGAGTGCCGTCGGGCTGCGCACCTCGACCTGCAGCAGCGTGCCCCATTCCTGGGGTTCGACCTTGGTGATCGCGCATTCGAGCTGCGCGACGTCCGCGGCGCCGAACTTCGGCACGGCGACGTCGGCAGTGGAGGCGACGAGGGACAACAGGAACGAGGCGACGAGTGCGAGCATGCTCGGGACCTTCGATTCGGGAAGAGAACGAGTTCCAAGCAAGCGACGGATAGCGCCGCCTGTCAATCCCGGCGCCCGCGATCAGCTCGCGAGCGGAAGCGTGAGGCGGAACGTCGCGCCGCGAGCGCCCGGCACGAGCTCCAGCGTTCCGCCGAGCTCGACAGCGAGCGCGCGAGAGAGCGCGAGTCCCAGTCCAACACCCGGACAACGGTCCGCCGAATCGCGTCCGCCGCGGTCGAAGGGCTCGAAAATCGCGCACTCGACGGCCTTCGGCACGCCCGGCCCCTCATCGCTGACTTCGAGGCGCAACGAGGCCGCGTCACGCGCGACACGCAAGCGGATGGGCGCGAGCTCTCTGCCTTCGGCGCGTCCGTATTTGCAGGCATTCTCGACGAGGTTCGAGAGCACCTGCAGCACCGCATCGGCATCGGTCACGAGCACCGCCGATCCGTCGTCGGGCTCCTCGACCTCGAGTTGGGCCTGATGGGCCGCGCACGTCCGCGCGAGCTCCGGCACGCAGCGCTGCACGAGCTCGCTCGCCACCATCCGCGTGCGCGGCACGGAACCGCGACCGTCCTCGATGCGCGAATACCGCAGGACGTTGTCCACGAGCCGCGCGAGCCGCGCCGACTCGGTCTCGAGCGTCGCGAGGTATTCCGGCTGCTTCGCCGTCGGAACGATGCCGCGCGCGAGCATCTCGCTGTACATGCGGAAGGTCGTGAGCGGCGTGCGCAGCTCGTGCGTCACCGCGTGCGTGAAGCGGCGGTGGCGATCGCCCCACGCATAGCTCGAGCGCAGCGCGAGGCCGCCGACGGCGAGCGCGAACGCGAGTGCGGCCCAGGCTCCACCCAGCGCCCACACGTGGTCGCGCGGAAGATCCGTCGCGGGCAACGGCGGCGGCACCAGCAGCCGCGCCGGAATGGCCGCGAGCCGCTGCGCACGGTCATCCTTCGCCGCGCCGCTCTCCTCGATCGGCTCGAGCCGCGCCGTGGGGAAAAGGTCGGCGATTTCCGCGAGCAACAGCCCCGACAGCTCGTCCCACTCGATGCGGTAGCTCGCGTGGCTCGCGCCCCCGGGACCTTCGATGCGACGCGCGAAATCGAGCGCGAGCTCCTCGCCACTCGAGTCCCAGCACGTCGCAAGCGGCCCCACGAGCAGCCCCGGCTCGCGTTGGCCATCGGCGCCTTGCACGGCGACCTGCTGCGACAGGTTGGAGTTGCCGCGCCGCTCGAACTCGTCCGCGCTGCGTTCGGCGCCACGGTTGTCGAGCGCCTGCTGGTTGGGGTTGGTCCACGAAAGCGTGGGCGCGTTGGCTTGCGGCGCCTGCATGTTGCAACCGACGAACGCGAGATCGGCGGCCTCGATCAGCGCCTGCTGGCGGATCGCCGACGGCGCTTCCGCCTGCTGCATCGAGTTCAGGCCCGGCTCGATCCTGTTGCAGACGTAGGTGCCCGGTGCCGGCGGAGTCTGCGCGGCGACACCGGTCGTCATCGCGAGCAACGAACCCAGCCGCGTCTCCATGCGCCACAACGCGGTGCGCACGTCCTCCTGGTGCAACGCCTCGGCCACCGCACGCGCATGCCGTTCCTGCTGGCGCAGCACGACGACCGTGACGACGGCCAGCGCCGTGATCGCGATCACGCTGCCGAGCGCGTACAGCGCGAGCAAGGGACGGCGCTGGGCCTTCATCGCTCGACCTTCGCGCTTTCGCCGAGCAGGTAACCCTTGCCCCGCACCGTGCGCACGATTTCCGCGCCACCGGGCCCAAGTTTCTCGCGCAGCCGCACGACCGCCATGTCGACCGTGCGCGTGTCGAGGCCACGCGGATCGAGCCCCCACACCGAGCGCAGGAGTTCCTCGCGCTCGATCGCGCGTCCGTGGTTGCGCGCCAGGTAGGCGAGCAGCTCCGCCTCGCGTTCGGTCAGCGCGCGCGTCTCGCCACTCTCGAGCACGACCTCGCGCCGGTCGAAGTGCGCGCTTCCGCCGGGAAACTGAAGGGCTTGACCACGTAGTCGTCCGCGCCGTTGCGCAGCCCGCGCACACGATCCTCCTCCGCCCCACGCGCCGTGACGAGGATCACGGGCAACGTCGGCCGCACCGCACGCAGCTCCGGCAGGTACTGGATGCCGTCGAGCCCGGGCAGGACGACGTCGAGCAGCACGAGGTCGAGCTCCGCCAGCGCCAGCGTGCGCCGCGCCGACGCACCGTCGGCGCAGGCGTGCACGCGAAATCCCGCGAATTCGAGGCTGTCGACGAGCCCTCGCCGGATGCCCGGGTCATCCTCGACGACGCAGATCGTGCGTTGGCGTGCCATGCGGATCGGAGGCCAGAGCCTAACAACCCGTGCGGACCACGAGCACCGTCTGGCCCTTGTGGCGCAGGAGCACGTCGCCCCCGACCGCGAGCTGCGCCGCGTTGCCCGCAGCACGCAGTTCCTCGACGAGCGCGTCGTATTCCGGCGTTCCGAGCGTCACCGTGCGATCCGGTTCCTTGTTCGCGCCCTCCAGCGCGAGTTCGCCATCGATCCAGCGCAGGCCGCGCCGGAAGAACGTGCGCCCGGCGAACGTCTGCACCGTCGCGTTGTCCACGAGCTCGCCCGCGGAGTTGTAGAGCACGTTTCCGAAGTTGGCCCAGCCCTGCGAGCGGTTGAGCGCGACGTTCTGCTGCAGCGCGACGCCGTCGAGCCCCGTGCGGCACGAGGCGTTGTCGAAGCCCAGGCGCTCGGTCGTCGCCGCGATCTCGCTCGCGTTGCCCAGCGCCGTGCCCTCGAGCGCGAGGAACGCGGTCGTGTCGGTCAGCACGCCGAAGCGCGTCGCGAGCTGCAGATCTCGTCGACGATCTCCTTCGTCTCCGGCTTCTCGCGCAGCGCCGCCAGCGCGGTCGCGTCGGCGCCCGTGCGGCGCAG